>JBKECG010000366.1:0-7242 GCA_047974395.1 Pikeienuella sp. | reverse complement strand
TCTTCGACTTGTCCACGAGCTTGCCGGCGGCGATCCAGGGCATCATGCCGCGGAGCTTCTCGCCGACTTCCTCGATCTGGTGGGCGTCGTTGTTGCGGCGGATCGCCTTGAACATCGGCAGCCCGGCCTTGTATTCGCGCATCCATTCGGAGGTGAAGCGCCCGTCCTGAATGTCCTTCAGCACTTTCCGCATCCGCTCCTTGGTCTCGGCGCGGGGCAGGATCTGCGGGCCGGAATGATACTCGCCGAACTCTGCGGTGTTGGAGATCGAGTAGTTCATGTTGGCGATGCCGCCCTCATAGATCAGGTCCACGATCAGCTTCACTTCGTGGAGGCATTCGAAATAGGCCATCTCCGGCGCGTAGCCGGCCTCGACCAGGGTTTCGAAACCCATGCGGATCAGCTCGACAAGGCCGCCGCAGAGCACGACCTGCTCGCCGAAGAGATCGGTCTCGCACTCTTCCTTGAAATCGGTCTCGATGATGCCGGACCGGCCGCCGCCGATGGCCGAGCAATAGGAGAGCCCGATCTCCAGCGCCTTGCCGGAGGCGTTGTTGTGAACCGCGACCAGGCAGGGCACGCCGCCGCCCTTCACGAATTCGCCGCGCACGGTGTGGCCGGGGCCCTTGGGGGCCATCATGATGACGTCCACGCCCGGTTTCGGTTCGATCAGGTTGAAATGCACGTTGAGACCATGGGCGAAGGCGATCGCCGCGCCCTCGCGCAGGTTGTCGTGGATATGCTCGTAATAGGTCTCCGCCTGAAGCTCGTCGGGCATGGTCATCATCAGCACATCGGCCCATTTCGCGGCCTCGGCGATGCCCATGACCTTCAGCCCCTCGGCCTCGGCCTTGGCGGCGGAGGGCGAGCCGGGGCGGAGCGCGGCGGCGACGTTCTTCACGCCGGAATCGCGCATGTTCAGCGCATGGGCGTGGCCCTGCGAGCCATAGCCGACGACCGCGACATTGCGGTCCTTGATGAGATTGATGTCGCAGTCGCGATCGTAATAGACGCGCATGGCGCTGTCCCTCGTTCCGGTTGTCGATGGCGGCGAGCATAGGCGGATCGGCGGGGAAAACCTGTCTTTCCTTGCGTCTATGGTGAAAAATAGGGCATATGAATTTGGAAATAGTCAATTTCCCGGTCAATTCATGCAGGATATCGACGATACCGACAGGCGCATCCTTCGCGCGCTTCAATCCGACGCCGGGCTGTCCACCGCCGCGCTGGCCGAGCGGGCGGGGCTTTCGCCCTCGCCCTGCTGGCGGCGGGTGGAGCGGATGGAGAAGGCCGGCGTCATCGAGGGGCGATTGGTCGAGGTCGATCTGCGCAGGCTCGGCTATGAGGTGCAGGTCTTCCTGCGGGTCCAACTGGACAAGACCCATGCCGGCGCCTTTCAGGAATTCATCGAAGCCGCGCGCGAGGTGCCGGAGATTCTGGTGATCCAGACCCTGCTCGGCCGGGTCGATATCCGCATGGACGTGGTGGCGCGCGATCTGGCCCATTATCAGGAACTGCTGAAAACCCGCATCCACGATCTGCCGCATGTCGCCGATATCGAGGCGCTTCTTCTCGTCTCCGAACTCAAGAATGATGAATGGCTGCCGATCTGAGCTTCACCCCCGACGCCGCCGATCTCGCGCTTTTGCGCGCGCTTCTGGCCGACGGCTCGCTCTCCGCGAAGGAGGCCGGGGCGCGGGCCGGGCTGTCGCAGCCCGCCGCCTGGCGACGGATCAGACGGCTGGAGGAGGCCGGGGTGATCCGCCGGCGCCGGGTCGCGCTCAACCGGGCGAAGCTCGGCTATGGCGTCACCGTCTTCATGGGGGTGAAGCTGGCCGCCAAGGGCCGGAGCCGGGTCGAGGAGTTCGAGCGCGCGGTGATCGCCATTCCCGAGGTTCAACTGGTCCAGCATGTGCTGGGCGTCTACGATTATCGCCTGCGCGTCGTCGCCCGCGATCTGGCGGATTTCGAGCGTATCCTGCGCCGGCGGATCATGACTCTGCCGGGAATCGGCGAGGTCGAATCCAATGTCCTGCTGAGCGAGGAGAAATCCGGCGCCGTGCAGCTTTGAGCCGCGCGCGGCTCAATCCCCGTTCCGCTCCACCCGTCGCCGGGCGCGGGCGACATCCTGATCGGAGACATGCAGCAGCGAGGCGAACTGGCGCATCAGCGCGTTCTCCTCGTCATCGCGGGTCTGATCGGCCAGAACCACCGCCCACAGCTCTTCGAGCAGCGCGCCGCGCTCCTCGGGCGCATAGGCGGCCTTCACCACCTTGGTGAACTGGTGATGGTCCAGCGCCGCGCGCTCGGCCCCTTCGGCGGCGGCCAGGAGCGCGGCGCCGTCGCCGAAACGGGCGTCGAGCGCGGTTTCGATCCGGGCCCGCTCCTCGGCGTCGAAATCGCCGTCGGCGCGAGCGAGGCGGACCATCAGCGCGGCGAGCGCCAGCCCCGCCGGGTCATGCGTCCGGCCGGCGTTCTGTTCCGCTTCGGTGAAAAGCGCGGTGAGGCGCGAGAAGAATCCGGTCATGCCGTCACGCTAGCCAATTTCGCCGCCTCTTCAAAGAGCAGGACATGCCGCGCGGCGACCTCCGCCAGATCGGCGCCATAGCCGCCGCCGAGAACGCCCACCACCGGCAGGCGCCGCGCCGCGGCCCGGCCGAGCGCCCGCTTCTCGCGCGCTCTCAGCCCCGCGCCGGACAGGGCGAGCCGGCCGAGCCGGTCGCCGGCCAGCACATCGACGCCGGCGTTGAGAAAGAGGATATCCGCCGGCTGATCCTCCAGCCGCTCCAGCGCCGCGTCGAGCGCGGCGAGATAGGCCGCGTCCCCCGTCCCGTCCGGCAGGGCGATATCCAGATCGGAGCGGGCCTTGCGCGCCGGGAAATTCCGCTCCGCATGGAGCGAGACGGTGAAGACCCGCGCGTCATCGGCGAAGATCCGCGCCGTGCCGTCGCCCTGATGCACGTCGAGATCGAGCACCGCCGCGCGGCGGATCGCCCCTTCGGCCAGCAGCGCGGCGATGGCGACGGCGACGTCGTTGAAGACGCAATAGCCGGCGCCCCCGTCCCGGTCGGCATGATGCGAGCCGCCGGCGGCGTTGCAGGCGATCCCGCGCTCCAGCGCGAAACGCGCCGCCAGCAGCGTGCCGGCGGAGGAGAGCCGCGCCCGCCGCGCCAGCGCCGGGCCGACCGGCAGGCCGATGCGCTTCGCCTCCTCGGGGCCGAGCGCGCCGGTGGCGACCCGCTCGACATAGCCCGGATCATGGGCGAGGCCGATTACCGCCGCCCCGGCCTCCACCGGGGCGAAGAAACCGCCGGGCGGCGCCAGCCCGCAGGCCTGCAACGCCTGACGCAGATAGCCGTATTTCGACATCGGAAAGGCGTGACCGGGCCGGAGCGCGATCTCGTAATCCTTGTGGAATACGATGGGGAGCGTCATGGGGGCTCAGCCGGGCAGAAGCCGGTCGACGATGGCCAGCGCCCCGGCCCGCGCCGCGCTCAGCCGCGCCTCCAGTTCGCGAAAGCTCCTGACACCCGCCGCGCGCACCAGCGCCGCCTTCAGCCCGTCGCCGGCGGTCCCGGCGTCGAAAGCCTCCTGCAACGCCATGCGCTCCACCTGCTGCAAGCGGGCCTGGAGGCGGTGCGCCTCGGTCAGCGCGCGGGCGTCCTCCTCATCCATCGCCCCGGCCTCGGCCAGCGCCCGCAGCGCCGGCGGGGCGGAGCGCGCGCCGGTCAGCCCGGCGCAGAGCAGGCCGTTCTGCGCCGCGAATTCGATATCCATAAGCCCGCCGGCGCCATGTTTGAGCGCCCAGAGATCATCCCTGATCTTCGCATGCGCCTCGATCAGCCGCGCGCGCATGGCGGCGACGTCCTCGCGGGTTCTGGCGGCGTCGCGCGGGGCGGAAAGGACGGTCTCGATCACCTGGTCGATCTCGGCCCGCAGATCGGCGGCCCCGGCCACTGGCCGGGCGCGGGTCAGCGCCATATGCTCCCATGTCCAGGCGTCCTCGGCCTGATAGCGGCTGAAGGAGGAGAGGCTGACCGCGACCGGTCCCTGCCCGCCGGAGGGGCGCAGCCGCATGTCCACCTCGTAAAGCGCGCCCTCCGCCGTCAATGTGGTCAGGGCCGAGACCAGCATCTGCGTCAGCCGGGCGAAATAGACCGAGACGGTCAGCGGTTTCGGCCCTTCGGACTGTTCGGCCTCGCCCGCGTCATAGACAATGATCAGGTCGAGATCGGAAGAGGCGGTCATCTCCCGCCCGCCGAGCTTGCCCATGCCGATCACCGCCGCGCCCCGCCCTGGCGCGGGGCCGTGGCGGCGGGCGAATTCGGCCTCGACCGCCGGCAGCAGCGCCTTCAGGCAGGTTTCGGCGATATCGGAAAAGCCGATTCCGGCCTCTGCTTCGTCGGCGATGCCGCGCAAGACCTGCACGCCGAGCCGGAAGCGCATCTCCTTCGCCCAGGCGCGCACGGCGTCCAGCACGGTTTCGTAGTCGCCGGCGCGCGAAAGCGCCTCGGCCAGATCGGCCTCCATCGCCTCGGCCCCGTCCAGCGGCGAGAAGAAATTCGCGTCCAGCACCGCGTCCAGCACCCCGGCGTTGCGCCCGAGATAGGCGGCGAGGCGCGGCGCCGCGGCGCAGATCTCCGCCAGAAGATCCAGAAGCTGGGGATTGGCCTCGAACAGCGAGAAAAGCTGCACCCCCGCCGGCAGGCCGGAGATGAACCGGTCGAATTGCAGCGCCGCGTCATCGGGGTCGCCCGCCTTGGCCAGACGGCGCAGGATCTTCGGCGCCAGCGCGCGGAACTTGCGCCGCGCGCGGCTGTCGCGGGTGGCGGCGACGCCGCCTATGGCCCAGCGTTCGGCCATTTCGCGCACCATGTCGGGCCGCTCGAAAGGCAGATTTGCGATCACCTCGTCCAGCGCCTCGGTCTGCGCCGCATGGGGCGCGACGATGGCGAAGAAATCCTGCACCAGCTTGCGCACCGCGGCGAGCCGCGCGGCGACATCCTCCTCCATCGCCTCGCGGTCCGGCCAGCCGGCGAGGGCGGCGACTCGGGCGCGGGCCTCGGCCGAGACCGGGATGTGATGGGTCTGCGCGTCCTCGATCATCTGGAGGCGATGCTCCAGCGTCCGGTGGGCGCGGTAATCCTCGATCAGCATGTCGCAGATCTCGGGCTCGATCCTGCCGGCCCTGACCAGCGCGCCCAAGGCGTCGCAGGTCGCGCGCGCGCGGAGCTTCTTGTTGCGCCCACCGAGGGCGAGCTGCTGGGTCTGGGCGAAGAACTCGATCTCGCGAATGCCGCCGGGACCGAGCTTCAGATCGTAACCCGGCAGGTCGCGCAGCCCGGCCAGCCCCTTGGCGTCGCGGATCTTGGCGCGGATGTCGTTGATGTCCTCCAGCGCGGCGAAATCCAGGTGCCGCCGCCAGATGAAGGGCTCCAGCACCTTGAGAAAGGCCTGGCCGGCCCTGAGGTCGCCTGCGGCGGGGCGGGCCTTGATGAAGGCCGCGCGCTCCCATGTCCTTCCCATGCTTTCATAGTACCGCTCCGCCGCCTCGGTCGAAAGATTGATCGGCGTGACCGAGGGGTTGGGGCGGAGCCGCAGATCGACGCGGAAGACGTACCCCTCGTCCGTCACCTCCGATATCAGCTTCACCGCCCGCTGCGAGACCCGCACCCAGCGCGATTTCAGCTCCTGCGCTTCATCCTCGCCCATGCGCTCGGCGTCATGAAACAGCACAAGGTCGATATCGGAGGAATAGTTCAGCTCCCGCGCGCCGCCCTTGCCCATGGCCAGCGCGATCAGCCCGGCCGATTCCGGCGTCGTCCCCTTCAGCGGGCCGGAGGTCTCCGTCGCCAGCGCGGCGCGGAAGCTCAACTCCACCGCATGATCGGCGAGACCGGAGAGCGCGCCGGTCACATCCTCCAGCGCCCAGACCCCGCCGAGATCGGCCAGCGCGATCAGAAGCGCCGCGCGGCGCTTGGCCCGGCGCAGCGAGACGCCGACATCGCGCAGGCCCTCCGCCGTCGCCGCCTCGGCCAATATGGCGGCGAAGGCGTCCTCGGGTGGGGTCTGCAACGCCCCGGCGAGCCATTCGGCCTCCCGCGTGATCAGGCGGGCGAGGAAGGGGCTGGACCCGGCCGCGCCCCTGATCAGCGCGTCGAGATCGCCGGAGGCGCCGAGCAGCGCGGCCGCCTCGGCGCCCCGGCGTTCATCGAAGGGGCGCGGCGCGGCCGTTATCCGCGTGGAAAACGGGCTCATTCGCCCTCGAAGATGGGTTTGCGCTTTTCGAGAAAGGCGAGCACCCCTTCCTCGAAATCGCGGCTTGATCCGAGCGCGCCCTGCGCGCTCGCCTCCAGCGCCAGTTGCGCCTCGTAGCTGTTGTCGAAGCTCTGGCGCAGCGCGCGCCTGATCGCGCCATAGGCCCTGGTCGGCCCGGCGGCGAGACGGGCGGCCAATTCGTCGATCCGCGCGCCGAGCGCGTCGTCATCCACGACCTCCCAGATCAGGCCCCATTCCGCGGCCTGCGGGGCCGGGACCGGTTCGGCGAACAGCGCCATGCCCATGGCCCGCGCCAGCCCGACCTTGCGCGGCAGCCGCCAGGTGCCGCCGGCGTCGGGCAAAAGCCCGATCCGGGCGAAAGCCTGAAGGAAAAAGGCCGAGCGCGCCGCCACGACCACATCGCAGGCCAGCGCCAGATTGGCCCCGGCCCCCGCCGCCGGCCCGTTGACCGCGCAGAGGATCGGGATCGGGCTTTCTTCGATCAGCTTCAGGATCGGCTCGTATTCCTCGCGCAGGAGCCGCTCCAGATCTATGTCCGAAGCCTTGCCGACGGAGCCCAGATCCTGCCCCGAGCAGAAGCCGCGCCCGGCGCCGGTCAGCACCAGAACCCGCGCTTCGGTCGCGGCGCGGGCCAGCGCGTGGCGCAGCTCCGCCCGCATCGCCGAGGTGAAGCCGTTCAACGCCTCCGGCCGGTTCAGCGTGATGCGCGCGACGCCGCTTTCGAGACTGTAGAGAATATCCTGATAGCCCATCCGCGCGCATCTCCCGCTTTTCATGCAGTGGGATCATACAGATGCGGAAGAAGGCGCCAAGACGCGAGGCGGCGGGATCGCGCGCGGGTCGTGGACGAGGGGCGTCCGTTTCGCTCGCGATCCCGCCGGCAGGTCCGTGGCGGGCCCGGCCGGGCGGCGACACTATCACCACGCGTCGCCCTATACATGGCCGCCCGGCCTCCACGGCCGC
>JBKECG010000353.1:0-2475 GCA_047974395.1 Pikeienuella sp. | reverse complement strand
AGCCACCCTATAAATTATGTTTGCTCAAAAATATATTGCTATTTAAAGATAGGTTCTTTATTAACTCTTTCTTCATATGTTCATTCTTTATTAGGTATCTTCCCTTTGAATTAAATCCTTTTATTATTCAAAGAAATGTTTCAAGGCTTTTATCTGTGTAAGTCATAATTTATTTTTGATATTTAAATTATAAAAAGGTTTAATAATTCTTTATTCTTTTTAATCTCATTTTTCCTGTCTAATTCAGATCTATTCGACTTTCAATTTGTACTAATCTTTTTATAATGGTAAAATTTGGCCAATTTCTCTTCCTCTTTAAGTTCTTCCTCTTTCAAAAATAATGTGTGAGTATTCAAGAATAAGTTTTCTTTATTAAATCTTGATAAATCAATTATTCATTTATTTGGAGAAAATTTCTTTTCTTTAAAAGTATATATGTATCTACTAAAGCAATTTATTTCTTTTTTTATTTTTCTGGTTCAAGATACATTAGATGATACTCACTCCCCCTTGAGATAGGCGTAGCCATTTTCCTCTAATTGCTCATATATTATTTTTACGTCGTCTTTACTTATTATTTCATCTATATCTATGTTAACTAAAAATTTTACATTGTCCCTTAGCAAATATTTTACATAATCAAAATTTGCAAATTGCAACATGTTAGTATATTTGTAAATTAGTTCTCCATTGGAAATAATTCCATTAGACCCATAAACATATTTGGAATCAACAACATATAGTTCTATAAGATTAGGACAATTAATTTTAATATGATCTATAATATTTTCTATCGTGTATAAATCTGAATTATTATCAAATAATATTACTGTATTTATTTCTAAAGTGATAATATGGTGATTAATTCAATCAGAAATCCACTTTAAATTATTGTTTTTGTTCATTGTTGTAATAACTCTGGAACTTTCGTTGCCAATTAATTTATTCATACTGGCTTTATGTGAATAAATATTCTCATCATTGATTTTAATTAACACTTCCTCTATGGTTATGTCATTGATCAGAATGATAGTTGAGTTTCTAAGCGATCAATTAGCGAAATCATTGTTCAATATTTTAATTTTACCTTCAAAAGGTTTTCCATTAATTTCAAAAACTTTATTATTAACAAGTTTCTCAAAATTCAATAATGCTGGGCAAATCAAGTATGCCTTATTGCCTTTAATAATGCAATCATAAGAAAAGGTATTGTAATCATAATTTTTTTTATAATAATTTAAAAAAGAAATGTTGTTCACTTTAAAGGGAACAATTATGTCTCTATAATTTTTTTTAAAAATTAAAGGATTTTGTCTAATTATTTTTGTTTTCATTAATTCATGTTGATATATCTTTGTGAAGGGCTTCTTTGATTTTGTTAAAATCTCTATTTACAATTTTCCCATCTCGACCATATTTGATTCTAGTTTTCCCTGTTTTCGTATCCAATATATTTCAATATTTTATTAATCCCCCAAAACGGTCATCTTTAGCGTTTGAAAGAATAAATAGAGAGGGGACTCCCATTGCCATAGATGGCATTAGTGAATGTATTCTACTTGTTACAACTAATTCTGCTGAACCAAGCGTCCTTAGGAAATCTTCTGCAATTTTAAATTGCTCATTATAATTTGAAGATTTTTTTGTTCCCTGTCATAGAAACTTGGCGTTCTTTATATCATTTATTTCGAAGTTTTTCAACAGTTCTTTTTCAATAATGGAAAACACCTTTCACTTTTTGGCCTTTTCATAGTCCAAAATCAAATTATTCCCTGGAATATTATCAATAATAAAAACAATGCCCTTTCTTTTATCGTCAGAGTATTTTTCTTTAATTGTAAGTGTTGCACATCCTGAAAAATAAGTTTTAATCCCCCGCTTCTTCAATTTCTTTTGAGTCTGTTTATCTCTGCATCCAATTGGCTGATTTTTTTTAAAATATTCAACTACTTTTTCATCAAGTTCATATTTCTTTCTTAAATGGAATGAGATGAAAAGAGGATTGATCTTTTGGTCTAAAGGAAAGAGTTTTTCATTTCAGGCAAATCACCCGTTAGAAATAACATTAGTTTCTCCTATAGAAGAAACGTCAAAATTTTCTCTATTTATGAATTCTAATTTTTTTACTCCATTTTCTTCCCAAATATCACGTATAGCTATTGATTGAATATAGTCGCCGATATTGTTATTTGGTAAATTTTCCATATCCATGAAATCGTATATTAATATTGAGTTTTTAATATTTGAGTTAAACATAAAATAATTATCTTTTTTTTTTTTTTTTTTAGCGCTCAATTGCAATTAATTACCATTTTAGTGGGAAAACGACAATGACAACCGACGAAAAAAGGGCCGCAATACTGCTGCCCATTTCTCCTATACCTTTTAGAATATAAAGATATATTAATTCTCCTTATAAACCCTTATCAACTTATCCTTTTCCTTCATCAATATAGGATCAGCCTTCTTAGATAA
>JBKECG010000284.1:0-4012 GCA_047974395.1 Pikeienuella sp. | reverse complement strand
CGCCGGCGCGCGCCCGGCGTCGACGCTCCCCCGCTCCTCCCGCCCCCCGAAGGCGGAGGTCGCGGCGAAGACGAACCTGCCGGCCCCGGACACCGCCACGCCATGGGCGCGGCCCCCCGCCCGCGCCGCGTCGGCGGCGGCGATGACCGCGGCGCGCGCGTCATCCGCCATCGCCGCGAAGGCCTCATTGGCCGAAAGATGCGCCCCGCCGGGCTCATGGCGCAGAAAGCCATAGGGCGCGCCCCGATGGATTTCGGCCGAAAGCTCCTCCATCCCGATCATGGTCCAGATCAGGCGCGGCGCCTCCTTCGCCCCGGCGCGGGCGGCCTTGATCGCGACGACGCCGCCGTCCAGCGGCCATCGCTCCAGCGCGACGTCGCGCCGGAGCGCGCGGTTCGCGAGCCGATAGGCCAGCGCATCGCCGCCGGCTCGATCGCCAAGCCGCGCGCCGATCACCGCGCCTACAGGCCGGCCGCGCATGGCCCCGGCCCCGAACGCCGCATTGGCGGCGAGGATACGCCCCTCGCCATCGGTGAGCGCCGCGGGAGAGGCGGCTTTCATGTAGAGCAGCGCGAAACCCGCAGCGGCGGAATCGCGGCGCGGGCGACAATAGGCGAGCGCGGCGACAAGCGAAGCGCAGGCGGCCAGCGCCAGCACCACCACCGAAGGCGCGACGCCATCCCCCGGCTGCGCGGCCCCGGAGTGGAGAGCCAGGGCGACGACCGCGAGGATCAGCGCCGCCAGCCCGAATCCCGGCGCCGGATCGCCCAACATGGCCGGCTCCTGACCCGCACTTTTCATAAAATCATCCGTAATCTCATATGCTGGCGCAATTTTCGCAGGCCATGCGTTAATGACCGATTAATGCGACGCGCATTCGGATCAAAAATGAAGATTTCGACATGTCGGGAAGCCGGGCCGCGCCCGGGGGGAGGGAGCGGCCCGGGCGGGGCCGCTCCGCCGCTTTCAGATCAGCGCGGTGATCTCTTCATGGAGAGAAACCGGGATCTCGATCCCCGTCTCCGGCGTGGTCGGCCTGACCCCGGCGCGCCGCCCGCCGGGCAGGCGCACCCCTTCCTCCGCGAGCAGGGTGGTGAACAGCCGTTCGGCGTTGGCGACGGCGTCGGCGCCGCCCAGCCGCTCCGGCGAGAAGGCGAGAATGAGCTGGCCGCCGAGCGCGGGACCGGCGCCGTCATCCTCCGCCGCGATCTCCAGCGAGGTCAGCTCGCCGATCAGCGGCCCGGCCAGCAGGTCCACCATCAGCGCGATCGCCGCGCCCTTGTAGCCGCCAAAGGGCGACTGCGCCCCCTGGAGAATCGCCTTCGGGTCGGTCGTCGGCTCGCCATCCGGGCCGATGCCGGCGCCCGGCGGGGCCTGATGGCCGTCGCGGGCGGCGATCATCACCTCGCCCCGCGCGCTGGTGGAGGAGGCCTGATCGAAGATCATCGGCGCCTGGCCGGGGCGCGGAAAGCCGAAGGCCATCGGATTGGTGCCGAAGACCTTCTTGCGCCCGCCGGCCATGTGGACATAGGGCGGCGAGGAGGTGAAGGCCATCGCCGCGAGGCCCTGATCGGTCAGCGTCTCGACCTCGGGCCAGAGCGCGGCGTAATGCAGGCAGCGCCGGATCGCGAGCGCGGCGACGCCCTGACGTTTGGCCAGATCGGCCAGCGCCGGCAGGCCGGCCTCATGCGCGACCGGGGCGAAACCCCGATCCCCGTCCATGCGGATCACCGACCCTTCGGCAGAGGTGATCACGGGCCGAGATTTCCCGTTGGCCTTGCCCGAACGCATCGCCCCGCAATAGCCCGCGGTGCGGAAAAGTCCGTGAGACTTGGCGCCGTCGCGCTCCGCCCGCCACATGCAACGCGCGATCGGCGCGGCGTTCTCATCATCCGCCCCCGAGGATTTCAGCGCCGCGAGGGCGAGCGCCATGGTCTCGTCAAGGGTCAGGCGTTTCTGGTTGGACATGCTCTCTCCCGTATTGCGCGGGAGAGAGGGTAATCTTAGGGCGCGGCCGGTCAACCTTTACGTCAGTCCGCCGCCGCGGGAATATCCCCTGCCCGCGCGCGGGCGAGACGGGCGGCGTAGAAGCCGTCGGCGCCTTCATCCGGCAGGCGGATCAGCTCCGCCTCCAGCGTCAGGCCGTGGCGCGCGGCGAGTGCGCGGGCCTGCGCGCCGTTCTCGGCGGCGAGGATCGAGCAGGTCGCATAGACGATGCGCCCGCCCGGGCGCATGTAATCGAGCGCGGCGGCGAAAGCGGCCCGCTGGTCCTCGATCCGCCGGTCGAGGGTTTCCGGCGTCAGGCTCCATTTCGCCTCCGGGTCGCGCCGCCAGGCGCCGGAGCCGGAGCAGGGCGCATCGACGAAAACCAGATCGACCGCCGCTTTCAGCCGCCCCAGCCCGGCGGCGTCGGCGATCTCGATCCGGGCGCCGGCGCGGGCGGCGCGGGACGGCAGGTCGCGCATCCGCGCCGGAGCGACGTCATGCGCGACGATCCGCCCCCGCCCGCCCATCAGCGAGGCGAAGGCCAGCGCCTTGCCCCCGCCCCCGGCGCAGAAATCCAGCACGGTCTCGCCCGGCGCGGGGGCGGCGAAGGCGGCGCCGGCCTGGCTGGCCTCGTCCTGCGGCTCCACCAGCCCGTCCCGATAGGCGCGGCTCCGCGCTACGGGGGCGCCGGGCGGGCAGCGGATGGCGTCGGCCGCGCCAAGGGGTTCGGCTGCGATCCCGTCTTCGGCCAGCGCGGCCAGCGCCGCCTCGCGTCCGCCCTTCAGCCGGTTGGCGCGCAGATCCACCGGCGCCCGCCCGCCCAGCGCCATGAGACAGGCGCCGTAGCGCGCGCCAAGGCTCTCGCGGAGCGGGGCCAAGAGCCAGTCGGGGTGGTCATGGCGCACCGGATCGGGCGGATCGCCCGCCGGCGCGCGGCGTTCCTCATCGACAAGCGGCGACGGCGCGTGGCGGGCGCCGGAGAAGATCTCCTCCACCCCCCGGCCTTCGGCCAGCGCCAGCCCGTGAACGATCCCGCGCCCGCCTGACGCGCCGCTGCGCCAGCCCAGCGAGCGGGGCCGGCGGAGCCCGTCATAGACGATATCCGCCACCGCTCGCCGGTCCTTCGACCCGGCGTAGCGATTGGCCCGGCCCCAGGCGCGCAGGAGCGGCTCCGCCCTGCCCTCGCCCGCGATCAGCGCGTCGAGAATCCCGATCGCGGCCGCGGCCCGCGCGGCCGGGGTCACGGTTCAGCCCCGCCGGTAATTCGGGCTTTCGCGGGTGATCTGCACGTCATGGACATGGCTTTCGGCCAGCCCGGCGTTGGTGATGCGCACGAAACTGCAACCGGTGCGCATCTCCTCGATGGTGCGCGAGCCGGTATAGCCCATGGCGGCGCGAAGCCCGCCGACCATCTGATGCAGCACCGCCCCGGCCGGACCCTTGTAGGGCACCTGCCCCTCGATGCCCTCGGGGACGAATTTCTGCGTCTCCGACATCTGTTCCTGAAAATAGCGATCGGCCGAGCCGCGCGCCATCGCGCCGACGGAGCCCATGCCGCGATAGGATTTGTAACTCCGGCCCTGATAGAGGAACACCTCGCCCGGAGCCTCGTCCGTCCCGGCCAGCATCGAGCCGACCATGGCGCAATGCGCCCCGGCCGCGATCGCCTTGGCCAGATCGCCGGAGAACTTGATCCCGCCATCGGCGATGATCTTCGCGCCCGAAGCCGCGGCCGCCTCGGCGCAGTCGGAAATCGCGGTGAGCTGCGGCACGCCGACCCCGGCGACCATCCGCGTGGTGCAGATCGAGCCCGGCCCGATGCCGACCTTCACCGCATCGGCCCCGGCGTCGATCAGCGCCTTCGTCGCCTCGGCCGTGGCCACATTGCCGGCGACGACCTGCACATCGCCGGAGAGCCGTTTCACCCGCGCCACCGCCTCCGCCACCGCGGCCGAATGACCATGGGCGGTGTCGATCACCAGAAGATCGACATGGGCGTCGATCAGCGCCTCCGACCGCGCGAAGC
>JBKECG010000275.1:0-3431 GCA_047974395.1 Pikeienuella sp. | reverse complement strand
GTCGAGCCGGTCGAGCGGCGCGCCCTCGCGCTGCCTCTCGTCGAGAAGCGCGGCCAGGGCCTCGGCCAGCGCGCCGGCGGCACTTTCGGGGCCAAGCTCGGGGCGCGCGGCGAGGAACCGGCCAACCAGCCGGGTCAGGGTCAGATGGCGCGAAAGACGCGGGACCGCCGGCGGCGCGTCGCTGCGGCCGAAGGCGAAATCCTCGATGGTGGAGAAACGCGGCAGGAACGCCGCCGGCCCGGCGGCCTCGAAGGCTTCGGTCGCCATCCGCACCGCGCGGCGGGTGTTCAACGCGATCTCGACCCCGGCCAGCGCCTCGGGCGGCGCGCCCGAAAGCCGCGCGCGGGCGCCCGCGGCCAGCCCGACGGTGAAATCGGCCCCGGGCGGCGCGCCGAAAACGCGCGGGCCGGGGTTGTCGAACAGCCGGATCACGCCAGCGCCCGCTCGGCCGCCGCCAGCCCTTCGGGCGTTCCGACATCGACCCAGGCGCCGCGATGAACCGCGCCGTAAAGCCGCCCCTCGGCGATCAGCCGGTCCCAGACCAGATTGGTGGAGAACGCCCCTTCGGGCGTGTCGGCGAAGGCGCCGGGCGCGATGATCTGCGCGCCGGGGAAGATATAGGGCGCCGCCTCCGCCGCGCCGCGCCGCCGGAGCCGCCCGTCCGGCTCCATGAAGAAATCACCGCGCCCGGCGTGGGAAACGGCGTTCTCGCGCGGGGTCAGCAGCAGAAGCGCGCCCATCCGCGCCCCGTCCCAGGCCCCGACCAGCGGCGAGAGCGGCGCGGGTTCGGTCCAGATCGCATCGGCGTTGATGGTGAAGAAGGGCGCCTCGCCAAGAAGCGGCAGCGCCTTTCGCAGGCCGCCGCCGGTCTCCAGTATCTCGTCCTCCTCGGAAAAGGTGATCTCGGGCGCCGCCCGCCCGGCGAGATGCGCGCGGATCATCTCGCCCCGGTAATGGAGATTGACCACCGCCCGCGCGACCCCGGCCGCCGCCAGATAATCCAGCGCATGGTCGATCAGCGCCCGCCCGGCGACGGGCAACAGGGGTTTTGGCCGATCCGCCGTCAGCGCGCCCATCCTTGTGCCGAAACCGGCGGCGAGCACCATGGCGCGCGAAGGCGTCATCGCCCCGCTCCCTTCACCCGCGCCAGCGCGGCCGCGTCGGGCGCGGGGATGCGCCGGCGCACGAAATCGGCGAGCGGCGCGAGGCGCGGATGAGCGAGATCGCGCGCCAGATGCGCCCAGACCCGCGGGATCAGGTCCAGATATTGCGGCTTGCCGTCGCGCAGCCGGAGCCGGGCGAAAATGCCGACGATCTTCAGATTCCGCTGCGCGCCGAGCGCAGCGTAGGCGGCGCGGAACCCCTCCGCGTCCATATCGCTTGCGCGCAGATGGCGGGCGATCATCGCCTCCCGCAGCGCCGCCGAAGTGTCGCGGCGCGCATCCTCCAGCAGCGAGACGAGATCATAGGCGGCGTGACCCGCCAGCGCGTCCTGATAGTCCAGCAGCCCGACCCGCGCGTCGCCGCGCCGCTCCGGCAGCCAGATCAGGTTCTCGGCATGATAGTCCCGGAGCGCGAGATGATCGCGCGCATCGGCGACATCGGCGCAGGCGGCGCGGATCAATCCGGCGTATTCGGCGGCGAGATCGGCCGAGGGCGCGGCCCCCGCGCCTTTCGCCCACCAGTCGAGCGCCAGCATCGCCTCGCGTTCGAGAACCGCATGATCATAGGGTTCGACCGGCGCCGGCGCCCCGGCCCATGACACCGAAGCCGGCGGGCTCGCCAGCCGGGGCAGGAGATCGACCGCGGCGGCGTAAAGCTCCTCCTCCAGCTCCGGCCGCGCCGCAGCGGCGCGGGCGAAGAGCGCGTCGCCGAGATCCTCGATCAGCGCGAAACCGGCGTCGGCTTCGGCGGCGAAGACCTCCGGCGCGCTGAGGCCGAGATCGCGGAGCCAGGCGGTGAAGGCGAGGAAACGGGCGATATCCTCGCCCCGCTCCGCCGGCGCGTCCATGAGGACGGCGCGCCGACCGCCCATGGCCGCGCGCTCATAGCGCCGGTTGGAGGCGTCGCCGGCCAGCGGCGAGATCGCAGCCCCGCCCCAGCCCGCGCGGGCGAGGAAATCCCGTTTCAGCGCCGCCCTCACGCGCCGCCCCCGAGCGCCGCCGCGACCCGCTCCCAACCCTCGCCGACGCAGCGCCAGTCAAGCCGCCGCCCGCCATCCGCCGGGATCGAGAGCGCGATCTCCAGCCGGCGCGCGGGGCGGAACGCGCCGAGCCTTTCGGGCCATTCGACAAAGGCGATGGCCTGGTCGAAAGCTTCGTCCAGCCCCAGCTCATAAGCCTCCCACTCGGTGGAGATGCGATAGAGATCGGCGTGCCAGATCAGCGCGTCGGCCTGATAGATCTGCACCAGCGTGAAGGTCGGCGAGGGGATCTCCTCCGCCCGCCGCCCCGCCGCCGCGAGCCGCGCCGCGATCGCGGCGCGCGCGAGCGCGGTCTTGCCCGCGCCGAGCCCCCCCGCGAGCATCACCGCATCGCCCGGCGAAAGCGCGAGGCCGAGCGCGGCGCCGGCGCGCCGCGTGGCCTCATCGTCAACCAGCGCGATCGCGCCCGCCCGGCCGTTCTCCCCGATTTCAAAGACGCCTGCCGGCATCGGCCTCCTCCTCTGGCGGAGGCCCTTCCTAACCCGCCGAGGCGCGCCGCGCGAGGGGCGCCGCGCGTTCCCGATCGCCCAATGTGTTCGCGAGGCCGAGACCGATCCCGCATGTCGCCAGACGCCGCCCCCCGGCCCCGCCGACGATCCTCACCTCGCCGCGGTCCAGCCGGGCGAGCCGGCGCGCCAGCGCCAGCGCCAGCGCCTGCCCGGAAGACCCCGGCGCGTCGTCATGCTGGACCTCCAGCGCCAGTTCGGCCGCCTCGGCGCGCAACCGGAACATGGCGCGCCCGCCCTCCGGGGTTCGCGAAAGCGCGTCCAGCGCCAGATTGAAGACGATCTGCCGGAACCGTCCGCGATGGCCCGTGGCCATGGTCGGCGACGCGCCGGTCTCGATCTCCACGCCGGCGGCCGGTCGATCCAGCCGCCGCAGCGCCAGCGCGACCGCCTCGCGAAAGGACGCCGCCGGATCGAAGGCGACGGGGCGTTCCTGCGGCGCGGCCGGGCCGATGGCGACCAGTTCCGCCATCGCGTCGAGCGCGATCAGCAATTCGCCGGAGCCGGCGGCGATACATTCGACGTAATCCTTCTGCTCGGGGCTGAGCGCGCCGGCCCGCCCGCCGGCGAGCAACCGGCCGAAGCCGAGCATCGCGTTCAGCGGCGTGCGCATCTGGTGCGAGATCTGGTCGATCAGCGCGGCGCGCATCTCCTCGGCCTGCTCCAGAATCTCGTTCCGCTCCTTGAGCGCGGCCGCCATCCTTTCGCTGGCGGTGACGTCG
>JBKECG010000246.1:0-5661 GCA_047974395.1 Pikeienuella sp. | reverse complement strand
GGAGAAGATCTGGCGCGAGCAGCGTTCGACCATCCGCGCGGTGATGCAGGGCGAGGTCAGCCCCGAGGATGGGGCGGCGAAGCTCAAGTCCATCGCCGAGGATCTGATGCGCCGCTGAGCGCGCCTCCACACCAACCAGCGGGGGCGGCGCGCCCCCGCTTCCTGTCTTCGGAGCGCATATGGCCCGTCTCACCCTCACCGATATCCGCAAGTCCTTTGGCGAGGCCGCAGTGCTCAAGGGCGTCTCGCTCGACATCGCCGATGGCGAATTCCTCTCTCTGGTCGGCGCCTCCGGTTGCGGCAAATCCACCTTGCTGCGGATCATCTCCGGGCTGGAGACCCCTGATGGCGGCCGGGTGGAGATCGACGGCCGGCCGGTGACCGAACTTGCGCCAAAGGCGCGGGGTGTCGCCATGGTGTTTCAGGATTACGCGCTCTACCCGCACATGACCGTCGCGCAGAACATGGCGATGCCGCTGGTCATGGCGCGCTTGCCCTTTCACGCGCGCATGCCGGGGATGAAATGGCTGACCCCGCAATTTCGCGCCTTGCGCGCGGAGATGGCGGGGCAGGTCGGGCAGGTGGCGCGCCAGCTCAGGATCGACCATCTGCTGGAGCGGCGCCCGGCGCAGCTTTCGGGCGGACAACGCCAGCGCGTGGCGCTTGGCCGGGCGCTGGTGCGCAATCCGTCGCTCTTTCTGATGGATGAGCCGCTGTCCAATCTCGACGCCAAGCTGCGCGTCGATGTGCGCGGAGAGATCGTCGAGTTGCACCGCTCCTCCGGCCTGACCTTCGTCTATGTCACCCATGACCAGACCGAGGCGATGACCATGTCGGACCGGGTCGCGCTGCTCCAGTCGGGGTCGCTGTTGCAGGTGGCGCCGCCGGCGACGCTTTACGCCGATCCGCATGATGTCGATGTGGCGCGCTTCATCGGCAGCCCGGAGATCAACCTCCTGCCGGTTCAGAGCGCGGCCGGAGGGGCGCTTCTGGGCGAGACCCTGCTGCCCATGGCCCATGGCCGGCCGGCGGGAGAGGATCTGCTGCTCGGCCTGCGGCCGGAGGCGCTCGATCTCGATCATCCCGGCCTTTCCTTCGCGCCGAAACAGGGCGGGGGGATTTCCGTCGAACTCGTCCGGAGCCATGTCGAGGATCTGGGCGGGGAGATCATCCTCCACGCCCGTCTCGCCGCCTCGCCCGATATTCCGGTGCGTGTTCGCGCGCAGAAGACGCTCTCGGCCGGGGCGCATGTCATCGACCTGCCGCAGCGGCTGACCGCTTCCGCGCCGGAGGGCGCGGCGCTGCTCTTCGGCGCCGATGGCCGGCGGCTTCGCCCGGCGACGACCCAGGCGCCGGCCGTCAGGGCGGAGAGCGCGGCGTGAGCGGGCAGGGGGCGCTTGTCCGGCGCCGTCAGCGCCGCGCCTATGCGCTGGTCGCGCCGGCGGTGCTGCTGATCATCCTGATCTATATCGCGCCGATGCTGCTGGTCGCGCTGGCCAGCTTCACCGACTATTCCCTTGTCAGCGACTATTGGGACTGGGTCGGGGTCGAGAATTACCGCAAGATGTTCTCGGATCCGCAATTCGGCAATGCGCTGCGCAACACGCTGGTCTACGCCGCGCTGTTCCTGCCGGGCGCGTTTTTCATCCCGCTGATCCTCGCCATCGCGATTCAGGAGCGAAAGCAGTTCCGCTCGGTGCTGGAGCTGATCTATTTCCTGCCGGTGACCTCGACCCTCGCCGCGATGGCGCTGGTCTGGGGCGGGCTGATGGACAGCAGGCAGGGGGTGATCAACAACACGCTGACCTGGTTCGGCTTCGACATGGTGAATTTCCTTGGCGACCCGGACACCGTGCTGTTCTCGCTCGCGGGCATTTCGCTCTGGTCGATCATCGGCTTCAACATGGTGCTGTTCCTGGCCGGGCTGACCGCGATCCCCCGTTCGCTCTATGAGGCGGCGGCGATCGACGGGGCGGATCATCCGGTGGACAAGTTCTTCAGGGTGACATGGCCGATGCTGGCGCCGACTTCGGTCTTTGTCGCGGTGACCTCCTCGATCACGGCGTTCAAGCTTTTCGACACCGTGGCGATCCTGACCAAGGGCCAGCCCGATCACGCTTCCGAAGTCTTCCTGTATCTCACTTTTCTCGAAGGGTTCGAGTATTTCAACATGGGCTATTCGGCGGCGCTGTCGGTGTTTTTCCTCGGGGTGATCTTCATCTTCGCCGCGGCGCAGACCTTCTGGGCCGACCGCCAGACCCATCGCTGAGGGAAAGGGGAACCCGATGACCGACATGTCCGACCGGACCGCCGCGCTCCCGGATCGTCTTTTCGCCGCGGCGGCCCGCATCCGCCCGGCCCACGCCATCGGCACGGCGCTGCTGTTCCTCGGCGCCTGGGTGATGCTGTTTCCCTATATCTGGATGATCTCCTCCAGCATGAAGCCCGCCGACGAGGTCTATGACGCGGATTTCTCGATCATCCCCGAGACCTTCGCCGGTTTGCAGAATTATGGCGACGTGCTGTTCGGCCAGCCCTATCCGCGCTTCATGCTCAACAGCCTGATCGTCTGCGTCGGGATCCTGCTGGTTCAGCTTCTTACCGCCGTGCCCGCCGCCTATGCGCTGGCGAAGTTGCGGTTTCGCGGCTCGGCGATCCTGCTGGGGACGGTGATCGCGTGTCTGACGATCCCGATCAACGTCACCTCGATCCCGCTCTATCTGGGCGTCGTCAAGGCGGGACTGCTCGACACCTATTTCGCGATGATGTTCCCGTTCCTCGTCTCGGTCTTCGCGATCTTCCTCTTCCGGCAGTTCTTTCGCGGCTTCCCGGACTCGATCATCGACGCGGCGCGGGTGGACGGGTTTTCGGAAATGGAGATCGTGATCCGGCTGATCCTGCCCTCCGCCATTCCGGCGGTCGCGGCCTTTTCGGTCTTCTCCTTCGTCTCGCACTGGAACGACCTCTACTGGCCGCTGATCGTGGTGCAGAGTCAGGACAAGATGACCGCGGCGCTGTCGATGATGCAGTACAAATCCGAATTCGACACCAATTACGGCCGCAGCTTCGCCGCGGCGACGGTGGTGACGATTCCGATGCTGCTGGTCTTCCTCTTCGCGCGGCGCGCCTTCATCCGCGGGATCACGATGACCGGGGTGAAGGGATGACCGGCAGGCGGGGCGGCGCTCAGGCCAGGTCGCCCCGGCAGCCGAGTTGCCGGGAGATCCCGGCCGCCGCCTCCATCACCACGGCGCCCAACTCGTCGCAACGGTCCTCGATGCGGAAATCCGGCCCCGACACGCCGACCGCGGCGGTCACCGCGTTGCGCGCGTCGCGCACGACCGAGGCGAGGCCCCAGACGCTGTTGCGCCATTCGCCGCGATTGATGGAATAGCCCCGCTTGCGGGTTTCCTCGAAATCCGCCAGCAGCGCCTCGGGCGAGGTGATGGTGTTGTCGGAATGCCCGACCAGCGCGGCGAACACCGGCTCAAGCCGCTCTCTCTCCATCTCCGCGAGGATCGCCTTGCCGGTGGCGACGCAATAGGCCGGCGCCCGCCCGCCCAGAAGCGTATAGGCCCCGACCGGCTGGGAGCTGTCGATCTTGTCGATATAGATGACCTCGTTCCCGTCCAGCACCGAAAGATGAACGGTCTCTCCGGTGTCCTGTGCCAGCCGGCGCAGAGTTTCGGCCGCGCGCTGGCGCAGGTCCAGCCGCGCGACGACTGTGGCGCCCATCTCCCAGAGCTTGAGCGTGGGGGAAAACTCGCGGCTGCGCGGATCCTGGTGGATATAGCCCGCCTCGACCAGGGTGCGGAGCACCCGGTGCGCGTTGCTTTTCCTGAGATCCATGGCCGCCGCGACATCGGTCGAACGCACCGGCGTTTCCGAACGCACGACATGCTCCAGCACCGAAAGTCCCTTCAGGAGCGTCTTGTCCAAGTCGCCTCCGCCTGTTTTTATCGAGCTTTCCCCGTCGTGACAGACGCCGGAGATTGCGAGTTTCCTGTTCGCGCCGCGTCGAGCGACCGTGCGGCCCCCGCACATCCTGTTGAATCGGGATGCGCCGACGATGAAAGCCCTTTTATCGGTCACGGCGCCGAAACAGAAGCCTTGGCGCGGGGGCGCCCTATGCCGGATAGCCGAAATCGAACACCATGGCCCAGATTTCCCGGTTCAGCCGGGTCAACTCGCCGATGGTCTCCTGTATCTGCGCCATGGCGCGCTCGTCCAGCGCGTCGGTTCGGCCCATCTTGATGCCGTCCTTGCGGTCCGCGATCCGCATCAGGATGGTGCGCACATCGCCGGTGGCGGGGTCGAATGAATAGATCGAGTGATTATACTGGTTGCGCGCGGCCGAAAGCTGCACCAGCCGCCGCGTGGCGGCGAGGATGCGGCGGCGCTGCGCCTCGGGCGTGCGGTCGAGCTTGGCCAGCCTTTCGACCAGATCGACCCGCGCGCGCATGGTGTTCAGCGTCAGGAAGATGACGACGGCGGTTTCCTTGTCCGTCGGCGTCAGCCCGGCGATGAGATGGACGAAAAGGCTCTCGGTATTCGTCCAGGCGTAGTTGAGCCGGCCGATCAGCAGCAGCGCCTGGTCGAAATTCCGGCCCGGATTCGGCATGGTCATATGAGATTGGACGCGTCGCCGCCCCCTGTGCGCCGGGTCAGGTACCAATGCGTCGCCGCGGCGCGGTTGCGGACGCCGATCTTGGTGAAGGTGTTATGAATATGCAGCTTGACCGTGTGGTAGGAGAGGCCCAGCTCGGCGGCGATATGCTTGTTGCCATTGCCGGCGGCGACAAGTTCGAGCACCTCCGATTCCCGCTTGGTCAGATTGGCGCCGTCAAGGGCGGCGTCGTCCGCCTCCGCCGCGCGCGGCGCGGAAGCCACGGTCAACTCGCAGGGCGTGACATGATCGCCCCGCAGCAGCAGCCGCATCATCAGTACCCAGGATTCGATCGAGGCGTCGGCCGGCAGAAAGCGCAGGCCTTCGAAACGTCCGCTGGCGTGCTGGGCTGAAAACAGCCGTCGGCCGATATCGCGCGAGCGGTAGGCCAGAACCGGGGTCGTCTTTGGAAATCGCTTTCGGATCGCATCATAGCTTTCTTCGATTCGATCCGCGAAACGTTCATCGAAGATCGCCAGATTCGGATGCTCATCCTGCTCCATCGGCGCATTGAACTGGTCGATATCGGCGTAGCGCCGTGTGGAGACGCTTTCGAACTCATTACGCATGAGCCGCAGCAGCACATCGGGAAAGGCGCAGGAATCGCCAATGAAATGAACGCCAAGCGGCGCGGCGCCCTGCGCTTCGTTATAGACTTGCCCAACCATGGATCTAATTCCGCCCCCGGAAAATCTATCATTCATATGGGGTCCGGCG
This sequence comes from Pikeienuella sp., assembly GCA_047974395.1. Classification (GTDB taxonomy): domain Bacteria; phylum Pseudomonadota; class Alphaproteobacteria; order Rhodobacterales; family Rhodobacteraceae; genus Pikeienuella. Next base: position 278 of record JBKECG010000246.1, on the reverse strand, counting down.
AACAAGCCGATATCCGGCGTCAGCTGAAAATAATGCGCTGAACCCCGAATGAGCCGCATCGCGACTCTCACCCCGCTAAAGTTTTAACATAGCATTAAATATCATTTTTGTGGAGTCGGATGACCAAGACCTGGTTCAGATAAGCAGGGGCTAATATTGTGCATTGCATTATCAACTGGGGATTGTATATAAATATGTCACAAATCATGCTCGCACAAATTTCGAGCGAAGAACTATAACTTTTAGTTAAATTGTTGATAGGAATATCGGGCGCTCCC
>JBKECG010000215.1:0-2547 GCA_047974395.1 Pikeienuella sp. | reverse complement strand
GACGATCTGAACACGCCGCAGGCCATCGCCGAGATGCATCGCATGGCGCGCGAGGGCGATGCGGCCGGGCTGGCCGGGGCGATGGCGCTGATGAATCTGAACGCGCCGACGTACGAGGCCGGGGCCGGGCAGGGCGCGCTGATCGACGCCCTTCTCGCCCGGCGGGCGGAGGCCAGGGAAGCCAGGGATTTCAACCGAGCGGACGAAATACGAAAGGGGCTGGATGAAGCGGGCGTGATCGTGATCGACCGCAAGGGCGAGGCTTCGGAATGGCGGCTTGGCCCCGATTTCGATCCGGCCAGGTTAGAGACGCTCGGATGAGTCGCGAGCGCCTCTTCCTTTTCGACACCACGCTTCGCGACGGTCAGCAGACCCAGGGCGTGGATTTCTCCGGCGACGACAAGCGCAAGATCGCCGCGGGGCTGGATGCGCTCGGCGTCGATTATGTCGAGGGCGGCTGGCCCGGCGCCAACCCGACCGACAGCGATTTCTTCGCCGCCGCGCCGAAGCTGAAACGGGCGACCTTCACTGCTTTCGGCATGACCAAACGCGCCGGGCGCTCCGCCGCCAATGACGAGGTGCTGGCCGAGGTGGTGAACGCCGGAACCCCGGCGGTCTGTCTGGTCGGCAAGAGCCATGATTTCCATGTCGAAACCGCGCTCGGCCTCACGCTGGATGAGAATCTGGCCAATATAGGCGACAGCATCGCCCATCTCGCCAGCCTCGGGCGCGAGCCGCTGTTCGACGCCGAGCATTTCTTCGACGGTTACAAGGCCAATCCCGGTTACGCGCTGAAATGCCTCGACGCGGCGCTGGTCGCCGGCGCGCGCTGGGTGGTGCTCTGCGACACCAATGGCGGCGCGCTGCCCGGAGAGATCGCGGAGATCACCGCCGCCGTGACAAGGCGCATTCCCGGCGATCATGTCGGCATCCACACCCATAACGACACCGAAACCGCGGTCGCCGGCGCGCTGGCTGCGGTGGAGGCCGGGGCGCGGCGGATCCAGGGCACGCTCAACGGGCTGGGCGAGCGTTGCGGCAACGCCAATCTCGTCTCCATCATCCCGACGCTGCTGCTGAAGGAGCCATGGCGGAGCCGGTTCGAGACCGGCGTCGCGGTCGAGAACCTGCCGGCGCTGGCCAGCCTGTCGCGGCTTCTGGACGAGTTGCTGAACCGCGCGCCCGACCGGCACGCGCCCTATGTCGGCGCAGCGGCCTTCGCGCACAAGGCGGGGCTGCACGCCTCCGCCATCGTCAAGAATCCCTCGACCTATGAACATGTGCCGCCGGAGGCGGTCGGCAATGTGCGGGTCATCCCGATGTCCAATCAGGCCGGGCGCTCCAACCTCCTGCGCCGTCTGGCGGAGGCGGGGATCGAGGTGGAAAGGGAAGATCCGCGTCTCTCGCATCTCCTGCGGGATGTGAAGGCGAAGGAGGATCAGGGCTTTTCCTATGACAGCGCAGAAGCCTCGTTCGAACTGCTCGCGCGTGAACATCTGGGCCTGCGCCGCCGCTATTTCGACGTGGAGCGGTTCCGCGTCACGGTCGAGCGGCGGCACAGCGCGGCGAAATCGCTGATCACCGTCTCCGAAGCCGTGGTCGTGGTGAATGTGGACGGCGAGCGGATCATCTCCGCCTCGGAAAGCCTTGATGAGGCCGGGTCGGACCGGGGGCCGGTGAACGCCCTGTCGAATGCGCTCAGGAAGGATCTCGGCAAATACGACTATGCGATCGCTGATATGAGCCTTGTCGATTTCAAGGTGCGGATTCTTTCCTCCGGCACGGAGGCGGTCACGCGGGTCTTGCTGGAAAGCCGCGACGGGCGGGGGCGGCGCTGGACCACGGTCGGGGTCTCGGCCAATATCGTCGATGCGTCATTTCAGGCGCTGATCGACGCTGTTGACTTCAAGCTTCATCGCGATGTCGCCTGACAGGCAATGGATAAACCTCGGCTTTCAGCGGTGGGAAAGAGCGCGCGAGAGGGCGATGAGGCGCGCTTTCTCGCCGCCATGTTCGCGCCCGAAGACCGGCGCGAGGCGCTTTTCGCGCTGATCGCCTTCAATCTGGAGCTGGCGAAGATACCGGCCTCGGTCTCCACGCCGCTTCTGGGCGAGATCAGGCTGACATGGTGGCGCGAGGCGCTGGAGGATCTTTTCGCGCGCGACCTCGCCGGCGGCCATGAGGTGATCGTCGCGCTGGCCGAGGCGCGCCGGCGCGCGCCCGTGGACCGGGCGTTGCTGGAGCGGATGATCGACGCGCGGCTTTACGCGCTGGAGCCGGGCGGAAGCGCGGATCGCGCCGGGCTTTACGATTTTCTCGCCGGAACCGGCGGCGCGCTGGCGGCGGCCGGGGTGCGCGCGCTTGGCGGCGATGACGGGGCGGCTTCGGTCGCGGCGCTGGCGGGCTGGGCCGAAGGGGCCGGGCGGCTGATCGCGGCGCTGCCCGGTCTGATCGCCGGCGGCGGCGGGGCGCCGATGATCGCGGGGATGGACATGAACGCGCTGCGCGAGGGCAGGGCGCCGGCGGCGCTGACCGGCGCGCTGCGCG
>JBKECG010000022.1:0-11944 GCA_047974395.1 Pikeienuella sp. | reverse complement strand
GATCGAGGACAAGAAGCGCGCCGGCGAAAGCCGCCTGTTGCACGAGGCGATCCCCGAAGGCGCCTTCGCCGTCGCGCTGGATGAGCGTGGCGAGACCATGACCAGCCGCGATTTCGCCCGGCTGATCGCCGCCGAACGCGATTCCGGCCGGCGCGACATGGCCTTTCTCATCGGCGGCGCCGACGGCCATTCCGAAGAACTGCGCGCACGCGCCGACCGGCTGCTGGGTTTCGGCAAGATGGTCTGGCCGCACATGCTGGCGCGGGCGATGCTGACCGAGCAGCTATACCGCGCGGCGAGCATTCTCGCAGGCGCGCCTTATCATCGGGATTGAGGTGGGGATGCGGACGGTTGTCCATCGCCGGCGATGTCGAGAAACAGCCGAAGCAGATCGGTGTTGATGTAGTAGTTGTGCTTGCCGGAGCGATGTTTCTCCACAAAGCCCCGATTGGCCAGCGTGTCCAGATATTTGGCTGCAGTCTGGCGTGTGACGCCGAGATCGCTTTGAACATATTCGATCCGCGTATAGGGATGCCGAAACAGATTGTTCAGAAGCTCCTGACTGTAGAGTTTCGGCGCTTCGTCGCGCATCCGACGTTTGACTGCGGCCATTTGCTCGCGGATGCCGGTGACGATGTCGATGGTTGTAGTGGCGGTTTCGGCGACTCCGTTGAGCATGTAGATAACCCAGTCCTCCCAGGCGCCATCATCCCGCACTGCTTGCAGATTCCGATAATAGGCCGCCTTGTTGCGAGTGATGTACCGCGAGAGATAAAGGATAGGGATGTCGAGGAGGCCGGTCCGGGTCAGGTAGAGCACGTTCAGGATCCGTCCGATCCGGCCATTACCGTCCGGGAAGGGATGGATACTTTCGAATTGATGATGAATCAGGGCCATCTTGATGAGCGGATCGAGCGTGGATGCGTCATCGTCATTCATGAAATGCGATAATGCGTCCATATGGTCCTTGATTTCGTCGCTATGCTGCGGCGGAACAAATACAATCTCGCCGGTCTGTTCGTTGCGAAGCGCCGTCCCCGAGGTGGCGCGAAAGGCGTCATTGCGGCCCTTGAGCAGACGGAACATGTCGATCAATGCGGAATTCAGGATAAGCCCGCCTGTTTCGCGTAACCTGTCATGGCCGAGGCGCAGCGCATCCCGGTAAAGCGCCACCTCCTTCGCCGCCGGCGATTGCGGATCGTCCGGGAAGAGTTCAGCCTGAAACATCTCATCCTGCGTGGTGACGATATTTTCGACCTCGGACGACGCCTTCGCCTCCTGCAGTGTGAGGGAGTCGATCAGAATGCCCTGGTTCGGGATTGTTTTGGCCTGCCCCTTGAGATCGGCGAGGGCGCGGCTCGCCAGATTAAGCGCCTTCAGTACGCGAACCGTTTCAAGATCGCTTGCGGGAGGGAGCGCGGGTATGGCGTAGGTCGATTTTAACATATGCTGATACTCATGTTAAAAAATATGTATTATGTTAACATGATTATCGAGCCATGTCAGCAAACCCGTATTTCGCCAACATGAGCGTCCCCCTCACACCGGCGGCAGGTCCCGCCCGCCCGGCTCCCTGATCCGGCGCATCGCGCCTTCGCGGCGCTCCAGCCACCAGCCATATTGCTCGGGCCAGCCGGCATAGCCCTCGACGCCCATCTCCTGCGCCTGATGCAGGGGCCAGAACGGGTCGTGGAGCGCCTCGCGGCCGATGGCGATCAGGTCGGCGCGGCCTTCCCGCAGCACCTCCTCGGCCATCGGCCCGTCCACGATCAGGCCGACGGCCTGTGTCGCGACGCCGACCTCGGCGCGGATGCGTGCGGAGAACGGGGTCTGGAAGCCGGCGCCGCGGGCCATCGGGCTCGCCGTCGCGCCGCCGGCGGAATTGCCCATGGAGGAGCAGTCGATCACATCGACGCCGATCGCCTTCAGTTCATGGCTGAGCGCGACGCTGTCCTCCAGCGCCCAGCCGCCCTCGATTCCATCGACGGAGGAGATGCGGAAGAAGAGCGGCTTTTCCTTCGGCCAGGCCGCGCGCGCCGCCTTCGCCACGTCCAGCGCCAGCTTCATCCGCCGGGCGAGATCGCCGCCCCATTCGTCGTTTCGCCGGTTGGAGAGCGGCGAAAGGAAGCTCTGGATCAGATAGCCATGGGCGCCGTGGACCTCGGCGAAATCGAAGCCGGCGGCGTCGGCGCGCTTCGCCGCGGCGGTGAAATCCCCGATCAGCCGGGCGATGTCGGCGGCGCTCATCTCCGCCGGCGTCAGCCAGCCTTCGTCCAGCGGCAGGGCGGAGGCGCCGATCACCTTCCATGGCTGGTCGCCGCGGGCGAAATCCTCCGGCCCGAGCGGTCCGTTGCCGAACCAGGGTCGCTGCATCGAGGCCTTGCGCCCGGCATGGCCAAGCTGGATTCCGGGCGCGGCGCCCTGGGCCTTCATGAAGCCGACCACGCGTTTCAGCGCCTCGCCATGCGCGTCGGACCAGATTCCGAGATCGCCATGAGTGATGCGCCCTTCGGGGCTCACCGCGGCGGCCTCGGTCATCACCGCGCCGGCGCCGCCAATGGCGAATTTCGCCAGATGGGCGAAATGCCAGTCATTGGCCAGCCCGTCCTCGGCCGAATACTGGCACATCGGCGCGATCACGATGCGGTTCCTCAGCGTGAGACCGCGCAGCGTGATCGGGGTGAAGAGCAGGGGTGTGGTCATTTTCGCCTCCGTCGGGAACGGAGGATAGCCGGCCCCGCGCCGCCGGCAAGACGATATCGCGCATCCCGTCTGGACGCAGGCGGCGCGATGGCGTTAACCGGGGGCCGCGAGCCATGGAAGGACCTGGAGATGAGCTTTGACCGCGCCCTGAAGATCGCCCCCTCGATCCTCGCCGCCGATTTCGCCGATTTCGGCGCCGAATGCCGCGCGGTGGAGGCCGAAGGCGCCGACTGGGTTCATGTCGATGTGATGGACGGGCATTTCGTGCCGAACATCACTTTCGGCCCGGCCATGTGCAAGGCGATCCGCCCGCATGTGAAGACGGTGATGGACGTGCATCTGATGATCGCGCCGGTCGATCCCTATATAGCCGCCTTCGCCGGGGCCGGGGCCGACATCATCACCGCCCATGTCGAGGCCGGGCCGCATCTGGACCGGACCTTGCAGGCGATCCGCGACCATGGCGCGAAGGCGGGCGTCGCGCTGAACCCGGCGACGCCGCCCGAGGCGATCGAGTTCGTCCTGGACCGGATCGACCTTGTTTGCGTGATGACGGTCAATCCGGGTTTCGGCGGGCAGAGCTTCATCCACGCCATGCAGCCGAAGATCCGCCGGCTGCGCCAGATGATCGGCGACCGGCCGGTCCATATCGAGATCGACGGCGGCGTGACCGCCGAAACCGCGCCGCTGGTCGCGGCGGCGGGGGCGGATGTGCTGGTGGCGGGTTCGGCCGTGTTCAAGGGCGGCTCGGCCGCCGCGCCGGCGGCTTACGGCGCCAATATCCGGGCGATCCGGGCTGCGGCCGAAGCGGCGCGGGGCTGAGATGGCGTTCCCCGGCGCCGTCATCTTCGATCTCGACGGCACGCTGGTTGACAGCGCGCCCGATATTCACGCCGCCGCCAACGCGATGCTGGCCGCGCTCGATCGCCCGGCGCTGGATGCGGAGCGGGTCGTCAGCTTCGTCGGCAACGGGGTGGCGAAGCTGGTCGAACGCTGTCTCGACGCGACCGGCGGGCCGGACGGCCGGGCGCAGGCGCTGTTCGACGCCGCCTACGCCCGCGCCCCCGCCGCGCTGACCCGGCCCTATCCGGGGGTGCGCGAGGCGCTGGCGGCGCTCGACGACGCGGGCTGCGCGCTCGGGATCGTCACCAACAAACCGGCGGCGCTGACCGGGGCCTTGCTGGAGGGGCTTTCGCTCGGCGCGCGGTTTCGCGTCGTCCTCGGTGGCGACAGTCTGGCGCGGATGAAGCCGGACCCGCTGCCGCTACTGACCGCCGCCGCGCGGCTGGGCGCGGGCGATGCGGTCTTCATCGGCGACAGCGAGACCGATGAGGCCGCGGCGGAGAGCGCCGGCATGCGCTTCGGCTTCTTCACCGGCGGCTACAGGCGCAGGCCGGCCGCGGAATTCGAGGCTGATTTCGCCTTCGACCGCTTCGCCGATCTGCCCGGCCTGCTCGGCCTGCAGGCGGCGGGGGGCTGAACCGCGCAATTGCGCGAAATCTCCTGAAAGCTTTCGGAAAACCCGCACCGCCTCCACCTTGCGGCTGCGGGGGCGCGGCCCGAAATTGAGGACGAGCGCGGCCCTGCGGGTCGGACCCTCCCATCCTCCCTGGAATTACACAGGGCCGCGGGGCCGCGCAAAAGCTCGACAGGAGGAGCAGCTAATGGCCGTCGCCCCAGCGCATCTCGACCGCGCGCCGTTTCCGCCGCATAATCCCGCGATGGACTCACATATTCTCATCGCCGACGACGACCCGCATATCCGCGAGGTGATCCGCTTCGTGCTGACGCGCGAGGGTTTCGCCGTGACCGAGGCCGCGGACGGCGCCGAGGCGCTTCTGAAATACGCCGACAGCGCGCCCGATCTCGTCATTCTCGATGTCGGCATGCCGGAGGCCGACGGGCTGGAGGTCTGCCGCGAGATCAGGCGGACGGCGCGCACGCCGATCCTGTTCCTCTCCGCCCGCGATGAGGAGATCGACCGCATTCTGGGGCTGGAGATCGGCGGCGACGATTATGTCGGCAAGCCCTTTTCGCCGCGCGAACTGGTGGCGCGGGTCAAGGTGATCCTGAAACGCGCCGCGCCCGAGCCGGAGCCGGACACGCTCAGCCATGGCGCGCTGGCCATCCGGCCCGACCCGCATGAGGCCGAGTTCGACGGCAAGGCGCTGAAGCTGACGCCGCTGGAATTCGCCATGCTGTCCACGCTGGTGCGGCGCAAGGACCGCGTCGTCTCGCGCGAGGATCTGGCCTCGGCCGCCTATCGGCTGAACGTCCATGTCTCGGGCCGGACCATCGACAGCCATATCCGCAATATCCGGCAGAAACTGGCCGAGGCCGGCGCCGGCGCCGCGATCGAGACCGTGCACGGGGTCGGCTTCCGCATCGGCCCCTGCGAGCCGGCCGCCGGATAGACGTGAAGGCCCGCGCATGAGGGAAGGGCGGCGCAAATACCGCCCGTCGATCCGGGCGATCGTCGTCCTGATGCTGCTGATCGCCGTCGCGACGCCGATGGCGGGCCTGTTCTTTTTCCGGGTTTTCGAAAACCAGCTGATCCGCCGGACCGAGGCGGAGCTGATCGCGCAATCCGCCGCGCTCGCCAGTGCGATGCGGCGGGAGACGGCCCGCCTGCCGATCCACGCGCTCGGCGCGCCGGTCGAGGCGGTCCCGCCCGACGCTTTCGCCCCCTCGCGCGCCTCGCTCGATCTGGCGCGCGATATGGTGCTGCCGCCCCGCGCCGCGCCGGTGGCGGCGACGCCGGTCCCGGACGCCTGGCGCGCGGTCGGGGAGGCGATGACCCCGATCATCGAGGAGACCAAGGCCCGCACCCTGGCCGGGCTTCAGGCGCTCGACCCCCATGGCGTGGTGATCGCCGGGGCGGAGACGGGCGGAAGCCTCGCCCATGTGTCGGAAGTGGCGCGCGCGCTGGAGGGCGAATTCGCCCAGGAGCTGCGCACCAGGCTTCGCGCCCGCCCGACGCCGCTGATCTATTACGTCACCAAGGGCGCCTCGCTCCGGGTCTTCACCGCCTATCCGGTGATTGATCGCGGGCGGATCGCCGGGGTGATCTACGCCTCGCGCAGCCCGGCGCATATCCTTCAGGTGGCCTGGGCGGAGCGGCGCAGCCTCGCCTTCGCGGCGGCGGCGACGCTGATCGCGGTGGTCGCCTTCGGCTTTGTCGCCAGCCGCGCGATCACCCTGCCGATACGCGAGCTGACCCTGCGCACCCGCCGGATCGACGCCGGCGAGCGCGAGGCGATGCGCCCGATGCGCTATCATGGCACCCATGAAGTGGCGGAGCTGTCGGAAACCTTCCTCCGCAGCGCGCGCAAGCTGCATGACCGTTCCGAAAGCCTTTCGGCCTTCGCTGCCCATGTCGCGCATGAGCTGAAATCGCCGCTGACCGCGATCCAGGGCGCGGCGGAGCTGATCCGCGACGCCGAGGCCGACATGCCGCCGGAGACGCGGCGGGCCTTTCTCTCCAATATCGTCGGCGACGCGGAGCGCATGACCCTGCTGGTGCGCCGCCTGCTGGAGCTGGCGCGGGCGGAGACGGAAAAGGGCGGCGGGGCGGGCGCCGCCAGCGTCGCCGCCGTGGCGGCGACGCTCCGCGCGCCGCTGGCGGTGGCGCTGACCGGGGCGCCGGAGACCCGCGTCGCCATGCGCGAGGACAAGCTCTTGGCGATTCTCGGCAATCTCGCCGACAACGCCGCGCGCCATGGCGCGAAACGGCTGGAGATCGGCGTCACGGCCGGGGCGGGGCGGGCGCTGATCCGGGTCGCCGACGATGGCGAGGGGATCTCCGCCGCCAATCGCGCCAAGCTCTTCGACCCGTTCTTCACCACCCGCCGCGCCGAGGGCGGCACCGGCATGGGCCTCGCCATCATCCGGGCGCTGGCGGAGGCGCATGACGGACGGGTCAGGCTGGTCGATAGCGACAGGGGCGCGGCTTTCGAGGTGGACCTGCCGCTGGCGATGAAACCTCAGGATAACAAATAGTTCATTTTATTTTAAATGGATGCCGCCGATCCCCCATGTTAGGGGAAACAATGTCAGCGTGATTTATGCTGACAGTTATCAATTTTAAGGGGAATAGGATCAATGAAGGTTTCATCATTGCTGGCGGCGGTTTCCATCACGCTCGCCATCGGCGCGCCCGAAGCCGGGGCGGCGGTCGTCAGCTACAGTTATGTCGGCTCGCCAATGGTCTGCGATTCGTCCCTGTACTCTTGCCCCTTCGAAGGCGCGGTCTTGGGCGGCGGGTTCCAGGTCGATACCGATTTCTTTTCTTCCGGCGGCCTGCGCGGCGCTTCGTTTTCGTTTGAGTCCTTCATGCCCGGATCGGGCTATACGGTCACGCTGGTCGCGCGAAATGGCGATGAGCGGATCGAGCGAACCCTGGAAAACCGTAATTGGTTGGATCTGGAGACGGACGGCCTGTCCGTTTCGGGCATGTTCGCCGAGTTCCTGTTCGGCAATGTCATGACGGGCCGAGCGTCGTTCTCGCTTGATGACGCGGCGATGATGGCCTCGTCCAGCGGAACCGGCATGCTGGGTGGAAGCAACGATTACTGGCACGCGACCGATACCGAAAGCGTACATAATGGATCGACCGGCGGCGGCGGGGTCTGGACCCGCTCGCCCGCGGTAATTCCGCTGCCGCCGGCGATCGCCACCCTGGCTGCGGCGCTCGGCGCGCTCGGATTCGTCGGCGCGCGGCGCGCTTCGCGGGCGTAAGCCCCGGTTTTTCGGGTCAACGCCCGGCGCCTTCGGTGATGAGCGTCCGGCGCGCCCGTTTCAGCATGGCGCCGACGATCAGCCTGTGCGCCGGGCCGACCGGGATCATGTAGGCGCGGCCGAAGCCGTTCAGCGTCTTCACCGAGGAGGTGATCGCCAGCCGCCGGTCATGTGTGGTGACGCAGCAGATCGTCTCCAGATGCCGGTCGCGGGCGGAGAGGGTCAGGATTTCGGGGGCGATCCGCTCGACAAGGAAGAAATCCAGCTTGTCGCCGACCTCCGGCGCGGCGGCGCGGGCGCCGGTGAAGCCGCCGATGCGTTTCACGCCGAAAAGCGAAGAGATCGCGTCGCGAATCCGGAAGGCGAGGCGCAACCCGGGCAGGGGCTCGCGCATCATCAGGTCCCAGGCTTCCAGCGCCGTCATCGGCCGCGGCAGGTCCATGCCCCGCGTATCGAGGAAATCCAGCGCGCCCCGCGGCGCGACGAGATCGGCTTCGGGCGGCGTCATGGCCCCTCCTTCATCATCCGCATCAGCCGCGCCTTGTCGCCGCCTTCGCCGGGACGGCTGAGCGCGGCGGAAAGCGCCTCCAGGCTGGCGACGGAATGGGCGGCGCGGAAATCGTCCACATGCGGCAGCATCGCCCGGACGCCGCGCGCCCTCGGCGCGAAACCGTCCCAGCGCAGCAGCGGGTTGAGCCAGATCAGCCGGCGGCAGGAGAGGCGGAGCCGCTCCATCTCCCGCCCCAGCGCGACGGGATCGTCCCGGTCCAGCCCGTCGGTGATCAGGATCGCCACCGCGCCCGAACCCAGCACCCGGCGCGACCAGTCGCGATTGAAGGCGTGAAGACAGGCGCCGATCCGCGTGCCGCCCTCCCAGTCCTCGGCCTCGGCCCCGGCGCGCTTCAGGGCGCTGTCCACGTCGCGGAGCTTCAGATGCCTGGTGATGTTGGTCAGGCGCGTGCCGAAAGTGAAGCTGTGGACATCCGACCAGCCGGCGCCTTTCGCGTTGGAGGCCGCATGCAGGAAATGCAGCAGCATCCGCGAATAGCCGGACATGGAGCCGGAAATATCGCAGAGCGCGACCAGCGCCGGATGGCGCTCGCGCCGCGCGCGCATGGCGAGATCGCGGATGTCGCCGCCGTTTCGCATCGCCGCCCTGAGCGTTCGCTGCCCGTCGATCAGCCGCCCGCGGGCGGAAGCGCGGGTCCGGCGCGACGCGATGGGTTTCAGCGGCAGTTTCAGCTTCGCGACCGCCCGCAGGGCCTCTTCCTGTTCGCCGAGGGTCATCTGCTCGAAATCGCGCTGTTTCAGCTTCTCCTCGGCGGAGAAGGTGAGCGTGGCGTCGATCTCGATCTCTTCGGTCTCGCTTGCGCCCTCGGGCGGGGCGGGGGGCTCGGCTTCGGCCAGCAGCGCTTCGGCGGCGCGCTTTTCGGCGGAATCGGGTTTGTGCTCTTCGGCGACGCCGCGAAGCTGGGGCAGCATCATCGACATCATATGCTCAAGAAACTGCGGATCGCGCCAGAACAGGCGAAAGGTCTGGCCGAAAAGCTCCCGCTGATCCGGGCGGGTGACGAAACAGGCGTGAAGCGTCCAGTAGAAATCCTCGCGTGAGGAAAACCCCGCCGCCTCCACCGCCCGCACCGCGTCGATGGTGCGGCCGGGTCCCACGGCCATGCCGGCGCGCCGGAGCGCGCGGGCGAAATGGGCGATATTGTCCGAGAGCTTGCCATCGGCGGGGATCGGCGGATCGGCGTAGCGGGCCATCAGGCCGGCTCCAGCTTCGCCTTCGCCTGATCGAGGATGCGCTTCGCCTCCGAGCCCTGCATCGCCGCGATATCGTCCTGATATTTCAGGATCGCGCCGATCGTGTCGGAGATCACCTGCGGGCTCAGCGCAACCGCGTCGAGCGCGATCAGGCATTTGGCCCAGTCGATGGTCTCGGCGACGCCGGGGCGTTTGAAAAGATCCTCGGTCCGCAATTGCTGGACGAAGGCGACGATCTCGCGGCTGAGCGTCCCGGTCGCCTCCGGCGCGCGGGCGCGCAATATCTCCATCTCGCGCTCGAAATCCGGATAGCCGACCCAGTGATAGAGGCAGCGCCGCTTCAGCGCGTCATGCACCTCGCGGGTGCGGTTGGAGGTGATGATCACCACCGGCGGTTCGGGCGCCTTCACCGTGCCGAATTCGGGGATCGTCACCTGAAAATCCGAAAGCGCCTCCAGCAGGAAGGCCTCGAAAGGTTCGTCGGTGCGGTCCAGCTCGTCGATCAGCAGCACCGGCGCGCCGCCCGGTTGCGGGCGCATCGCCGCCAGAAGCGGGCGCTCGGAAAGATAGCGTTCGGAGAAGAGATCGGCGCGGAGCGCGTCCCCGTCGGCGCCGCCCGCGGCCTCGGCGGTGCGGATGGCGATCATCTGCGCGGCGAAATTCCACTCGTAGACGGCGGAGGCCGCGTCCAGCCCCTCATAGCACTGGAGCCGGATCAGCCGGCGGCCGAGCGCGGCGGCGAGCGCCTTGGCGATCTCGGTCTTGCCGGTGCCGGGTTCGCCCTCAAGGAAAAGCGGCTTGCCGAGCTTCAGCGCCAGGAAGGCCACGGTGGCGAGCGCGCGGCCGCAGACGTAGCTCTCGGCGGCGAGCATCGTCCGGGTCTCGTCGATACTGGTCGGCAGGGCGTTCATGGGGCCTCTCCGGCGGCGTTCAGGAGAATGGACGGTTTCGCGGCGGGGATTGCAAGCGCGAAGGCGCGGGCCGCCCGGTCGCGCCTGTCGATCAACCCGCGCCGCCGCCGCGCGCCAGCCAGGCGGCGAGCAGCACCCGCGTCGCCGCCAGAAGCTCGAAGCGCATCACCTGTTTCGGCTCGACAAAGGCGAAGCCGGCGCCTTCGCCGAGCCTGATCGCCTCGGGCGCGGCCGCCAGCTTCACGGTGAAGGCGTAGAGCCGCCTGCGCGAGCCGGGCGAGACGATGCGGGCGAAGGGGCGGAAGGCGGCGGCGGGCGGGCGCAGGCCGGTTTCCTCCTCGAATTCGCGGATCATGCCTTCGGCGAGGCTTTCGCCCTTTTCGACCTCGCCGCCGAAAAGCCCCCATTCGAGCGGATGCACCGGCGCCGCGCCGTCGCGAAGCTGCAACAGCACCCTGCCCATGGGATCGACCGGGATCGCGACGGCGCCGGCGTAATCCGTGCGATAGTCGCGCCAGGGGCCGAGCCGGGCGAAAGCGTCTTCCTCCATGCTCATTTCCGGCGCTTGTGCTCTTCGAGCCGGGGCATGATCTCGACGAAATTGCAGGGCGTGTGGCGATAGTCGAGCTGATGGACGAGAATCCCGTCCCAGCCGTCGCGGCAGGCGCCCGGGCTGCCGGGCAGGGCGAAGAGATAGGTTCCCCCCGCCACCCCGGCGCAGGCGCGCGACTGGATGGTGGAGGTTCCGATCTTTTCCCATGAGATCATGTGAAAGGCGGTGGAGAACCCGTCGATCTCCTTCTCATAGACCGATCTGTGCGCCTCCACGGTGACGTCGCGCCCGGTGAGGCCGGTGCCGCCGGTGGAGATCACCGCATCGACCGCCGGATCGGCGATCCAGCCGCGCAGCTTCGCTGCGATCCGCCCGACATCATCGGTGACGATGGCGCGGTCGGCGAGGATATGCCCCGCCGCCGCGATCCGTTCGGCCAGCGTGTCGCCGGAACGGTCGTCGGCCGCCGTCCGGCTGTCCGAGACCGTCAGCACCGCGATGCGGACCGGGATGAATTCTCGCGTCTGGCTCAAGCGTCAGCTCCCCGGCGGCGCGGCGCCGTCCAGCACGGCGCGGAGCGACATGAAATCGCGCCAGCTTTTCGCCTTCTCGGCGGGCTGACGCAGGAGATAGGCGGGATGGAGCGTCAGCAATAACGGCCGCCCCCCGCCCCGCGTCGGCCGCATCCAGCGTCCGCGCATCCGGGTGATCGCGACCGGCCCCTCCAGCATCGTCGCGGCCGGGGTCTTGCCGAGGGCGACGATGATCTCGGGGTCCGCGAGCGCGATATGGCGCTCCAGAAAGGTCCAGAGCATCACCGCCTCGTCGGTCGAGGGGTCGCGGTTGTCCACCGGCCGCCAGGGCAGGACATTGGCGATATAGGCGGCGCGCGAAGGGTCCTCCGCATGACGGTCGAGGCCGATCGCCGCCAGCATCCGGTCCAGCAACTGGCCGGAACGGCCGACGAAGGGCTTGCCCTCGCGATCCTCGTCGCGGCCCGGGGCCTCGCCGATGAACATCACCCGCGCTTCGGGGTTTCCATCGGCGAAGACGGTGTTCTTCGCGCCCTTTTTCAGCGCGCAGCCCTCGAAAGCGGCGAGGGCTGCGCGGAGCGCCTCCAGCGTCGGCGCGGCGGCGGCGACGCGGCGGGCGTCCTCGATCGCCTCTTCGGCGGGTTCGGGGGCTATGGGCGCAGGCGCGGGCGCGGCCTCCGCCGGCGCGGCGCGGGCGGCCTCAGCCGCCTTCGCCTCGGCGAAACGGTCGGCGGGCGTCTCCC
>JBKECG010000020.1:0-22403 GCA_047974395.1 Pikeienuella sp. | reverse complement strand
CCGCGCAGGAGCCCGATCAGGACCAGTTTCTCAGTCCCGGCGAACTGCTCCTGTATCTCCTCGGCAAGTTCGCCCACCCGCGCGGAAATCCGCGCTTCGGGGATCATGATTTCAACATCATAGGCTTTCATCATGGGCTCCCTTCGGCTAGTCCCGTTATGATGATCCGACAGGCTGCGCCGCGCCGCAACCGTCAGTAGATGGAGTTCGATGCCGACTCACGGAGAAAAACGGGTGGTGCCCTATTCGGCGGCGCAGATGTATGCGCTGATCGCCGATATTTCCGCCTATCCCGAATTCCTGCCCTGGTGCTCGGCCGCCCGCATCCGCTCGCGCCGCGACACCGATGCGGGCGAGGTGGTGGAGGCCGATCTGGTGATCTCCTTCCGCGTCTTTCGCGAACGTTTCGGCAGCCGCGTGACCCTGCGGCCGGAGGTGAGCGAGATCGACGTCGCCTATCTCGACGGGCCGTTCCGTTACCTGAACAATCACTGGAAATTCAATCAGTTGAGCGAGACATCATGCGAGATCGACTTCTTCGTCGATTTTGAGTTCCGCTCGCGGACCTTGCAGGCGCTGATCGGGCTGGTCTTCAATGAGGCGATGCAGCGCATCGTCCGCGCCTTCGAGGCGCGGGCGAAGGCGCTTTACGGCGAGGGCTGAGCGTTCAGCGTCAGCAGCATGTCCAGCGCCTCGCGCACCGCCGCTTCGCGCACGCCGGCCCGGCCGATGGCGCCAAACTCCCGTCGGCGAGCCTCCGCTGCGCCATCACGCCGCAGGGCGTGAAAGCAGACCAGCCCTTCGGGTTTGAACGCCGACCCGCCCGGCCCGGCGATCCCGGTGACGGAGACGACGATATCCGCGCGCGAACGCGCCAGCCCGCCAGCCGCCATCGCCGCCGCCACTTCGGCTGAAACCGCGCCATGCGCCGCGATCAGATCGGCCGGCACGCCGACCAGCTCCGTCTTCGCCTCGTTAGAATAGGTGACGAAGCCGCGCTCCACCACGGCGGAGGAGCCGGGGATCGCCGTCAGCGCCGCTACGACCAGCCCGCCGGTGCAGCTTTCGACCGTGGCCGCCATGCGCCCCTTCGCCTCCAACGCCGCGAGCACGGCCCGCGCCAGATCGTCGGTCTCCATCAGAACCACCCGTGCGACAGCCCGGCGGCGATCACGGCCAGCAGCGACGTGGCCAGCCCGGCCGCCAGATCGTCCCAGACCGGGTTCAGCGCCCTGAAGAAGCCGGCCCGGTCGAAAACGACGATCAGCAACTGACAGAGCAGAAACCCGCCGACCCAGCCCGGCCAGGGAAAGACCGCCGGGGCCGCGCCCATCAGCCAAAGCCCCAGAGAGAGCGTCCAGAGCGCCAGCCATTGCCCGACCATCCGGTCGGCGATCACCGGAACCCCGGTCCGCGGCGCCGCCCACCAGACCTTCGCCGCGCCGATCAGCGTCGCCGCCGCCAGCAGCGGAAACCCGCCAAGCCAGTGCAGCGCCCAGGCCAGCGGCAGGGCCAGAAGCGCGGCGAAGATCCCCGCATGCTCGCCCAGCCGGTAAAGCCCGGCGATCCCGGCGATCTGATCCGCGATCTTCATGGCAGCGCCACCGCCGCGATCGCCGTCGCCGCGATCCCTTCCTCGCGCCCGGTGAAGCCGAGCCGCTCCGAGGTCGTCGCCTTCACGCTCAGCCGCGCGGGTTCGACCTCCATGATCGCGGCCAGGGCGGCGATCATGGCGTTGGCATGCGGGCCGATCTTCGGACGCTCGCAAATGATGGTCAGGTCGGCGTTCACCAGCCGCCCGCCGCGCGCGCGCAGCCGCTCCATGGCCCTGGCGAGGAAGATGGAGGAGGCCGCGCCCTTCCATTCCGGCTCCGAAGGCGGAAACCAGCGGCCGATATCGCCCTCGCCAATGGCGCCGAAAATCGCATCCGTAAGGGCGTGCATGGCGACATCGGCGTCGGAATGGCCCTTGAGCGCGCGTTCGAACGGGATCTCGACCCCGCACAGCGTCACCCGGTCGCCCTCGGCGAAGGCGTGCACGTCATAGCCCTGTCCGATCCTGGTCTCGCCCATGCGCGCCTGCCTTTCGGCCCGCTCGAAATCGCGGGCGGTGGTGATCTTGAAATTCTCCGCCTCGCTCTCGACCAGCGCAACCCCGAGCCCGGCGGCGCGGGCGATCTCGGCGTCATCGGCCGCCAGCGGGTCGGTGTTGGCGCGATGCGCCGCAAGGATCGCGTCGAAGCGGAAACCCTGCGGGGTCTGCGCCCGCCACAGCCCGTCGCGGGGCAGGGGCGCGCCGCAAAGCCCGGCTTCGGCGCGGCGCAGCGCGTCAACGATGGGGATGGCGGCGATGGCGCCGTCATGCTTGTCCAGCGCCTGTATCACGTCGCCGATCACCCGCGAAGAGACGAAGGGCCGCGCGGCGTCATGGATCAGCACCAGATCCGGCGGGTCCGCCGCCAGCGCCTCCAGCCCGGCGCGGACGGAAAGCGCGCGTTCCGCCCCGCCCCGGACCGGCGGCGGAAGCCGCGCGTCCATGGGCGCGGCGGCGCGATAGAGCGCCTCGTCATCGGGGTGGATGCAGACCAGAACCCGGTCGATCGGGCCGGCGGCGAGCATCGCTTCGATGGTCCGGGTCAGCATGGCGCGGCCGGCGACCTGTCGGTACTGTTTCGGCATGCCCCCGCCGGCGCGGGCGCCGCGTCCGGCGGCGACGATCAGGGCGGCGATTTTCATCGGAACTCCGGCGGTTTCGGATGCGAGCGGAGCCTAGCTTCTCGGGCGGCCGATGAAAATGGACCCTCGCGTCACGGCGTGGCGGCGCTTCCATTCGCCGCGCTTGCACATAATTTTGGCGAAGGTTAGGTTTTCACGATTGTTGCTTCAGACATAGGCGCCATGACTCTCGCTATCGGTCCATTGCTGCTTAAAAATCGGGCGATACTGGCGCCGATGGCCGGGATCACCGATCTTCCCTTTCGCCGCCTCGCGGCCCGTTTCGGCGCGGGGCTGACCATATCCGAAATGGTTGCAAGCGGCGAGCTTCTCACCCGCGGCGCGGCGGCGAAAGCGCGGGCGGAGATCGACCGGGCCGCCGGCGTCGCCGCGGTGCAGATCGCCGGGCGAGAGGCCGCGCCGATGGCCGAAGCCGCCCGCATCGCCGAGGATTCGGGCGCGAAGCTGATCGACATCAACATGGGCTGCCCGGCGAAGAAGGTGACCGCCGGCTGGTCCGGCGCCGCGCTGATGCGCGAGCCCGACCACGCGCTGAGGCTGATAGAGGCGGTGATCGGCGCCGTCAGCGTTCCGGTCACGCTGAAAATGCGGCTCGGCTGGGATGAAACCTGTCTCAACGCCCCCGATCTCGCCCGGCGGGCGGAGGCGGCCGGCGTCGCCATGATCACCGTCCACGGCCGCACCCGGACGCAGTTCTACAAGGGCTCGGCGGACTGGGCCGCCGTCGCGGCGGTGCGCGCGGCGATCTCCGTCCCGCTGGTCGTCAATGGCGACATCACCGACGAGGCGAGCGCGCGACGGGCGCTGGCGCTTTCCGGCGCCGAGGCGGTGATGATCGGCAGGGGGGCGCAGGGCGCGCCCTGGATTCCCGGCGCGATCGGCGCTGCGCTCGACGGGTGCGAGGCGCCGGCGCCGCCGACGGGCGGCGCGCTCGGCGACCTGATCGTTGAGCATTACGAGGCGATGCTGGGGTTTTACGGCGTCGATCTCGGCCTGCGGGTCGCGCGCAAACATCTCGGCTGGTGGCTGGAGCGCCTGCCCTGCGGCGCGGCGCTGCGCGCCCGCGTCATCCGTCTGACCGACCCGGCCGAGGTGATCGGCGCGATCCGCAGCGGGATCGAGGAGGCCGCGGCGCCCCGGCGGCGAGCAGCCTGATGACGCCGGAACAGCTTTGGAGCATGCTCCCTTTCCCCGCGCTGGTCATCGCCCCGGACGACCGTGTCAGCGCCGCGAACAACGCCGCCGAGAGCTTTCTCGGCATCGCCGAGGCGCAGATGAAGACCCGCGAGATCGGCGATCTTTTCGGCGAGACCACCCGCGTCGTCGGGTTGACGCGGCGCGCGCGCCGGTCCGCGGCCTCGGCCTCCGACCATGACGTCGAATTCAGTTGGCCGGGCAGGGCGCCCGAACAGCTCGACCTCCTGGCGATGGCGACGGATGACGCGGGGGAAATCCTGCTGATCTTCCAGCGCCGCTCCTTCGCCGCTCATATCGACCGGAGCCTGACCCATCGCCACGCCGCGCGGTCGATGACCGGCATGGCGGCGATGCTGGCGCATGAGATCAGGAATCCGCTGGCCGGCATCTCCGGCGCCGCGCAATTGCTGGAGATGGGCGCCTCGGAGGAGGACCGGCAACTGACCGAACTGATCCGCGACGAGGCCCAACGCATCACCGATCTCATCAACCGGGTCGAGGCGTTCGGCGACACCGGCCCCTTGCGGCGCGATCCGATCAATATTCATGACGTGCTGGACCGGGCCAAACGCTCCGCCGAGGCCGGTTTCGCCAAACATATCCGCTTTCACGAGGATTACGATCCCTCGCTGCCCGAAGTGCCGGGCGATCACAACCAGCTGGTTCAGGTGATGCTCAATCTGCTGAAGAACGCGGCCGAGGCGACGCCGCCCGTCGGCGGGGTGGTCACGCTGCGCACCTCCTATCGCCCCGGCGTGGCGATGAGCGGCCCGCATGGCGGCGACCGGGTCAGCCTTCCGCTGCTGGTGCAGGTCTCCGACAACGGCGCCGGCATTCCCGACGACATGCAGCGCGAGATCTTCGAACCTTTCGTGACCACGAAGGCGCAGGGCGGCGGGCTGGGCCTGTCGCTGGTCTCCAAGATCGTCTCCGATCATGGCGGGGCCATCGACTGCGTGTCCCGGCCGGGCTGGACCTCGTTCCGCCTGCGCCTGCCGATCTGGCGCGACGCGCCCGATCCCATCCACCGGCAGGAGGTCTGACATGTCCCTCGGAACCGTGCTTCTGGCCGATGACGACCGCTCGATCCGCATGGTGCTGAACCAGGCGCTGACCCGGATCGGCTGCCGGGTGCGCACGACCGGCTCCACCTCCACGCTCTGGCGCTGGGTCGAGGATGGCGAGGGCGATCTGATCGTCACCGACGTGATGATGCCGGATGGCGACGCGCTGGACCTGCTGCCGGCGATCCGGCGCAAGCGCCCGGATCTGCCTGTGATCGTGATGAGCGCGCAGAACACGGTGATGACGGCGATCCGCGCGGCCGAGGCGGGGGCTTATGAATATCTTCCGAAACCCTTCGATCTCAAGGAGGTGCTCGGCCATGTGAAGAAAGCGATCGAAGGCCGCGCGCCGGGCGCGCAAGGCGAACGGGCCGCGATCCGCGCGCGCGACGAGGGGCTGCCGCTGATCGGCCGCTCGCCGGCGATGCAGGATGTCTACCGGATCATGGCGCGGCTGATGAACACCGATCTTTCGGTGATGATCACCGGCGAAAGCGGCACCGGCAAGGAGCTTGTCGCCCGCGCCCTGCATGATTTCGGCCGCCGCAAGACCCGCCCCTTCGTCGCGGTCAACATGGCCGCGATCCCGCGAGAGCTGATCGAATCGGAGCTTTTCGGCCATGAGCGCGGCGCCTTCACCGGGGCCACCGAGCGCGGCGTCGGCAAGTTCGAGCAGGCGCAGGGCGGCACGCTTTTTCTCGATGAGATCGGCGACATGCCGCATGACGCGCAGACAAGGCTGCTGCGGGTGTTGCAGGAGGGCGAATACACCACTGTCGGCGGGCGCAGGCCGATCCGCAGCGATGTGCGCATCATCGCTGCCACCCATCAGGACCTGCGCGGCCTGATCCATGAGGGCCGGTTCCGCGAGGATCTGTTCTATCGCCTCAATGTCGTGCCGTTGCGCCTACCGCCCCTGCGTCAGCGGGTGGAGGACATCCCCGATCTCGCCCGCGCCTTTCTCCGGCGCGCCGAAGCCGAGGGCCTGCCGCGCAAATCCATCAGCCAGAAGGCGCTGGAGGTGTTGGCCGCCCAGAACTGGCCCGGCAATGTGCGCGAGCTGGAGAATCTCATCAAACGCCTCGCCGCGCTTTCCGCCGACGATCTGATCGACGAGGAGATGGTCGAGGAGGAGATCGCCGCCCGCCCGTCCTCGGCCGAGGAGCCGCGCCCGATCATGGGCGAAAGCCTCGGCGCGGCGGTGGAGCATCACCTGGGCCGTTATTTCGCGCTCCATGGCGACGCGACCCCGCCGGCCGGCCTCTATGAGCGCGTGGTCAAGGAGGTCGAACTGCCGCTGATCGCTCTGACGTTGATGTCCACCCGCGGCAATCAGATCAAGGCGGCCGAGGTGCTGGGCATCAACCGGAACACGCTACGCAAGAAAATTCGCGAACTTGACATTCCGATCACACGCGGCAAGAAAATGATGTAGTGGCGCAACAGTCCTGGGGCCAAAACCGCCGACATGACAGGACTCGCGGAAACTCTCTCGGCGCGCTTCTCGCAAGCCAGACCGCGCGCGCGCGGCGGCGGCGCGGCGATTCTGGCGCTGTCGCTGATCGGGCTGGCGCTGGCCGGCGCGACCACCGTGCTGCTGACGCGGAACGTGGTGACGCCGGAGGCGCTGAATATCGTCCTTCTGGTCGATCTCGGCTTCATCGTCTTCATGCTCGGCATGATCGGGTTCCGGGTCTGGCGACTGTTGCAGGCGCATCGACGGCGCTCGGCCGGGGCGCGGCTGCATCTGCGGCTGACCGGCATCTTCGCCGTGGTCGCGCTGGCGCCGGCGATCATCATCGCCATTTTCGCGACCATCTCGATCAATGTCGGGATCGAGACCTGGTTCTCCGGGCAGGTCGGCTCCGTGGTGCGCAACTCGCTGACCACGGCGCAGGCCTATGCCGACGAGCATCGCCGCTCCATCGAGCGCGAGGTGCTGAACATGGCGAATGACATGAACCGGGCCGGCGCACTCGGCATATCGGATCAGGCGCTGCTGGAGCTTCTGCGCCGCCAGCAGGCGCTGCGGCGTTTCCCCGAGACCTATCTGATCGACGGCGCGCGAAATATCCTGCATCGCGGCGATTTCAGCTACAGTTTCACCTATGATCCGCCAAGCGACGCGGAGATCGCCGATGCGAGGCTCGGCCGCGTCGTCGTGGTGGAGGATCAGGTCAACAACGAGCTGCGCGCGCTGGTCTATCTCAACAATTACATCGACACTTTCCTCTATGTGAGCCGGCAGGTGGACGGGAACGTGCTGCTGCTTCTCGACGAGACGGCGGAGACGGTGTCGCTCTACAACAAGACCGAGGCGGCGCGCGGGCGGCTCCTGTCGGTCTTCGCGCTGATCTATCTCGGCTTCGCCGCGCTGGTCAGCACCACCGCCGCCTGGGTCGGCCTGTGGCTCGCGGAGCGGCTCTCCCGCCCGATCGGCGCGCTGGCCGCGGCGGCGGAGCGGGTCGGCGAGGGCGATCTGGACGTCAAGGTCCCCGAGGAGAACACCCGCGACGAGGTCGCGCTGCTCTCGCGCGTCTTCAACCGCATGATCGCGCAGGTGAAGGGCCAGCATGACGCGCTGAGCGACGCGCATCGGGAAAGCGAGCAGCGGCGGAACTTCATCGAAACCGTGCTGTCCGGCGTCTCCGCCGGGGTGATCGGGCTCGACAACGCCGGGCGGGTGGAGATGCTGAACGCCGCCGCGAAGCGGATGCTGGAGGTTGACGGCGAGGATATCGAACGGCTGCCGCCGCAGATGGAGGAGATATTCGCCAACGCCAGCAGCGCCATCACCGGCGCGGCGCAGGCGCATGTCGCCATCAACGCCGGCGACGGGGTGCGCGAATTCCTCGTCCGCGTCGCCGCGCGCTCCAGCACCGATCCGGGGCAGGGCTATGTGATGACGCTGGACGACCTGACGGCGCTGGTCTCGGCGCAGCGCGAGGCCGCCTGGGGCGATGTCGCCCGCCGCATCGCCCATGAGATCAAGAATCCGCTGACCCCGATCCAGCTTTCCGCCGAAAGGCTCCGCCGCAAATTCGGCCCGATGGCGGGCGAGGACCGCGCGAGCTTCGACCAATACGCCGATGTCATCATCCGCCAGGCCGGCGATATCAGGCGCATGGTGGACGAATTCTCCCGTTTCGCGCGGATGCCGAACCCGGAGGCCAAGCCGCAGGACATCGCCAAGCTGGTGAAGGACGCGGTGCTCTTGCAAAGCTCGGCCCGGCCGGATGTCGCCTATGAGACGGTCGGCGCCGACGCGCCGCGAATTCTTCGCTGCGATCAGGGCATGGTCAGTCAGGCGCTGACCAATGTGCTGAAAAACGCGCTCGAAGCGGTGGAGCAGCGGCTGGAGAGCCAGCCCGATCCGAAGGGGCGCATCCGGGTCACGCTTTCGACCGACGATCAGGCGCTGACCATCGCCATAGACGACAATGGCGTCGGCCTGCCGAAAGGGGATCGGGCGCGCCTGACCGAACCCTATGTGACGACGCGGGAGAAGGGCACCGGGCTCGGCCTCGCGATCGTGAAGAAAATCTGCGAACAACATGGTGGGACTCTCCGGCTGGAGAACGCCCACTGGGAGGATACGGCGACCGGGGGCGCGCGCGTCGCCCTGGTCATGCCGCTGCAAGGGCGCACATGATGGACGCAACCGAGAGAAGCGAACGGCATGAGTGACATACTGATCGTAGACGACGAAGCGGATATTCGCGATCTCATCGGCGACATCCTTCGCGATGAGGGTCACGGCACGCGCGAGGCGATGGACGCCGACACCGCGCTCGCCGCCGTGGACGAGGCGCCGCCCGATCTGATCATCCTCGATATCTGGCTCCAGGGCAGCCGGATGGACGGGATCGAGATCCTGAAGGCGGTCAAGCGCAACAACCCGGATGTGCCGGTGGTGATCATTTCCGGCCACGGCAATATCGAGATCGCCGTCGCCGCGATCAAGCAGGGCGCCTATGACTTCATAGAAAAACCTTTCAATATAGATCAGTTGCTGGTCGTTGTTCATAGGGCGCTTGAAGCAAATCGCCTCCGCCGCGAAAACGCGACGCTGAAGGCGATGGAGGCGCGCGAGCATCGCATGATCGGCGACGGGCAGGCGATGTCCTCGCTGCGCGGCCAGCTTGACCGCGTCGCCCGCGCCGCGAGCCGCGTCGTCCTCACCGGCCCGCCAGGTTCGGGCAAGGAGGTGGCGGCGCGCTATATCCACGCCAATTCCGGCCGGGCGAGCGGGCCCTTCGTCGTCTCCAACGCCGCGACCATGGAGCCGCACCTGGTCGAGGAGGTGCTTTTCGGCCGCAGCCGCGATGACGGGCGGGTGGAGAAGGGGCTTTTCGACCGCGCCCATGACGGCACGCTGTTTTTCGACGAAGTATCGGAAATGCCGCTCGGCACGCAGGCCAAGATCCTGCGCATCCTCGTCGATCAGTCCTTCTCCCGCCCCGGCGGCGGCGAGGTGGTGCGGGTTGATGTGCGCCTGATCTCCGGCACCACGCGCGATCTGAAGACCGAGATCGCCGAGGGGCGCTTTCGCGAGGATCTCTATCACCGGCTGAACGTGGTGCCGATCAACGTGCCGCCGCTGGACGCGCGGCGCGAGGATATTCCGCTTCTGGCCGAACATTTCGTGACTGCGATCTCCACCCAGCAGGGCCTGCCGCGGCGCAGCTTCACCGAAGCGGCGATCGCCGCTTTGCAGACGATGAAATGGCCGGGCAACGTGCGCCAGCTTCGGAACCTCATCGAGCGGCTGATGATCCTGGGCGGGGAGGGGGAGGATATCTCCGCCGACGAGTTGAATTCCGACCGGGGCAGGGCGGATTCGCAGCCGAGCGGCAGCGCGCTGTCGGCGGCGCAGATCAGCCTGCCGCTTCGCGAGGCGCGCGAATTGTTCGAGCGCGATTACCTGGTGGCGCAGATCAACCGTTTCGGCGGCAATATCTCCAAGACCGCCACCTTTGTCGGGATGGAGCGTTCGGCGCTGCACCGGAAACTGAAATCGCTGAGCATCACCACCGAATCCATGGGCGGCGCGCGCATCGCCAAGGTGGAGGGCGAAGAGGATTGATTGACGCTGTTCGCGCCCCGGACCATATTCGCGCCCCGACGAGGAGCCGAGCATGAAGATCATCGTTTGCGGCGCAGGTCAGGTGGGCGGTCAGATCGCGCTCCGACTGTCGCAAGAGGGGCATTCGGTCACCATCATCGACCATGAGCCCGACCTGGTGCAGCGGATGACAGACCGGCTCGACGTCTCCGGCGTCGTCGGCCATGCGGCCCATCCCGACGTGCAGGAACGCGCCGGCGCGGTGGACGCCGACATGCTGATCGCCGCGACCCAGGTGGACGAGATCAACATGGTCGCCTGTCAGGTGGCCCACACCGAATTCAACGTGCCGCAGAAGATCGCGCGGGTGCGCGCGCAGGGCTATCTGGAGCGGCGCTGGTCGGACCTGTTCCAGCGCGACCACATGCCGATCGACGTGGTGATCTCGCCCGAGCACGAGGTCGCCCGCGGCGCGGTCGGCCGGCTGGCGAAGCCGGCGGCCTTCGATTTCTCCTCCTTTCTCGATGGCGGCGTCTCCATCGTCGCCATCGCGCTGCCGCCCGATTGCGCGGTGCTGAACACGCCGCTCCGGCAGTTGACGGAGCTTTTCAGCACGCTTTCGGCGCAGGTCATGGCGATCCGGCGCGAGGGCAAGCTGATGATCGCGCTGGCCGACGAGCAGCTTCGCGCCGGCGATCAGATCTATCTGATCACCACGGCGGAGGATCTGGACCGCGGCATCGCCATCTTCGTCGGCGAGCGCAAGCAGGTGCGCAATGTGGTCCTGATCGGGGCCGGCAATGTCGGGCTGGAGGTCGCGCAGTTGCTGGAGACGACCGCGCCCGAAATCCGGCTTCGCCTGATCGAGCGCGACCGCGCCCGCGCCGAATACGCCGCCGACCGCCTGGAGCGCACCGTGGTGCTGAACGGCGACGCGCTGGAGGCGGATATCCTGGAGGAGGCGCGGGTCGGCGCCGCCGAGGCGGTGATCACCCTCACCGATGACGACCGGGTCAACCTGCTCTCCGCCGCACTCTGCAAGCAGGCCGGCTGCGGGCTGACCATCGCGCTGGTGAAGGACAATGTGCTCGGCTCCCTCGCCGAGCGGATGGGGGTGGACGCCACGCTGAACCCGCGCGCGACCACCGTCGCCACGGTTCTGCGCCATGTCCGGCGCGGCAAGGTGCGGGCGGTGCATGTGATCGGCGAAAGCGAGGCCGAGGTGATCGAGGCGCAGATCCTCTCCACCTCTCCGATCGCCGGCAAGCGCATCCGCGACGCGGGCTTTCCCACCGACGCCGTGGTCGGCGCGGTGCTCAGCGACGGCGAGGTGAAGATGCCGCATGGCGATCTCGTCATCAACGCCAATGACCGCGTCGTGGTGTTCGTGCTGTCGAAACAGGTGCGGGAGATCGAGCAGCTCTTCCGCGTCTCGGTCGATTTCTTCTAGGGCGCCCCATGTTCGACCTGAAACACCATTTGTCGGAATTCCCTTTCCAGATCAGACTTCTGTCGATTGGAGTTCAGACAATGCATAAACATGAAACGCTTTAGATGAACTGGCGGGGCCTTCCGGTTATCGGCCTCGTCTTCGCGACGATGGCCGCGCTCATGGCGATCCCGGCGCTTTACGCGGTCTCACGCGAGGCGTGGGAGGTGGCCGCGGCCTTTGGCTACAGCATGATCGTCACCGCCATCGTCGGCTGCCTTCTGATCGTGGCGATGCGCCGGCGGGCGGAAAGCGCCGGCGCTTTCGGCGAATTCACCGTCCTGCTCGCGACCCTCGCGGCG
Organism: Pikeienuella sp.; assembly: GCA_047974395.1. Lineage (GTDB taxonomy): Bacteria > Pseudomonadota > Alphaproteobacteria > Rhodobacterales > Rhodobacteraceae > Pikeienuella. Next base: position 10,550 of record JBKECG010000020.1, on the reverse strand, counting down.
GCGCCGGCGGCGGCGGCGGCGCCGGTGGCGGCGGTTTCTCCGCTTTACGGTTTCGACGAGATCTATTTCGAAATGGTGTCGATGATCACCACGACCGGCGCGACCGTGTTCGACCGGCTGGGAGAGATCGATTCCTCCATCATCCTCTGGCGCGCCATCGTCGCCTGGTTCGGCGGGCTGATCGCGCTGGTCATGGCCTATGCGCTGCTCGCGCCGCGCAATCTCGGCGGGTTCGAAGTGCGCGGCGACCGCGAGCGCAGCAGCGCCGTCGGCCGGCTCGCCGGCGACCCGGTCTGGGCTGGCGGGCGCCCGTCCGAGGCGGCGAGCCAGCGGCTCTCCAACGCGATGCGCACGGTGGCGCCGGTCTATGCCGGGCTGACCGCGGCGCTGATGATCCTCCTGCTCATGCTCGGCCATGAACCGCTGGAGGCGGCGGTGTTCTCCATCGGGGTGATGTCCACCAGCGGCGTCGGGGCGGGGCAGGGGGCGCCCTTCGCCGCCTCCGGCCTTGTCGGCGAGGTGGTGATCGCGATTTTCCTGATCCTCGCCGTCACCCGCCACAGCTATGGCGGCGTCGGCCGGCGCCCGCTCCGGCTTGGCGCGCTGCCGGCGGACCCGGAGATGCGGATTCTCTTCGTGACCGTGATCGGCGTTTCGATCTGGCTCTATCTGCGACACTGGATCGGGGTGCTGGAACTGTCGGCGGGCGCCTCGGTCGGCTCGCTCAGCGCGCTCTGGGGCGGGCTGTTCACGGTGCTCTCCTTCGCGACAACCACCGGCTATCTTTCCGTGGACTGGCAATCGGCCCAGAACTGGAGCGGGCTGGAGAGCCCTTCGCTGATCTTTTTCGGCCTCGCCATCATGGGCGGGGGCATCGCCACCACCGCCGGGGGGGTGAAGCTCCTGCGGGCCTATGCGCTCTACAAGCATGGCGCGCGCGAGCTGGAGCGGCTGGTGCGCCCGTCCTCGGTCAGCGGCGCGCGGGCGGGCAAGCGCGGTTTGCGGCGCGAGGGCGCGCAGATCGCCTGGATCTTCGTCATGCTGTTCCTGGTGACGCTGGCGGCGGCGATGCTGCTGCTCAGCCTCTCGGGCATGAATTTCGAGAACTCGATCGCCGCGGCGGTGGCGGCGCTGTCCAATACCGGGCCGCTTTTTCCGGCGGTGACCAAGGGAAGCTGGCTCACCTCGGTTTCGGACGAGGGGCGCTATGCGCTGATCGTGGTCATGATCCTCGGCAGGGTCGAGATTCTGGCGCTGATTGCCATGCTTAACACCGATAGCTGGCGATAATTTCCGTAAAAAGATCAATTAGGGCTGGAAATGCTGCGCCGCAGCGCACACATTCGCCGTGCCCGCACCGGGGCGGCGCAAACACGCGCACGCCCGCAAACAGGCGCAAAAAGAAGGAACCAGAAAATGGCCTCTGACAGACAGAACCTGCAGGATGCGTTTCTAAATCATGTCCGCAAGAACAAAATTCCAGTGACGACCTTTCTGGTCAACGGCGTCAAGCTTCAGGGCGTCATCACCTGGTTCGACAATTTCTGCGTGCTGCTGCGCCGCGATGGACAGTCCCAGCTTGTCTACAAGCACGCGATCTCGACCGTGATGCCCTCGCAGCCGATCACCCTTTACGAAGGCGAAGACGCTGCCGGCTGAATCTGATCGCACGCGCGCCTTCGTCATTCACCCCGAGATCCGGTCCGCCGGGGAGGGGGCGCGCAACGCGGACAGCCGGCTGGAGGAGGCGCTGAGCCTCGCCGCGGCGCTTGATCTCGACATCGTCGGATCGGCGGCGGCGATGCTGTCGGCGCCGCGCGCCGGCTGGCTGTTCGGCTCCGGCAAGGTCGGGGAACTGGGCGAGGCCATCTTCGCGGCCGAGGCCGAACTGGTGTTGATCAACGGGCCGATCACGCCAAAGCAACAGCAGAATCTGGAAAAGGCGTGGAAGGTCAAGATACTGGACCGCACCGGCCTGATTCTGGAGATTTTCGGCGACCGCGCCCGCACCCGCGAAGGCGCGCTTCAGGTCGAGTTGGCGCATCTTGAATATCAGCGCGGGCGGCTGGTCCGCAGCTGGACCCATCTGGAGCGCCAGCGCGGCGGGCTCGGCTTCGTCGGCGGCCCCGGCGAGACCCAGATCGAGGCCGACCGCCGCGCGCTCGACGCGCGCATGGTGCGCATTCGCCGGCAACTGGAGAAAACCGTCCGCACCCGCGGCCTTCAGCGCGGCGCGCGCCGGCGCGCGCCGTTTCCGGTCGTGGCGCTTGTCGGCTACACCAACGCTGGTAAATCGACATTTTTCAACCGGGTCACGGGCGCTTCGGTGCTGGCGCGCGACATGCTGTTCGCAACGCTGGACCCGACCATGCGCAGCCTGGATCTGCCGGGCGCGCGCCGGGCGATACTTTCGGACACGGTGGGTTTCATCGCCGATCTGCCGACCCAGCTGATCGCCGCGTTCCGCGCCACGCTGGAGGAAGTGCTGGAGGCCGATCTGATCGTCCATGTCCGCGACGCCGCCCATCCCGAAGCCGCGGCGCAGGATGACGACGTGCGCGAGACGCTGACCGCGCTCGGCCTCGGCGAGGCTCAGCTTGGCGAGATCGTCACGCTGCACAACAAGATCGACCTGATGGCGCCCGAGGCGCGCGCGGCGCTGATCGAGCAATGCGCGCGGCGCGAGAACGAGACCGCGCTTTCGGCGCTGATCGGGCTCGGCGTCGAAGAGGCGCTGGCGCTGATCGCGTCGCGGCTCGGCGCGTCGGATGAGATCCGCAGGTTCAGGATCGCGCATGAGGCCGGCGCCGCGCTGGCGTGGATCTATCGTCATTGCGAGCTGCGCGCGCGCCGCGAGCATGACGCCGCCGTCGATGGGGAGGTGGCGGCGCCGTCTGCGGTGTTCGACCAGTTCGCGCATCGTTTCGCACGGGATTACTCTCCGCTCTGATCCGCCCTCATATTTAACATAATAATTATTATCGGGCAAAAACATCAAGCTGAAAACAAACGCGCATATCTCCCCTACGTCTTCACGATCGCGCCGCGCCCCGGCGCGAAAGCGTCGAGATCCGCGTTCGGCCGCTCGCCCATGATCATCTGCGCCAGCCAGCGACCGGTTTTCGGCCCGCCGGTCAGCCCGACATGCTGGTGGCCATAGCCGAGCCAGACATTCGCCGCCGCCGGCGCGCGGCCGATGACCGGCAGGCTGTCGGCGGTCGCCGGACGATGACCCATCCAGCGGCGGGTCTCGTCATGTTTCAGATCGGGAAAGACCTCGCGCACCCGCGCCTCGATCATGCGGAACGGCGCTTCGCTCGGTCCGGCCTCCAGCCCGCCGAACTCCACGACGCCGGCGCAGCGCAGGCGTCCCTCCATCGGCGTCGCGACGAATTTGCCGGCCGCCACCATCACCGGCGCGCGCAATGTGATCGAGGGGTTCAGATATTCGACATGATAGCCGCGTTCGCTCTCCAGCGGCATGGTCACGCCAAGGGTCCTGGCCAGTCCGCCGGACCAGGCCCCGGCGGTGATGACGATCTCGTCCGCCTCTATCGGCCCGCTGTCGGTCTCGATTGCGGCCGCGCGGCCCTTTGACAGGCTGACGCCGCGCGCCTCCGCCCGCAACGCCTCACCGCCGGTTTCGAGGAAATGCTCATGCAGCGCGCGGATATAGGCGCCGGGATCGGAGATCATCCCATGCCCGGTGCAGCGCACCGCGAAACCCGCCCTGCCCTCCAGCGCCGGATCATAGGCGGCCAGCGCGGCCGGCTCCATCTCCACAATCTCGAAACCCTGCGCGCGCTTGAGCGCCCAGCCATGGCTTTCGGCCTCATAATCGGCGCGCTGCGCGTAAATGAAGACGTAATCGCCGGGTCGGATGAACTGCTCCGCGCCGGTTCCGGCGGCGAGGCTCTGATGCTGGTCCACCGCATCGCCCAGCAGCCCGGCCAGCGCGGCGGAGATCCGCCGCACAGGCGCATCGCGCCCATTGGCCAGATAGCGCATGAGGAAAGGCGCCAGTTTCGGCAGATAGGGCCAGCGCAGGAACAAGGGCTTCATCGGGTCGAGCAGCATGCCCGGCGCTTTCCAGATCAGCCCCGGAACCGGTACGGGAACCACAGACCCCGCCGCCAGCACCCCGGCGTTGCCAAAGGAGGCGCCGGCCGCCGGCCCTTCCCGGTCGATCAGCGTCACCCGCGCGCCGGCGCGGCGCAGCCAGATCGCCGCCGCGACGCCGACGACGCCGGCGCCGATCACCGCAACATGCGGTCGCCCTGCGTTCTCCACCACCGCCCTCCACCCCTGCGATTGCGTCGCGGCGAGGATCCGTGGAAAGCTCTTCGCCGTCAATCGGCGAGGAAAGCGGGGCCATGGCGGAGACGAAACCCGAGACGGAACGCTCGCTCGATCCCGAGGACTGGCCCGCCTTCCGCAAACTCGCGCACAGGATGCTGGACAGCGCGCTGGATCATCTGGAGGGCGCCGCCGACCGCCCGGTCTGGCGGCCGACGCCCGATTCGGCGCGAAACGCGTTGAACGCCCCGCCCCCGATGGCGCCCGAAGGGGCGGAGGCGGCGGCGCGTGATCTTCTCGATCATGTGCTCCCCTACCCTACCGGCAACACCCATCCCCGGTTTTTCGGCTGGGTGCACGGGACCGGAACGCCCGGCGGCGTGCTGGCGGAGATGATGGCTGCGGCGATGAACGCCAATCTCGGCGGGCGGGACCATGCGCCGATCCTCGTCGAGAAACAGGTGATCGAATGGATGCGCCTCGCGCTCGGTTTCCCCGCAGGGACCAGCGGGCTGGTGCTGTCGGGAACATCCATGGCGACGCTGATCGCGCTGATCGCGGCGCGGAAGGCGAAAGCCCCCCATGACGTGCGCCGCCTCGGCCTGCGGCAGGCGGAGACGCCGCTGGTCGGCTACACCTCCACCGAGGCGCATAGCTGCGTCGCCAAGGCGTTCGATCAATGCGGGCTGGGCCTCGATGCGCTGCGGCTGGTTCCCGTGGGCGAGGATTTCACCATGGATGTCGCCACGCTCCGCGAGATGATCGCCCGCGACCGGGCGGCGGGCGCCCTGCCCTTCATCGTGATCGGCGCCGCGGCGACGGTGAACACGGCGGCGACCGATGATCTGGAGGCGATCGCCGATATCGCCGCCGAAGAAGGGCTGTGGTTCCATGTGGATGGCGCTTTCGGCGCGATGGCGGCGCTTTCCAGCCGTCTCCGGCCGCGGCTGAAGGGCATGGAGCGCGCCGACAGCATCGCCTTCGATTTCCACAAATGGATGCATGTCCCCTATGACGCCGGCTGCGTGCTGATCCGCGATGGCGAGGCGCATCTTTCCGCCTTCGCCCATGGCGCGGATTATCTCCGTGGGCTGCCGCGAGGGCTGGGCGCCGGCAAGCCGTGGTTTTCCGACTACGGGATCGAGCTTTCACGCGGTTTTCGCGCACTGAAGATCTGGTTCACCCTGAAGGAGCACGGGCTGAACCGGATCGGCGAAAAGCTGGAGGACAATGTCGCGCAGGCCGCCCGGCTCGCCGCGCTGGTGGACGCGCATCCGGATCTGGAGCGTCTGGCCCCCGCCCCGCTCAACATCGTCTGCTTTCGCTATGCGCCTGCGGGTCTTTCCGGCGATATCGACGCGATCCAGCGAGAGATCGTGATGGATATCCAGGAAAGCGGGATCGCCGCGCCATCGACGACGATGATTCGCGGCAAGGCGGCGATCCGGGCCAACATCACCAATCACCGTACATGCATGGGAGATATGGATTTACTGATACACGCTGTGATTGAATTTGGCGGCCGCTATCTGGCGCGATAAGGGCGGCGCCGTCGGAAAATGTGCGATTTTTTGGCGCATTTGTGCGCGCGCCGCCACTTTGATATTAACCTTTCCCAGTTTTGAGAGCATTTTCCGCGCCGCGTATCCTGCGGCTCCGGAATGGGCATGCACGCCAACGGCGAACACACTCTCTCAGGCGACGCAGATCATCAGGCAGGTTCCGCCCGGAGCCCACCCATAGAGACTGAAACGAGGCGCAGCCTCTGCCTCTGGGGTGTTGGACATGACCAAAGTAACCTTCTCGATGACGCCGAACTACGTCGTGGAAAAGCCCGCGTCGAAGATCACCTTCAATTTCGATCTCGATAAGGCGCCGCCCGCCGGCGAATATGTCAGCGTCTGGCTTTACGCTTCGACAGGGAAGAACGCCCCGGTCTCCGCGGCGCTGCATGGCGGGCGCCATCTGGCCGATTTCGACCTGAACGCGCTGCTGCTGGATGAGGATGCGGTCAAGGGCATCGACCTTTTCTCCTATGTCTATGACGTGTCGGTGGAGGCTGGCGTCTCCGACAACCTGACCTTCCATGTCATTGAACTGCGGCTGACCAAGAAGCACAACACCGTCACCCTGAAGGGCTTCGATGATGGGGGCGGCTACGACGACGCCCCCCGCTCCTATTACTGGAACATCGCCGCCGATCCGAACGAGAATCCCGGTGTCGAGATCATCAACAACTCGATCCTGTTCACCGAATACACCGCGCCCGGCGATGTGCCGGGGAACCAGGCGCCCAGGGCGAAGGATGATACGGCCTCGACCGCGGCTGGCGTGCCGGTGACCATCGACGTCCTGAAGAACGACAGCGACGGCAATGGCGACACGCTGATCTTCGACACGTTCAGCGATCCGGCGAACGGTTCGATCAAGGTCGTCAACGGCAAGGTGGTCTACACGCCCGCCGCCGGTTTCTCGGGCGGCCACAGCTTCTCCTACACGGTCTCCGACGGGCGCGGCGGGACGGACAGCGCGACGGTGCGGGTCGCGGTCGGCGGCGGCGCGGGCGGCGCGGGCGTCGAGGGCAAGTCGATCACCGGCAACAACGCGCCCAACTGGCTGGTCGGCGCCGCTGGCGACGACACGATCAAGGGGCTGGGCGGCGCCGATACGCTGAAGGGCGAAGGTGGAAACGACAGGCTGGACGGCGGCTCCGGCCATGACAAGGTCTATGGCGGGGTCGGCGACGACACGCTGATCGGCCAGGCCGGCAATGACCGGATGGAGGGCGGCAGGGGCCGCGACCGGCTCTTCGCCGGCGGCGATAACGACCAGCTCTATGGCGGCGACGATGGCGACCTGCTCGACGCCGGCGGCGGCCGCGACCGGCTTTACGGCGGCAACGGCAACGACACGATGAAGGGCGGCGCCGACAATGACTCGCTGGAAGGCGGCGGCGGCAAGGACCTGATGAAGGGCCAGATGGGCGACGACACGCTCAAGGGCGGCGGCGGCAATGACAAGCTGGTCGGCAATGGCGGCAAGGACCTGCTGAAGGGTCAGGCCGGCAATGACCACATCAAGGGCGGCGGCGGCGACGACACGCTCGCCGGCAATGGCGGGGCCGACCGGCTCGAAGGCGGTCGCGGCGATGATCTGCTGAAGGGCGGCGGCGGGGCCGATGTGTTCGTGTTCGGCCGCAATGACGGCAAGGACGTGATCAGGGGCTTCCAGGAGATCGACAGCATCGAGATCCGCAACGGCGCGCACAGCTTCGCGCAGCTCGACATCTCCCAAACCGGGAAGGGCGCGCTGGTGGAGTTCGGTCAGACCTCGATCCTGCTTCAGGGCGTCAACGCCAACCGGCTCGACGCCGACGATTTCATCTTCTGAGAATCAGGCGGTCCGGCCGGAAACGGCCGGGCCGCGCATGCCGGTCGAATCGATTCGCTCATCGGCTCTTTTCTCTTGGGCGAAAAGTGATGCAACTTTCTCCTTAAGCGGGAAAAATACGCCCAAGGATGGAAGCCGTGACTTACCATCGTCCAATATGTCGCGGAAAGATTGAGCATTTTCACGGCTACATTCATTTGCAATATGCTACTATTTTAGTAGACTAAACAGGTCATTTCGCATCGCTCACGTAGCCTTGGGGCCTCCCGCCTAGCCAATCCGATGCGTCCAGCCCGCGCTCTGATTCGGAGTCGGGCGTTTTGGGTTGTCTTGGGGGCCGAATGCCGGTGCGAAGATCTTTATGGAATTCATGCGGCGTCAGCGCCGTTCTGGCCGCTCTGGCGGCGCTCTCCGCGCCAGCCCTCGCGCAGGAGGCGGAGGAGGATTCGGGCGAGGCGCTGGTCCTCTCCGATGTATCGGCCGAGAGCGACGAGATGCTCCTGCCCGAAATCGTCGTCACCGGCACCAAGACCTCGCGCAGCTTCACCGAAACCGCCGCCAGCGTCAGCGTCGTAGACAGCACGATGATCGACCAGCAGGGCGGCGCCGATCTGCGCGACGTGTTCTCTCTGCTCGGCAACGTCAACTACAATAACGGCGGCAGCGGCAACGCCGGCTTCACCATTCGCGGCCTGAGCGCGGAGGGCGTGACGGAATCCTCCAACTCCGCCCCGCTGACCGCGCTGATCATCGACGGCACCACACAGACCATCGAGACCATGCGCCGCGGCGCGCGCGGGCTCTGGGACGTGGAGCAGGTGGAGGTTTTCCGCGGGCCGCAATCGACGCTTCAGGGCCGCGGCGCCCTCGCCGGCGCGGTGATCGTGGAGACCAAGGACCCGACCCCTTATTACGAGGCCGATTTCCGCGGCGTCTATGGCAATCTGGACCGGCGCGAGGCCGCCTTCGCCGTATCGGGGCCCGTGATCGAGGACGTGCTCGCGATCCGGCTCGCCGGCGAGTACCGGATGCGCGACCGGGGCATCGGCTTCAACATCGCGGATAACGAGCTGTTCGGCGAGGACAATTACAACAACCTGCGCGGCAAGGTGCTGTTCACGCCGGCCGGCGCGCCGGGGCTTTCCTTCCTGCTGACGGTCAGCGACAGCTATGACAAGCCCGGGCTCAGCGTCTCCAACAGCACTGATTTCTACGATCGCCAGTACAATACCGGCTCCAACTCCGCCGTAGAGGCGCGCGAGGCCGAGAACCTGAACATCTCGCTGGAATCCTCCTATGATTTCGGCAACGGCATGGCGATCACCAGCGTCACCAGCTATCTCGACGCCGAGACGACCATCTTCACCCCGCAGGGCAATCTCTATTCGCGCAACGCGGGCTGGAAGGACAAGAATCTCACCCAGGACCTGCGCCTGACCTTCGGCGATTACGAAGGCTCGAAATTCTCCGGGGTGGCGGGCCTGTTCTATGGGCATTTCACCCAGCCGCGCGGCGATCTGATGCGCAGCGGCACGGCGGTGATCCAGGACATCACCGCCGATAACGAGACCACCAGCGTCTCCGCCTATGCCGCTATGGACTGGCGCTTCGCCTCCGACTGGTCGCTGCTCGCCGGCGGCCGCGTCACCTATGAACGCGTCAAGAACAACATGCAGTATTGCGGGATCATCTTCTCTGCGGTCTGCCCCGCCAATTCGCCGACCGGCGTGGTGAACAACGCGCAGGGCGCGACCTCCGACATCGTTTTCCTGCCGCGGCTGGGGCTGACCTATCACATCAGCGACCACCAGACGATTTCGGCGACGGCGTCGCGCGGCTATCGCTCAGGCTTCATCGCGATCCAGGATCGGGCCGGACCGACCAAGGTCAAGCCGGAATACATGGACAGTTTCGAGCTCGCCTATCGCGTCGAGGACCCGGACCGCCAGTGGCGCTTCGGCGCGACCGGCTTCTATTCGCGCTACACCGATCAGCAGATCGTGGTCGGCCGCCCCAGCGCCACCACCGTGCCGCGCACCGAAAACGCCGGCGAGTCGGAGATGTACGGCGCCGAACTCGAAGGCAGCTACGCTTTCGAAAGCGGGCTCAGCGTCTTCGGCTCGGTCGGCCTGCTGAAGACCAATATCCTTGATTTCCAGTCCACTCGCGGGAACCTGAAGGGCAACGAGTTCCCGGACTCGCCCCAGATCACGGCGGGGCTCGGCGTCGAATACCAGCACCATTCCGGGTTCTTCGGCTCGGCCATGGCCTCTTATTCCGGCGGTTTCTACAGCACCGGTTCCGTGGACAACGATCCGATGCTGAAAGTGTCGGATTTCGCCTTCGTGAACGCTCGACTTGGCTACCGTCATGATAATTGGGAGCTGGTCGGCTATGTCGATAATGTTTTCGACAATGACTACGTGACCAGCCTCAGCGGCACGTCCTATGGCGCGCCGCCGACCGAGGCCGTGGTGTCCGAACCCCGGACCTATGGCGTGGAGCTGAGGGTGTTCTTCTAGACGTTTCGATCAATCAGGAAGGCTCCGAAGGGGCCAACCCAGCGTGTCTCTAGATGAGGCGATGCCTCAGGGGAGCCAAAAATGGCAAAAGTAACCTTCTCGATGACTCCGGATTATGTTGTGGAGAATCCGGCTTCGCAAGTCACCTTCAACTTCGATCTCGACGAGGCTCCTGCGCCGGGCGAGTATGTCAGCGTCTGGCTCTACGCCTCGACCAACCAGAACGCGCCCGTCTCCGAGGCGCTGCATGGCGGCCGCTATCTGGCCGATTTCGACCTGAACTCGCTGCTGCTGGATGAGGATGCGGTCAAGGGCATCAATCTCTTCGGGTATCAGTATGAC
>JBKECG010000158.1:0-2059 GCA_047974395.1 Pikeienuella sp. | reverse complement strand
CTTCGTTATAGGCCGGCCAGTTCAAAGTCTTGTAGGTCGGGGATGTCGGTCTGCTCATGCACACCAGCTACCACGCTGGATTCACAAGATGAATCCCTCACAGGATTTGTGCAACAAAGCCATCGATCCCTGCAATCTTGGGCACCTGGTGAGCCTTAACGATCCGGGCCGCATCTGCAATCCCCGCAAACGCTGACATGTCGGGCAGAATACGGGTCACCGACCGATGGGATTCCAACATTTTCTGGACAGCGGCAGTCGGGCCTAGGGCGACTTCAAGGGCGCAGGAACTGCTCGTCAGGGCATCCATCTGTTTGCGCAGCCGTCCTATCGCGCTGTCGTCGCCAACAAGCTTCCCCAGATCGACGCCTTTATTCTTCTTGAGCGCCTCGCCGTCATCGTCCGCCATCGTATAATCCTCACCCTGCTGCGCACTGACTGCTCATCCAACTAGGCTCTCGCAGAGTTGAAGTCATCGTTGCGCGACATATAGTGTTGAAGCAGATCTGCCCGAAGCAAGGATTTTATATCCGTTACGTGGAAAATTACCCCCGCTTCAAATCCGGCGGCGTCGCCTCATCAACAAAAGCGGCGATGGCTTCATCAAGCCCCATCACCTTCTGGCCCTGCTCGCCGAGCCGGCGCATGGCGACATTGCGGTCCGTCACTTCGCGGCCGCCGACCGCCAATATCAGCGGGACCTTGTGGACCGAGTGTTCGCGGACCTTATAGTTGATCTTCTCGTTCCGCTTGTCGGCCTCGGCCCGAAGCCCGGCGCGGCTCAGCGCCGCGACCACTTCATCGGCGTAATCGTCCGCCTCGGAGGTGATCGTCGCCACCACGATCTGGCGCGGGGCCAGCCAGAGCGGCAGCCGGCCGGCGTAGTTCTCGATCAGGATGCCGAGGAAGCGTTCGAAAGAGCCGAGGATGGCGCGGTGGAGCATATAGGGGCGATGCTTGTCGCTATCGGCGCCGACATATTCCGCGCCCAGCCGCTCCGGCAGGTTCGGGTCGACCTGAAAGGTGCCGCATTGCCATTCGCGGCCGATCGCATCGGTCAGCTTGAAGTCGAGCTTCGGGCCGTAGAACGCGCCCTCGCCGGGGTCGACCTCGTATGCGAGCCCGAGCGAGCGGATCGCGCTTTCCAGCGCGCCCTCGACCTTGTCCCAGGCCTCGTCGCTGCCGATCCGCACCTCGGGGCGGGTCGAGAACTTGATGTCGAAGCTGTCGAAGCCGAGATCGGCGTAGATCGACGACAGAAGCTCGATGAAACGGCGGGTCTCGTCCTCGATCTGGTCCTCGGCGCAGAAGATATGGGCGTCATCTTGGGTGAAGCCGCGCACCCGCATCAGCCCGTGCATGGAGCCCGAGGATTCGTAACGGTGGCAGGAGCCGAACTCGGCCAGCCGCAAGGGCAGATCGCGATAGCTCTTCAATCCCTGATTGTAGACCTGCACATGGCAGGGGCAGTTCATCGGCTTCAGCGCATTGACGCGCTTGGCGTTCGCATGTTCTCCGGCGCCGGAACCCTCGTCGATCTCGGTGATGAACATGTTCTCGCGATAGGCCTCCCAGTGGCCGGAAGCCTCCCAGAGCTTGCGGTCCACCACCTGCGGCGTGCGGATTTCGCGATAGCCGGCGCCATTCTGCCGGCGGCGCATGTAATCCTCCAGCGCCCGATAGACGCGCCAGCCGTTCGGGTGCCAGAACACCATGCCCGGCGCCTCTTCCTGAAGGTGGAAAAGGTCCAGCTCCTTGCCGAGGCGGCGATGGTCGCGCTTCTCCGCCTCCTCCAGCATGGTGAGGTGAGCGTCCAACTCGGCCTTGGTAGCGAAGGCGACGCCATAGATGCGCTGGAGCATCTTGTTGCGGCTGTCGCCGCGCCAATAGGCCCCGGCGACCTTCATCAGCTTGAACCCGTCGGCGGGGACCTGCCCGGTATGGGCGAGATGCGGGCCGCGGCAGAGATCCTGCCAATGCCCGTGCCAATACATGCGGATCTTCTCGCCCTCGGGAATCGCCTCGACCAGTTCGACCTTGTAGGGCTCGCCATTGGCCT
>JBKECG010000015.1:0-13148 GCA_047974395.1 Pikeienuella sp. | reverse complement strand
GGGCGGCGCCGGCGGCCCTGTAATGGCCGGCGCGGACCGGCATGAGCAAGGACCAGGATCATGGCGGTCCCCCCAAATCGAAAGACCCCGTCCAAGCGCAACATGCGCCGCAGCCATGACGGGCTTACGGCCTCTGCCCATCACGAATGCGCGAATTGCGGCGAGCTCAAGCGCCCGCATCATGTCTGCGGCGCCTGCGGCCATTACAGCGGCAAGGAAGTCGTCTCGATGGTCGACGAGGTCGATCTCGACGAGGACGCGGCGTAAGACGCAGGAGCGCGCCCGCCAAACGGGCGCGAAGGCGAGCGCGTGATGGGAGAGCAGACGGTCATTTCCGTCGATACGACCGGAGGTGACCGGGGCGCGGGAACGATCGTCGCGGGCGTCGCCAAGGCCGCCCGGCGCAATGAAGGCGTCCGTTTCATCCTTCATGGCGACGCGGCCGAACTGGAGCGATTGCTGCGCCGGCGCGCGGCGCTGCGCCCGGTCTGCGAGATCCGCGACGCCAAGGGCGTCGTGCCGATGGACGCCAAACCTTCCTATGTGATCCGCCACGCCAACGGCACCTCGATGCTGAGCGCGCTCGATTCCGTGCGCGCCGGGGAATCGCAATGCGCGGTGAGCTGCGGCAACACCGGCGCGCTGATGGCGCTGGCGATGCTGCGCCTGCGCACCGCGCCCGGCGTTGACCGCCCCGCCATCGCCGTCACCTGGCCCAGCCATGCGCCGCATGGCTACAATATCGTGCTCGATGTCGGCGCCGATGTGCGGGCGGACGCGCGCTCCATGGTCGAATTCGCGATCATGGGCGCGGAATACGCCCGGCTCTCCTTCAACCTCGCCCGGCCCCGCGTCGGCGTCCTGAATGTCGGCTCCGAGGACAACAAGGGCCGGCCCGGCATCCGCGAGGCGGCGAATCTGGTGGCCGAGATCGGCCCCGGCGCCGGCGAGTTCGACTATATCGGCTTCGTCGAGGGCGGGGATATCGTCTCCGACCGGGTGGATGTGATCGTCACCGACGGGTTCACCGGCAATATCGCGCTGAAGACCGCCGAGGGCGCCGCGCGGCTGATCCACCGCACCATGCGCGAGGCCTTCACCAAGACCCTGCTGTCGCGGCTCGCGGCGCTGCTCGCCTACAGCTCGCTCCGCCGGCTGCAAAAGCGGATCGACCCGCGCCGGGTCAATGGCGGGGTTTTCCTCGGGCTCGGCGGCGCGGTGGTGAAAAGCCATGGCTCCGCCGACGCCACCGGCGTCGCCGCCGCGCTGCAACTCGCCATCCGCATGGGCGAGAGCGGCTTCGCCCGGCGCGTCGCCGACCGCGTGGCCTTGCTTCCCGAAGGTCAGCGCGTTATCGCCGCCGGACAACAGGAAGGCGCCTGACGCCGGATGGAGAGGGAACCCGCATGACCATGACGCGCGCAGTCGCGATCGGCTGCGGCCATCACCTCCCCGAACGGGTCGTCGAGAATGACGAATTCGCGAAGACCCTCGACACTTCCGATGAATGGATCCGAGCGCGCACCGGAATCGAGCGCCGCCATTTCGCCGCCCCGGGCGAGCTGACCTCCCATCTCGGCATAGAGGCCGCGCGCAAGGCGCTGGCGAATGCCGGGATCGCCGGCGAGGAGGTGGACGCGGTGATTCTCGCCACCGCGACGCCCGACGCCACCTTCCCCTCCACCGCGACCCAGATCCAGCATGCGATCGGGGCCGGCGGCTTCGCCTTCGACGTGCAGGCGGTCTGCGCGGGGTTCATGTACGCGCTGGCCACCGCCGACGCGATGATCCGCACCGGACAGGCCCGCACCGTGCTGGTGGTCGGGGCGGAGACCTTCTCGCGCATTCTCGACTGGACCGACCGGCGCACCTGCGTCCTTTTCGGCGACGGCGCCGGCGCGCTGGTGCTGCGCGGCGAGGAAAGCGCCGGCGCGCTGTCGGATCGCGGGGTGCTCGGGGTGCGGCTGCGCTCCGACGGGGCCTATCGCGATCTGCTCTATGTCGATGGCGGCCCCTCCTCCACCGGAATCTCCGGCAAGCTGCGGATGATGGGGCAGGACGTGTTCAAGCACGCCGTGGTGAAACTGGCCGATATCGCCCATCAGGTGATGGAGGAGACCGGCGTGACCGCGGCGGATATCGACTGGATGGTGCCGCATCAGGCCAATCTGCGCATCATCGCCCGCACCGCGCAGAAGACCGGCCTGCCGATGGAGAAAGTCGTGGTGACGGTGCAGGACCATGGCAACACCTCGGCCGCGTCGATCCCGCTCGCCCTCTCGGTTGCGGCGGCGGAGGGGCGATTCGCGCATGGCGATCTTCTGCTGATGGAGGGGATCGGCGGCGGGCTCGCATGGGGCTCCGCGCTGCTTAGATGGTGATGGCTTCGCACATGCGGAAAGACCCTGTTGCAAGCCATTGATATTGACTCTCTTTCACCGTTAGGCGACGCTCTCTCCCAAGAAGCGTCTTTCAGGCGTTCAAACTATCGTTTCGATCTATGGTGCGGGCGAGGGAGACTTTCAGATGGGCAAGACGCTCACGCGGTCGGATCTCAGCGAAGCCGTCTACAAAGCGGTGGGTCTGTCGCGCAACGAATCCGCCGATCTGGTGGAGAGCATACTCCAGCATATCTCGGACGCGGTCGTCGCGGGGGAGACGGTGAAGATCTCCTCCTTCGGCACTTTCGCGGTGCGCGACAAGGGCGCGCGGATCGGACGAAATCCGAAGACGGGGGAGGAGGTGCCGATCGAACCGCGGCGCGTCCTCGTGTTCCGCCCGTCCCATATTCTCAAGGACAAGATAAACGAGGCGTAACCAATGAGGCATGACAACACCGCCGCCGCCAGCAGAACCGGCGCGCCCGGCCGCGCCGCCGAAAGAGCGGCGCCGGAAAAATCGGCGGACGCGTTTCGCACCATCAGCGAGGTCGCGGAGCTTCTGGACACGCCCGCGCATGTGCTGCGCTTCTGGGAGAGCAAATTCGCCCAGATCAAGCCGATGAAGCGCGGCGGCGGCCGGCGCTATTACCGGCCCGAGGATGTCGCGCTGCTGAAGGGCATCCGCGAGTTGCTCTACGAGGACGGGCTGACCATCAAGGGCGTGCAGAAGGTCCTGCGCGAGCGCGGGCAGCGCCATGTCGCCAGTCTGGCCGAGCCGGCCGCGGAGGGAACCGCCCCCGCAGCCGCGCCCGAGACGGCGGCGGCCGAGGCGCAGGCCTCCCTCCCCCTCGGGACGGCGGCTCCCGATGTCGGGGCGACGCTGGCGCGGCTCGAAGCCCTCAGGAACCGGCTACGGCAGGAGTGAACGGCGCGCCGCGGCCCGGTTTTCGCGCTTGCCACAGGGCGCGGCGGCGCGTAAACCCCGGCGGCGAACGGGCCATAGCGCAGTCTGGTAGCGCGTCCGTCTGGGGGACGGAAGGTCGTGAGTTCGAATCTCGCTGGCCCGACCAAATGAGCCGCCGTCGCCCCCGGGCGGCGGCGGTTTTCGCAGAGGGAAGCAGGCGATGACGGAAGATCCGCGCCCGGGCGTCCTGCCCGCGCAGACCCTGCGCGCGATGGCCGAGGCCGGCGCGATCCAGACCGACCGCCCTTTCGCCGAAGGCCAGATCCAGCCGGCGAGCCTCGATCTCAGGCTCGGCGCGAAGGCCTGGCGCATCCGCGCCAGCTTCCTCGCCGGCGCCGGGCGCAGCGTGGAGGAGCGGCTCGGCGAATTCGCCATGCACGAGATCGACCTTCGCCCCGGCGCGGTGCTGGAGACGGGTTGCGTCTATCTCGTCCCGCTGATGGAGCGGCTGCGCCTGCCCGCCGACATCTCCGCCGCCGCCAACGCCAAAAGCTCCACCGGCAGGCTCGACCTTTTCACCCGGCTGATCACCGATCGCGGCGTCGAGTTCGACACCGTCGCCCCCGGATATGAAGGCCCGCTCTACGCCGAGATCAGCCCGCGCACCTTCTCGGTTCTGGTCCGGCCCGGCGCAAGGCTGAACCAGATCCGCTTCCGCCGCGGCGAGGCGGGGCTGGACGATGACGCGCTCCGCGCGCTGCACGCGGAATCGGCGCTGGTGGACGGAGAGGCGCAGATCGACGGCGGCCTCGCCTTCTCGGTCGATCTGACCCCGCGCGAGGGTGAGATCGTCGGCTGGCGCGCCCGTCGGCACGCCGGGCTGATCGACCTCGACCGGATCGGCCATTACGAGCCCGGCGAGTTCTGGACCCCGGTGCGGCCGATGCGCTCCGGCGGGGTGATCCTCGACCCCGGCGCCTTCTATATCCTGGTCAGCCGCGAGGCGGTCCACGTCCCGCCCGGCTACGCCGCCGAGATGACGCCCTACATGGCCGTCGCCGGCGAGTTCCGCGTGCATTACGCCGGTTTCTTCGACCCCGGCTTCGGCCATGGCCCGGCCGGCGGCGCCGGCTCTCGCGGGGTGCTGGAGGTGCGCTGCCACGAGGCGCCTTTCGCGCTCGAACACGGGCAGGTCGTGGGGCGTCTGGTCTATGAGCGGATGACCGAGGCGCCGGATGTGCTCTACGGCGCCGGGCTCGCCTCCAATTATCAGGGGCAGGGCCTGAAGCTCGCCAAGCAGTTCCGCTGAGATGGACTGGACCCCGGTCGATATCTACTGCGAGCGGCTCGGCCCCGCCTTCTGGGCGGAGCCGCTGAACGCGGTCTCCAATCTCGCCTTCATCATCGCCGCCGCCGCCGCTTGCGCCGCCGCGCGCCGCGCCGGGCGGCTGGAGGCGCTGACCATCGTGATGATCCTGCTGGCGGCGACGGTCGGGATCGGCTCCTTCCTGTTCCATACTTTCGCGACCCGCTGGGCCAGCACGGCGGATACGACGCCGATCCTGTTCTTCATCCTGTTCTATCTCTTCCTCGCCGCGCGGCGCTTTCTCGGCCTGCCGATCCTCATCGCCCTTGTCGCGCCCCTGCTCTTTCCGCCTTTCGCGGCGCTGTTCATGCGGCTCTGGCGCGGCGCCCTGCCCTCCCTGAACGGGTCGGAGGGCTATTTTCCGGTGGCCCTCGCGCTGCTCCTCTTCGGCGCCCTCCTCTGGCGTCGCGCGCATCCGGCCGCCCTCTGGCTCTTCGCAGCGGCCGGGGTTTTCGCGCTGTCGCTGACCTTCCGCAGCCTCGATCAGGCGGTCTGCGGCGCCTTCCCTTTCGGCGTCCATTTCCTCTGGCACTGCCTGAACGGGTTGCTTCTCGGCGTGGTCATGTTCGCCTTCATCCGCCATGGCGCGCACGGCGGCGCGCGCCTTGCGCCCCGCCTCGCCGGCGGCTAAACCGCCCTCATCGCCAGAACAGCCGGAGAGATCATGTCGGTCGACAAGGACACCGTGCGCCGCGTCGCGCATCTCGCCCGCATCAAGGTCGAGGAAGAGGAGCTGGAGCCGCTTCGCGCCCGGCTGAACGCGATTCTCGATTTCGCCGGCGAACTGGCCGAAGTGAATGTGGAGGGCGTGGAGCCGATGACCTCGGTCACGCCGATGGCGCTGCGCCGGCGGGAGGATGTGGTGACGGAAGGGGGCGACGCCGCCCGCGTCCTCGCCAACGCGCCGGATGCGCGCCAGGGTTTCTACGCGGTGCCGAAGGTGGTCGAGTGATGGGCGAGTTGAACCGACTGACCCTGGCCGAGGCCCGCGACGGCCTGCGCCGCGGCGACTTCACCGCCCGCGAGATCGCCGGGGATTGCCTCGCCGCCATCGACGCCGCCGACGCGCTGAACGCGGTGGTGACGAAAACCCCCGAACGGGCGCTGGAGATGGCCGACGCCGCCGACAGGCGGCTGAAGGCGGGCGACGCACCGGACATGTGCGGCCTGCCGCTCGGGATCAAGGATCTTTTCTGCACCGACGGCGTGCGGAGCCAGTCGGCCTCGAACATCCTCCGCGATTTCGTCCCGCCCTATGAGAGCGCCGTCACCGCGAAGCTCTGGGCCGAGGGCGCGGTGATGCTCGGCAAGCTGAACATGGACGAGTTCGCCATGGGCTCCTCCAACGAAACCTCCTGCTACGGCCCGGCGGTCTCGCCCTGGCGCCGGCGCGGAAGCGACGCGCGGCTGACGCCGGGCGGGTCCTCGGGCGGGTCCGCCGCCGCGGTCGCCGCCGATCTCTGCCTCGCCGCCACCGGCACGGACACTGGCGGCTCGATCCGCCAGCCCGCCGCCTTCACCGGCATCGTCGGGGTGAAGCCGACCTATGGCCGGGTTTCGCGCTGGGGCGTGGTCGCCTTCGCCTCTTCGCTGGATCAGGCCGGGCCGATGGTCAAGACCGTGCGCGACGGCGCGATCATGCTCCGCGCCATCGCCGGGCTGGACGAGAAGGACTCGACCTCCGCCGATATCCCGGTTCCCGATTTCGAGGCGGCGCTGACCGGCGACATTCGCGGCAAGGTGATCGGCGTGCCGCGCGAATACCGGGTCGAGGGCATGCCCGAGGAGATCGAGAAGCTCTGGACAAAGGGCCGGGAGATGCTGGCCGACGCCGGCGCGAAGATCGTGGACATCTCGCTCCCGCATACGAAATACGCCCTTCCCGCCTATTACATCATCGCCCCGGCGGAGGCTTCGTCGAACCTCGCCCGCTATGACGGCGTGCGCTACGGCGCCCGGGCGAAACTGAAAGCCGGCGACGGCGTGACCGAGATGTTCGAGAAGACCCGCGCCGAAGGGTTCGGGGCCGAGGTCCGCTCACGGGTTATGGTCGGCGCCTATGTGCTCTCGGCCGGCTATTATGACGCCTATTACCTTCGGGCGCAGAAGGTCCGCACCCTGATCCGGCGGGATTTCGAAACCGTCTTCGCCGAGGGCGTGGACGCGATCCTGACCCCGGCCACGCCTTCGGCCGCCTTCGCGCTCGGCGAAGTCGGCGGCGACGATCCGGTCGCGATGTATCTGAACGATGTCTTCACCGTGACCGTGAACCTCGCCGGCCTTCCCGGCGTCGCGGCGCCGGCGGGGCTGAGCGAAGACGGTCTCCCGCTCGGGCTTCAGCTGATCGGTCGTCCCTGGGATGAGGCCGGAATGCTGAACATCGCGCAGGCGATGGAAAACGCGGCGGATTTCAGGGTGAAACCGCCGCGCTGGTGGTGATGAACCGGAACGGGCGCGCCCCGCTGCGCGCCCTGCCGGCGCTCAGCCGGCCTTGAGATTGGTCGCCGCCATACGGCCGTTGCGACCCTCTTCGAGATCATAGGAGACTTTCTGTCCCTCGTTCAGCCCTTCCATCCCGGAACGCTGAACTGCGGTGATATGAACGAAGATATCCTTCCCGCCGTCCTCGGGTTCGATAAAGCCGTAACCCTTGGTGACGTTGAACCATTTGACGGTGCCCGTCGGCATGCACATCTCCTTGACTTCGCCACGCCGCGTTGATGCGGCGGCTCTCCCGCGTCGTCAAACCCAGTCATCGCCAAGGCTCCGGCCCGAATTCGAAGTCTGTCTTCAACTCCGCGTGAAAATGCTGACAGGAATCACGACGAATCACAAGCAGACGTTAGGTATTCACCATATATTCACACGCTATTCGGGTATTGTAACAACCTCATACACGGCCAAGGTGATCTCCGACAGCGTCACCTCGCCCATTGCTTCCTCGATCAGCCCGTAGATCTCGCCAGAGTTGAAAATCCGGCTCAGACTGCGGTCCACGATCAGCCGCAAACGGGTCTCTCCGCGCCTCATGGCCAGCGCATAGGGCTCGAATGAAAACTGCTCCTCGGCGAATTGCAGCGGCGTCGCCGGGCGCATGCGGCCAAGCTGGTATTTCAGGATCGCCTGATCGCCAAAATAGGCCGCGATCTCGCCATTCGCGAGCGCGCTCAGCCCCTCGTCATGGGTGGCGTAGGCGACCGGCCGCGCCTTCACGTCGAAGCGCCCGAGAAGGCCGGGCAGCAGCGCCTCGGTGGTCGGGCCCCGCAGGACGCCCACCGGCAGGCCGGCGAGCGCGCCGATCTCCGTCACCGGGCCGGCGCGAAACACGACGCTGGCCCCGTCGATAAAATAGGGGATCGAGAAATCCAGATCGGCCCGCCGCGCCACGGTCTGGGTCGTCGGCCCGCAAAGCAGGTCGATCCGCCCGCCGGTCAGCGCCGCGAACCGGTCGGCGGCGGTGACCTGAACATTGCGGATCTCGATCCGCTCCAACCCCAGCTCCACGCGCGCCGCCTCCGCGACCCGGAGGCAAAGCGCATGCGCCAGCCCGGTCGGCGCGCCGCTCTCGGCGACGAAGGAGAAAGGCGGCGCGTCCATCCGGTAGCCCAGCCTGATCTCTCCGGTCTCTCTCACCCGGTCCAGCACATCGGCCTTTGCGGCGAAGGCCGAAAGACAGCACGCCAGCGCGATACGTATCAACATGTACGCCCCTGCGGTTTTCGGCACCCTACCCGGCGGGGCGCCCTGCGTAAATCGCCGCGCCGCCTTGCCGCCCGCCGGGGGGCGCAGTAGAGAACGCCGGATGCGGAAGCAGGAGCCCAAGATGACCGAACTCGCCTATGCGGAGCCCGCCCCGAAAATCCTCTCCGGCGCCACCGGCGACTGGGAGATGGTGATCGGCATGGAGGTCCACGCCCAGGTCAGCTCCAACGCCAAGCTTTTCTCCGGCGCCTCCACCGAATTCGGGGCCGAGCCGAACGCCCATGTCAGCCTTGTCGATGCGGCGATGCCCGGCATGCTGCCGGTGATCAACGGCTTCTGCGTCGAGCAGGCGGTGCGCGCCGGGCTGGGGCTGAAGGCTGAGATCAATCTGCGCTCGGTCTTCGACCGGAAGAACTATTTCTACCCCGACCTGCCGCAGGGCTATCAGATCAGCCAGTTCAAGCATCCGATCGTCGGCGAGGGCGAGGTGCTGGTGGACATGGAGCCGGGCGTCGCGCGGAAAGTGGGGATCGAGCGGATCCATCTGGAGCAGGACGCCGGCAAATCGGTCCATGACATGGACCCCCAGCTTTCCTTCGTCGATCTCAACCGCACCGGCGTCGCGCTGATGGAGATCGTCTCCCGCCCGCATATCCGCGGGCCGGAGGAAGCGGCGGAATATGTCAGGAAGCTCCGCCAGATTCTCCGCTATCTCGGCGCCTGCGACGGCAACATGCAGGAAGGGTCGCTCCGCGCCGACGTCAACGTCTCCGTCTGCCGCCCCGGCGATTACGAGAAATTCCGCGAGAGCGGCGATTTCTCCCATCTCGGCACGCGCTGCGAGATCAAGAACATGAACTCGATGCGCTTCATCCAGCAGGCCATCGACTACGAGGCCAAACGCCAGATCGCGATTCTGGAGGATGGCGGCAAGGTCGATCAGGAGACCCGGCTTTACGATCCGAACAAGGGCGAGACCCGCTCCATGCGCTCCAAGGAGGAGGCGCATGACTACCGCTATTTCCCCGACCCGGACCTCTTGCCGCTGGAATTCGACCAGGCTTTCGTGGACCGGATCGCGGCGACCCTGCCGGAACTGCCGGATGAGAAGAAGGCGCGTTTCGTCTCCGCTTACGGCGTCACCGAATATGACGCCAGCGTTCTGACCGCCGAGGCCGAGAACGCCGATTTCTTCGAAGCGGTGGCCAGGGGGCGTGAGGGCAAGGCCGCCGCCAACTGGGTGATCAACGAGCTTTTCGGCCGGCTGAACAAGGAAGGGCTGGGCGTTTCCGAAAGCCCGGTCTCGGCGGCGCAGCTCGGCGGGGTGATCGACCTGATCGCCTCGGGCGCCATTTCCGGCAAGATCGCCAAGGACCACTTCGAAATCCTCTGGACCGAAGGGGGCGACCCCGCCGAGATCGTCGAGGCGCGCGGCATGAAGCAGGTCACCGACACCGGCGCCATCGAAGCGGCGGTCGAAGAGGTGATCGCCGCCAACCCGGAAAAGGCCGAACAGGCGCAGGCCAAGCCGAGCATGGCCGGCTGGTTCGTCGGCCAGGTGATGAAGGCCACCGGCGGCAAGGCCAATCCGCAGGCGGTCAACGTGCTGGTGAAGGAAAAACTCGGGCTGGAATAGCCGGGCGGATCACTCCGCCGCGAAATGGCAAAGCGGCGGGCGCGGCGAATCATTTTTATGATAACGCGCGCCATCATACCAGCCCGCCGCCATGGCCATCAGATCCACCTCAAGCCAGCCCCAAGCGTTCCGGTAACGCCCGTCGGTTATCCGCGTCATGAAAAATTCCGGCTTCTGGTAGTTCATCAGCCCGACGCCTTCCTCACAAACCACATCAGGGGCGGTGTCGCGAATGAACGCATCCAGATGGCGCATCAGCAAGGCGTGATCCTCGCGGATCACATCCATGCCCGGCGCTTCGCCGCAAGCCCCCGTGGTCAGCACGAAACCGGGGGGCGTGCGCAGGATGTCATCGCTATGGAACGACAGCGCGCCTGATCGCAGCCCCGCCCCCAGCAGTTGCAGATAGGCGGTGAAGGCCCGCTCCTCGTTCCAGCCGCGGCTCTCCCGGAGCCGGGCGACCAGTTCGTCAGCGTCAAGAAAACAGCCGTGATCGCCATATTCGGCGTAAGCGTCCACCGCCGAAAAACCCGCCCGCACCTCCGGGTCGTCCAGCTTCAGTTCGCTCTCGATCGGCGGGAAGCTGATGCGGCAGAGACCCGACGCGACCACCAGCCAGTCGCCGGTGCGATAGCTGCCGGGCGTCGCCTCGGCGCGGGCGGCGAAGGCCTCCAGCGCGGCGGCGTCGATCCCCTCGGCCTCCGCCGCCGCAAGGGTTCCCGGCCCGATCACGCAGCCGCGCGGGCCAAGGAAATCCGCCACATCCCGATCCGCCGCCAAAGCCGGCCCCGCCGCCAGCAGCGCCATCAGAAAAACTCTCATCCCTACGCCCATGACGTCCTTCCGACCGACAATGCGAGACCAATCAGCGGGCCATTCTGTAACCCGGACCGCGGGCGGGCGTAAAGCGCCGCGCCTGTCTCATCGGACCGATAGCGACGCGGGCCGGCTCAATCGCGCTTCGCGCGCCGCCGGGCCGAAAAGGGCGCCATGAAGGCGCGAGGCTCATCGGTTCTGTCGATCCTCGCGGCGGCGCTCTGAACGCGGCCGCGAGGATCATTTCCTGCGGTTGAAGAACCGCTCGAACGCGGCCCGCGCCTCCGGCGAGCGTAGCAGTTCCGCGAAAAGCCGACCTTCCTCGCCCGAGGCGCCGGCCACCGCTTCAGGGTCCGGGCGCAGCATCGCCCGCGTCTCCAGCAGCGAGCGGCGCGGCTTCGCCGCCAGCCGCCGCGCGGCGGCCAACGCCACGGCCATCAGCTCCGCCGCCGGGACGACGCGGTTGACCAGCCCCGCCGCCTCCGCCCGGCGCGCGTCGAAAGGCTCGCCCAGCGCCAGCAACTCGAAAGCGCGCTGATGGCCCATCAGCATCGGCGCCAGCATCGAGGAGCCGTTCTCCGGCGCAAGGCCGAGATCGACAAAAGGCGTGCGGATATCGGCGTTCTCGGCGGCGTAGACCAGATCGCACTGGAAGAGTGTCGTCGCGCCGACGCCGACCGCCAGCCCCTCGACCGCGGCGATCAGGGGCTTCCTTCCCTCGACCTGAGCGCGGAGGAACCGCCCCACGCCCTCGCCCTTGGCGCCGCCTTGGGCGACCTTCATGAAATCGACGAGATCATTCCCGGTGGAGAAATTCCCGCCCGCGCCGGCGAGCAGCACCGCGCCGACCGCGTCATCGGCCTCCGCCGCCGCCATGCCGTCGGCGAGCGCGTGATAGAGCGCATCCGTCAGCGCGTTCTTTTTCTCCGGCCGGTTGATGAGGAGCGTCATCACGCCCGCCTCCACCGCCATGTCGATCCGTCCGTCCATGCCCGCCTCCCGTATACCGGCGCGCGAGCCTATCCGCTCCGGCGGCGCCCGCCAATCCGGGGGCGCCCCTTTTCTTTCGCGCCCGCACGCATCATCCTCGCGGCGAAGAAGAGGACAGGAGCCGAAAGATGAGCGTCGAGACACTCGCGGAAACGATCAGGGCCCGCGTCGCCGAGAGCGACTTCGACAGCGTGATCAAGTTCGATTGCGGCGATGACGGGATACTGGTGATCGACAACCAGACCGTCTCGACCGCAGATCAGGAGGCGGATTGCACCGTCACCGTCTCACTTGAGGATCTGGCCTCGATCATCGCCGGAGAGACCGACCCGACCTCCGCCTACATGCAGGGCATGCTGACGGTGGACGGCGACATGGCCGTGGCGATGAAGCTGAATCAGATTCTCTGACCTCGCCTGCGCCGCTTACCCGAGATCGCCGAACAGCGCCTTGCGTTTCGCGGCCCGCGCCGTGATCGCCTCGGTCAGATCGGCCGGGCGCAGCATGCCGGCGTTCCAGGTCGCGATCTGCTCCAGCCCCTCCGCCGTGGGATGATCGCCGGCATAGATCATGGCGCGCTTGATCCCGGCCATGGCCAGCGGCGATTTCGCCGCGATCCCGGCGGCCAGATCCAGCGCCGCGGCGACGACAGCCTCGCGCCCGTCATGGAGCGCGTTCAGCAACCCCCAGCCCAGCGCCTCCTCGGCCGAAAAGCGCCGCCCGGTCAGGCAAAGCTCGCGCGCCACCCCGGGCGCGATCAGCTTCGGCAGGCGCTGGAGCGTGCCGACATCGGCGGCCATGCCGATATTGATCTCCTCGACGGCGAAAACCGCGTCCTGCGTCGCGAGGCGGATATCCGCCGCCGTGATCATGTCGATCCCGCCGCCGATACAGGCGCCGTGAATGGCGCAGATCACCGGAAAGCGCGCCGCCTCCAGCGCGGAGAGCGCCGATTGCAGCCGCAGGATCAGCCCGCGGAGCGCGTAGGCGCCGCGGCCCGGCTCCGCCTCGGTCATCGCGGCGATGCCGGTGAAGGCGCCGAGATCCATGCCGGAGGTGAAGTGGCGCCCCTCGCCCGAGATCACCAGCGCGCGCACGCCCGCATCCGCCTCCAGCGCGGCGACGAGGCGCGGCAGATCGGCCCAGAAGGCCTCGTTCATCGCATTGGCCTTGTCGGGCCGGGCCATGATCAGATGGGCGACGGCGCCCACGCGCTCCAGCCGGAAGAACTCGCTCTCCATCAGACCCTCCTTTGCGCGCATCGCCTCGCGCCCGGCGCCGGCGGCGCCACGGGCGGGCCGGCGAAACATTGCGCGATCTCCATCCAGCGGCGCGCCGCCGCGCCGGTCGCGC
>JBKECG010000117.1:0-5823 GCA_047974395.1 Pikeienuella sp. | reverse complement strand
TACATCACCGCCGGCAACGCCTCGCAGCTTTCGGACGGCGCCTCCGCCTCGGTGCTGATGGAGGCGAAGGAGGCCGCGAAGCGCGGGATCGAACCCCTCGGGATCTATCGCGGCTGCGTCGCCGCCGGCTGCGAGCCGGACGAGATGGGCATCGGCCCGATCTACGCGGTGCCGAAGCTGCTGAAGCTCAACGGGCTGAAGATGGACGATATCGGCCTTTGGGAGCTGAACGAGGCCTTCGCGGTACAGGTGCTTTACTGCCGCGACAAGCTCGGCATTCCGAACGAGAACCTGAACGTCAATGGCGGCGCGATCTCGGTCGGCCATCCCTATGGCATGTCGGGCGCGCGCATGGTCGGCCACGCGCTGATCGAAGGCAAGCGTCGCGGCGCGAAATACGTGGTCTGCACCATGTGCGTCGGCGGCGGCATGGGCGCGGCCGGCCTGTTCGAGGTCGCCTGAGGCGGAAATACGCGCCCCCGGATTCGGTCCGGGGGCGCACTGATACGGGAGGAAGCGATGGACCTGAACTACACCAGGGAAGAAGAGGCCTTTCGCGACGAGGTCCGGGGCTATCTCAAGAAGCACCTGTCGCCCAGGCTGTCGGGCAAGGTCCGCGAGGGCAAGCGCCTGACCCGTGAGGATCTGGTCGAATGGCATGATCTGCTGAACAAGGCCGGCTGGCTCGCCTGGCACTGGCCGGTCGAGTATGGCGGCGCCGGCTGGACCCCGATCCAGGCGCATATCTTCCACGAGGAGACCGTCTTCGCCAACGCGCCCCGGATCATCCCCTTCGGCGTCAACATGCTGGCCCCGGTGCTGATCAAGTTCGGCTCCGAGGAGCAGAAGAAACATTACCTGCCGAAGATCCTCACCTCCGAACACTGGTGGTGTCAGGGTTATTCGGAGCCCGGCTCCGGCTCCGACCTCGCTTCGCTGAAGACGGAGGCGGTGCGCGACGGCGACGAATATGTGATCAACGGCCAGAAGACCTGGACCACGCTCGGCCATATCGCCGATCATATCTTCTGCCTCTGCCGCACGAAGAAGGGCGGCAAGCCGCAGGAGGGGATCTCCTTCATCCTGGTGCCGATGGACACGCCCGGCGTGGAGCTGCGCCCGATCATCACCCTTGATGGCGAGCATGAGGTGAACGAGGTCTTCCTGACCGATGTGCGCGTCCCCGTCGCCAATCTGGTCGGCGAGGAGAACAAGGGCTGGACCCTGGCCAAGTACCTGCTGACCTATGAGCGCACCGGCATCGCCGGGGTCGCCGATTCCAAGCAGGCGATCGAGCATCTGAAGAAGGTCGCGAACCGGCTCCATTCCAACGGCAAGCCGCTGGCCGAGGATCCGATCTTCGCCGCCCGCATGGGCAAGGTGGAGATCGACCTGATGGCGATGGAGATCTTCAACCTTCGCGTCGTCGCCGCCGCCGGCGGCGGGGCCGCGGGCGGGGTCGAAAGCTCGATGCTCAAGATCAGGGGCACCGAGGTCAGGCAGGAGCTGACCGACCTCATGCGCCGCGCCTTCGGCCCGCACGCCATGCCCTTCGCGCCGGAGGCGTTTGACGAAGGCTGGAACGAGGATCCGATCGGCCCCGAAGGGGCGATGAAGCCGGCGACCAGCTATTTCAACATGCGCAAGGTCTCGATCTACGGCGGCTCGAACGAGATCCAGAAGAACATCATCACCAAAATGGGGCTCGGGCTCTGATCATGGATTTCAAGCTTTCAGAAGAACGCCAGATGCTCGCGGACACGCTCGACCGGTTCGTGCGCGACAAATACGACCTCGCCGCCCGGCACAAGGCGGCGGCGACCGAAGCCGGGTTCGACCCTGAAATGTGGGGCGCCTTCGCCGAGCTTGGCGCGGTCGGCGCGCTGCTTCCCGAAAGCGCCGGCGGTTTCGGCGGCGCGGGCGAGGATATCATGGTGGTGTTCGAATCCCTGGGCCGCGGCCTGGTGGTGGAGCCTTTCCTCGCCACCGCCATCCTTGGCGCGACGCCGCTGATCGGCGCCGGCAAGGATGAGATGCTGGAGGACCTGATCGCCGGCGGGCTGCATCTCGCGCTGGCGCATACCGAACCCGACAGCCGTTACGAGCTGTCCCGCGTCGCCTGCAAGGCGAAGGGCGGCAAGATCAGCGGGCGCAAATCGGTGGTGATCAACGGCGACGCCGCCGACCGGCTGATCGTCTCGGCCCGGACCTCGGGCGATATCGCCGACGAGAAGGGGATCGGCCTCTATCTGGTCGATCCGCGCGGCCCGGGCGTCACCATGCGCGCCTATCAGACGGTGGAGGGCGGCCATGGCGCCGAATTCACCTTCGACGGCGCCCCGGCCGAGCCGATCGGCGACCCGGAGGCGGGCTTCGAGGCGCTGGAGCGCGCCCTCGGCCGCGGCGTGCTGGCGCTCTGCGCCGAGGCGCTCGGCGCGATGGAGGTCTGCAAGGATCTGACCCTCGACTATCTCAAGACCCGCAAGCAGTTCGGCCAGCCGCTCGGCGCCTTCCAGGCGCTCCAGCACCGGATGGTGGAGGTGGTGATCGCCATCGAGCAGGCCCGCTCGCTGACCATCCTCGCCGCCGGAATGCTGGACGCGCCGCGCGTCGAGCGCGAGCGGGCGCTTTCGGCGGCGAAGAACATGGTCGGCCGCGCCGGCCGCCGCGTCGCCGAGGAAACCATCCAGATGCATGGCGGCATCGCCATGACCTGGGAATACGCCGCCCCGCATTTCGCAAAGCGGCTGGTGATGATCGACCATCTTCTGGGCGATGAGGATTTCCACCTCGCCCGCTTCATGGCGCTGGAGGCGGCGTGAGCCGTATCCTGACCCGCCAGGAGGGGCGGGTGCTTCATGTCGTGAACAACCTGCCCGAGCAGCGCAACGCGCTCGGGCATGATGTCTATGACGGCCTGTTCGCTGCGCTGGACGCCGCCGCCCGGCCGGATATCGGCGCGGTGGTGCTTTCGGGGGCCGGCGGGTTCTTCTGCGCCGGGGGCGATGTGCGCCGGCTCGCCGTCGCGCACAAGGTCGATTACGCCGAGCGCCGCGTCGGCGTAGACCAGCTGAACCGGCTGATCCACGCGATGCGGGCCTGCCCGCGTCCGATCATCGCCGCTGTCGAGGGCGGGGCGGCGGGCGCCGGGGCCTCCCTCGCCGCGGCCTGCGATCTGATCGTGGCGGGGGCGGACGCCTATTTCATGCTCGCCTATGTGAAGATCGGCGTCACCCCGGATGGCGGCGCCACCTGGACATTCGCCCGCGACCTGCCGCGCCAGTTCGCGACCGAGATGGCGCTGACCGGCGGCCGGGTTCCGGCGGCGCGGCTGCATCAGCTGGGCATGGTCAACCGGCTGGCCGACGATCCGGTGGCCGAGGCGCTGGCCTGGGCCGCCGAACTGGCCAGGGGCCCGGCCGAGGCCATGGCCGGGATCAAGCGCCTGATCTCCGCCGCCGAGGAAACGACGCTGGCCGACCAGCTGGAGGCCGAGGCCGACAGCATCGCCCGCGCGCTCGGCGCCCCCGAGGGGATAGAGGGCGCGAACGCCTTTCTGGAAAAGCGCAGGGCGAATTTCCACGGGGGCTGACGGGGCGGAGATCGCGTGTAACGGTCCGGCGCTTTCGGGAGCATGTTGTCGGGCCGCTGCATTCCCAAATGTTCCGACGCCATCTGCGCCCATGGCGACAGCGCATTGTTGCCGACCGAATCGCCACAGGATTTTTCCTCCACTTGTGATCAGGCGGTGTGGACGAATTGGTTCAAATAACGCTTTGAGGCTTCACGTGGCTCGATTTGTCTGATTCATGGGTTTCCGACCGGCGAATGACCGTAAGCGTCCGGTCTGACTTGCAGTTACCCACAAGTCGTGCAGCGAGATGTCAGCGCGGCATAATATTGGCCGCACCGTTCAGCCATTCGCCAAGAGAAGCGAGATTGTCGCGCTCCTGATCGCATTCCAGCACGAAGGGCTCGGTAAAGCTCGTATCCGGCGCAAGGCTGCGAAGCTCCATCATACTGCTTCCGGCGCCGTATCCACCGTGGGTGATGAAGGGCAGCACGGTCTTGCCGGCGAGATCGGCGGTCGAGAGGAAGCTGCGCATCGGCGCGGGCAATGAGCCGCCCCAGATCGGGAAGCCCAGAAAGATCGTGCTGCGGTCCGAAAGGGCTGGCGCGGATTCCAGTGGCAGGAGCCGGTCGCTTTCCCGCCACCGGCTGGCCCAGTCGACCATCTCGTCATAATCCTCGGGCCAGGTGTCGCGCGGGCGGATCTCCGTCAGATCGCTGCCGAAGCGCCGCGACAGCGCACCAGCCAGAACCCGCGTATTCCCCGAGCGCGACAGGAAGATGACGGCTACCTGACCTGCGCCCTGGGCGCGGGCCGCCTGACTTGTCCAGCCGGACGCCGCCGCAAGGGTGGCGCCTTGCAGGAGCCGGCGGCGGCTGACGCCGTGAGGTTCGGCTTTGTCGCTCATGACGAACTCGCGTCAGGTCCATGGAAGAAATTCGCCGTTGCGCCGCCGTCGATCAGGAAATCGCCGCCGGTGATGAAGCCGCCTTCCTGCCCCATGGTATGCGCTGCAAGCGCTGCGATCTCGTCGGGCGTTCCGGCGCGACCGGCGGGCATCTTTTTCAGCATTGCCTGGTAGAAATCGGCGCGTTCGCCATAGAGTTCGTCATGCGCCAGCGGTGTCACGATGATGCCGGGGCTGATCGAATTGACGCGGGCGCCGAGCTTCGCCCAAGTGACTGCTTCGCCGCGCACGCGCAGCGAGTTGCAGCGTTTCGACATCTGATAGGCGTGCAGCGTGTCCTTCACGCCCCTGGCGAAATCGAGGCCGAGCAGGTCTTCGGCGGGCGCGGTGGCCAGAAGGGCGTCCTGCCCAGCCGTCAGCGCGGGTATCCGGTAACCCGACTGCGAGGAGATCACGACGCCCGAGCCGCCCTTCACCATGACCTTGCCGAACTTTTCGAGGATCACGGCCATACCATAAAGATCGACCCTGAGAATTGCCTCGATGGGCGCCTGCGACGGCGAAACCCCAGCCGCCAGCGACAGCGCCCTGATCGGCCCGAGCGCCTCGGCCTTTGCGACCACGGCCTGAACCGCGGCCCGGTCGGAGATGTCGGCCTGCATCGCCGTCACCCGGAATCCGACGCCCTCCAGCATCTGCGCGGCCTGATCCTCCGATTCCTGACTGTGATTGGCCACGAGGATATGGCGGCCGCTGCCGATGCGGCGGGCGATTGCCTGGCCGATGCCGCCCGCACCGATGACAACGGTGACGTCGGTCATGTCATTCAACCACAAGCAGCATGGTCTTGATGGCGCGGCGTTCGTCCATCGCCCTGTAGCCTTCGGCCACCTCGGCGATCGGAAGGGTCAGGTCGAAGACCTTGCCGGGCCGGATCTCGCCCCGGAGCACACGATCCATCAGGTCGGGCAGGAAGCGGCGCACCGGGGCGGGGCCGCCCAGCATGCGCTGCTGCTTGAAAAAGAGCTGCTGACCATCAAAGCTGACGCCGTGGGGCACGCCGACATAGCCGATGGAGCCGCCGGGGTGGCAGATGCCCATGGCCTGTTGCATCGACTGTTCCATGCCGACGGCCTCGATCACCGATTCCGCGCCGATGCCGTTGGTCAGTGCCATGACCCGGGCGACGCCGTCCTCGCCGCGTTCGGCAACGATATCGGTTGCGCCGAATTTGCGGGCGAGCGCAGAGCGGCTTTCATGACGGCTCATGGCGATGATGCGGCCTGCGCTCATCTGTTGCGCGGCCATCACCCCCATCAGCCCGACCGCGCCGTCGCCCACAACA
>JBKECG010000103.1:0-5558 GCA_047974395.1 Pikeienuella sp. | reverse complement strand
TCTTCGTCCTTGAGGTCAATCCCCGCGCCTCGCGCACCGTGCCCTTCGTCGCCAAGGCCGTGGGCGCGCCGATCGCCGCCATCGCCGCGCGACTGATGGCGGGGGAGAAGCTCGACGCTTTCGATCTGCCCACCGCCGACCCGGACCATATCGCGGTGAAGGAGGCGGTGCTGCCCTTCGCCCGCTTCCCCGGCGTCGATACGCTGCTCGGCCCG
Source organism: Pikeienuella sp. (assembly GCA_047974395.1). Lineage (GTDB taxonomy): Bacteria > Pseudomonadota > Alphaproteobacteria > Rhodobacterales > Rhodobacteraceae > Pikeienuella. The sequence goes on along the minus strand of JBKECG010000103.1, from coordinate 5,343 downwards.
GAAATGCGCTCCACCGGCGAGGTGATGGGGATCGACCGCGGCTTCGCCCGCGCCTTCCTCAAGAGCCAGATCGCCGCCGGCGTCACCCCGCCCACCGGCGGCAAGGTCTTCGTTTCGGTGAAGGACGCCGACAAGCCGGTGATCCTGGAGGCGGCGCGGCTTCTGGTCGGGCTCGGCTTCGAAATCGTCGCCACCGCCGGCACCGCCGCGCATCTGGAGGCGAACGGGGTCAGGGCCGAAGTGGTCAAGAAGGTCTATGAGGGCCGGCCGAACGCCGTGGACCTGATGAAGGACGGCGCGATCAGCCTGGTCTTCAACACCACCGACCTGCCGCAATCGGTGCGCGACAGCGCCAGTCTGCGCGCGACCGCGCTGGCGATGCGCACGCCCTATTACACCACCGCCGCCGGGGCCATGGCGGCGGCGCGGGCCATTGTCGGCCGGCTCGAAGGCGAGATCGAGGTCGAGACGCTTCAGGCTTACGCCGCCAGATGAGCGCGGCCGGGCCGGAGCGGGTCTATGCGCTGGGCGATGTTCATGGCCGGCTGGACCTGCTTCGCGCCGCGCATGCGCGGATCGGGGCTGATCTTTCCGCCCGCCCGGTCGCCGCGCATGTGATCGTCCATATCGGCGATTATGTGGATCGCGGCCCGGACAGTTCCGGGGTGCTGGCCTATCTGGTCAAGGGAGAGGAGACCGGCGCGCCCTGGATCAACCTGATGGGCAATCACGACCGGATGTTCTTTCGCTATCTCGTCGCTCCGGGCGGTCGCGACGAGCGGCTGCACAAGGATTACTGGTGGCTGCATGACCGGCTCGGCGGGCTGGACACCTTGCGCTCCTACGGGCTGAAACCGCCCGAGGGCGCGACCGAGGCGCGCGGCGCGGAGTTGCACCGCGAGGCGCGGGACAGGGTGCCGGCGATGCATTTCGCCTTCCTCGCCGGGCTGCGCCGGTTCTGGCGCTGGCGCGGCTGGTATTTCGCCCATGCCGGCGTGCGCCCCGGCGTGCCGCTGGCGGAGCAGGAGGAGGACGACCTGATCTGGATTCGCGAGCCTTTCCTCTCCAGCGATGCGGATCACGGCGCCACCATCGTCCATGGCCACACCCCGGTCAGCCAGGTGGAGGACCATGGCAACCGCATCGCCATCGACACCGGCGCCGGTTATGGCGGCCCGCTCTCCTGCCTGGTCATCGAGGCCGGAAGCGGCGGCGCGCGGGTTCTGGACGGGCCTGTCCTGCGCTGAACCGCGCTTGCTCCGGCGCGGCGCTGCTGTATCGTTTCCCGAAAGGGCCGGAAAGAGGCCTGCGGGAGAGGCGGCTTGAACGATAACGCGATAGAAAACCTGCCGCTGGATCGGGACGTGACCTCGCGCGAGGGAATCTCGATCGACCAGATGACCCGCGTCAGGCTCGCCTTTCTCCTTGGTCAGAACAACGCGCTGGTGGCGCAGACCCAGTTCGCCGACGCAAAGGCCGGGGCGCTGCTGGCGATCATCGGCCTGATCGCGACGCGCGGGCCGGGCGCGTCGCTGGAACAGGCGGCGACGCCGGATGACATCGCCGTGATCGCGCTGCACGCGGCGGCGCTGATCTGCTGCATCATCGTCCTTTTCCCGCGCTACGCCGGCCGGCCGCTGCGCGCCGCGCTGGCGCGGAAGGAGCGCTATTCATGGCCGGCCCTGGCCTCGGACATGCTGGACGAGGACGCCTACGCCGAGTTCATGCGCGGGTCGCAGGTCTCGCCATTGGTCACCTCGATGGCGCGAAGCAATCATGCGCAGTCGAGGATATTGCTGAGGAAATTCGCCTGGCTGCGCGCCGCTTTCGCGGTCGCCGTGGTCGATTTCTTTTTCATCGCAGCGAGGGCCGTCCACAGCGCCACCTGAGGGGAGCAAGGGAATGAGGGTTCAGGTCGCCATTATCGGCGGAGGGCCGGCGGGGCTGCTGCTGAGCCAGCTTCTGCATCTTTCCGGCGTGGAGGCCGTGGTGCTGGAGCGGCGCTCGCGCGCGCATGTCCTGTCTCGCATCCGCGCCGGCGTGCTGGAATGGGGCACGGTGGAGACCCTGCGCGAGGCCGGCGCAGGCGCGCGGATGGATGAGGAAGGCTTCGTTCACGGCGGGACCTATCTCGCGGCGCAGAACCGGGGGTTCCGCATCCCGCTCGCCGCGCTCGCGGGCAGGCCGGTGATGGTTTATGGCCAGACCGAGGTGACGAAGGATCTTTACGCCGCGCGCGACGCCGCCGGCGGCGTGGTGATCGACGAGGCCGAGGCCGTCGCCATCCATGGCGTCGATGGCGCGGCGGCGCATGTGACCTATCGCAAGGGCGGCGCCGATCATCGGGTCGATTGCGATTACATCGTCGGCTGCGACGGGTTCCACGGCGTCAGCCGCCGGACGATCCCGCAAACCGTGTTGCGCGAATATGAGCGGGTCTATCCTTTCGGCTGGCTTGGCGTTCTCTCTGAATCCCCGCCGGTCAGCGATGAGCTGATCTACGCCAACAGCGCGCGCGGCTTCGCCCTCTGCTCGATGCGCAATGAGGGGCTGAGCCGCTATTACGTGCAGGTGGAGCAGGGCGACGATCCCGCCGCCTGGCCGGAAGTCCGTTTCTGGGACGAGCTTCGCCGCCGCATCCCCGAAGAGGCCGCCGCGCGGCTGGAGACCGGGCCGGTGGTCGAGAAATCCATCGCCCCGCTCAGGAGCTATGTCGCCGAGCCGATGCGCTGGGGCCGGCTGTTCCTCGCCGGCGACGCCGCCCATATCGTGCCGCCGACCGGGGCCAAGGGGCTGAATCTGGCGGTTTCGGACGTGCGTTACCTGCACCGGGCGCTGGTCATGCGCTATCGCGACGGATCGGAAGAGGGGATCGACCTCTATTCGGCGCAGGCGCTGGCCCGGATCTGGAAATCTGTCCGCTTCAGCTGGTGGATGACGACGATGCTGCACCGCTTTCCCGAACAGACCGCGTTCGATCAGCGCATTCAGGAAAGCGAGATCGACTATCTGGAGCATTCGGAAGCGGCGCAGAAAGTGCTGGCCGAAAATTACATCGGCCTGCCGTTCTGAGCCGCCCCCGGCGTCATTCCTCGCGGAAGGCCTTGTTGAAGTAATCGGCCAGCGGCTTGGTGAAATAGGTGAAGGGCGAGCGGTCGCCGGTGCGGATATAGGCCTCCACCGGCATGCCGGCGACAAGCTCGACATGGCTGATCTTCTCGATCTCGCCCGGATCCATCGCCAGCTGCACGAGGTAATATGAACGCCCGGTCTGGTCGTCGGTAAAGGCGTCCGGCGAGACCTGCGTCACCTTTCCGGCCAAGTCCGGCGTCGTGCGCGAGGAGAAGGCGGGAAAGCGCAGCCGCGCCTCCTGTCCGGGGAAGACCTGATCGACATTGCGGGTGTCGATCTGGACCTCGACGATCAGATTGGCGTCCGAGGGGACGACGTAGAGGATTGGCTCGGCCGGACGCACGACGCTTCTGAGGGCGAAGATGGTCATGCCGATCACCCGGCCGGGGCGGGGGGCGAGGATCGCCAGGCGCTGGATCCGCTCGTTCAGCGAATTGCGCTGCTCGCGCAGCTCGTTCTCGCGATACTGGTTGTCGCGAAGCTGGGTGATCGCCTCCTCTCGCCGGGTGGAGGCGCGGCCGAGGATCTGGATCTCGATCTCGGAAATCTCGCCCTTGAGCCGCGCGACGGTGGCGATCAACTCGCCCCGCTGGCCGAGAAGGCGGGCGTTCTCGCGCTCCAGCGCCAGCACCCGGCTGGCCTGGGCGAGGCCCTTTTTCTGAAGCTCCTTGAGGTCGCCAAGCTCCTGCAGGACGAAATCGAGCTGGTCGGCCAGCGCGGACTGCTGCGCCTCGGCGCCGGTGATCTCCTCGCGGATCTGCTGCTGGCGCTGCTGCAACTGCTCGGTCTCGCGCCGCAGCGTGTCGAGCCGGGCGATGAAGAGCTGGCGCTGGCCGTCGATCAGCGCGGCGACTTCGGGATTGGCCAGCCCGGCTGTCAGCAATTCCTCGTCGAATTCGGGGGCGGGCAGGTCGAGCTGTTCGGCGGCGAGCCGCCCGCGCCGGGCCATCAGTTCGAAAAGCTGCCCTTCGGCGATGGCGCGGTCGGCGGCGAGCAGCGTGGCGTCGAGGCGCACGAGAAGATCGCCGGCGGCGACGGCGTCGCCTTCCTTGACCAGAATGTCGCTGACCACGCCGCCTTCGGGATGCTCGACGACCTGCCGTTCGGATTCCACCTTCACCTTGCCCTGGGCGACGATGGCCCCGGCGATGGAGGCGAAGGCCGACCAGCCGCCGAGCCCGATGACCAGCACGACAAGGGTGAGCGCGCCGAGCCAGAGATGCCGGTTGGCCGACCAGCGGCGGGAGATTTCGCGGTTCGCTTCGATTTGATCAGACAATGTTCATTCCTCGGACTCGCCGGCCTCGGACTCGCCGGGCGGCGCGTTGGGAGGGAGCGGCTTCGTTCCGCCATTCCCGCGGGGCGCGGGCGGGCGGGGCTCGCCGCCGCGCGTCTGCGCGCTGGGCTGGGGCCGCGCCTGGGCGATTTGCTGGTAGTTGGCGGTGATCTGGCGCAGCACGTCGTCTTTGGGGCCGAAGGCGCGGGGGGCGCCCCCCTCCAGCATCAGCAGATGATCGCAGGCGGCGATGGCGCTTGGCCGGTGGGCCATGATGACGACGGTGCGCCCGCGCGCCTTCGCCTCGACGATGGCGTTGACCAGGGCCTGCTCGCCCTGCGCGTCGAGATTGGAGTTCGGCTCGTCCAGCACCAGCACCGCCGGATCCTTGTAGAGCGCGCGGGCCAGGGCGATGCGCTGGCGCTGGCCGCCCGAGAGACGCCCGCCGGAGGGGCCGGCGGGCGTGTCATAACCGTTCGGCAGTTGCAGGATCATGTCATGCGCCCCGGCGCGCCTGGCGGCGGTGACCACGGCTTCGGGATCGACCTCGTCGGCCAGCCGGGCGATGTTCTCGGCCACGGTCGCCTCGAAGAGCGAGACGTCCTGCGGCAAATAGCCCAGATGCCCGCCCAGCACGTCATCCTCGAACTGGTCGAGCGTTGCGCCGTCGAGCCGGATCGCCCCCTGCGCCGGTTTCCAGATATTCACCAGCGCGCGCGCAAGCGTGGATTTGCCGGCGGCCGAGGGGCCGATCACGCCAAGCGCGGTTCCGGCCTCGGTCGAGAAATTCACCCCGCGCAGCGCCGGCGCCCGCTCGCCCGGCGCGATCACGGTCAGGTTCTGCACGTCGAGCCGGCCCTTCGGGTTGGGCAGCCTGGTGCGGGGCTGCTCCTCGGGCGTGCGGGCGAGACGCTCGGAGAGAGTGTTCCACCCGT
>JBKECG010000459.1:0-2339 GCA_047974395.1 Pikeienuella sp. | reverse complement strand
CGAAGATCGCCGACCGGAATCTCCGCGGCCACTATGTCGAGGCGATCCGCGAGCGGCGCGCCCGCCTTTTCGCCGCCGCCCCGCGCGCCGGGACCGGGCGCGCCCCCCGCCCCGCCCGCGGCGGAAGGCGGGGCGGCGGCTTCGCGCCGGTCTCGCCGATGCCGACGCCGGAGATGAAGGCCTCCGCCCTCGCCCGCGCCGCCGGGCGCGAGGATGAGGCGAGGGGGCGCGAGGCGGTGATCCTCCTGACGCTGCTCAATCATCCCGCGCTCGCCGAACGGCGGATCGAGGCGATCGAGGATGTCGAATTTATCTGCGCGGATCTTGAACTTCTGCGCCGCGCGCTCATATCCGCCTCCGAAGGTCTCATCCTCGCCGAAGAACGCTCCCGATGGCTCGACATGATCGAGCGGGAGACAGGGCATCCCCCTCTGGCGCGGCTGACGGCCATTCCTCAGGCGCGTGAAACCGGCTTCGCCGCCGGGGGCGCGGGCGAAGACGTGGCCGAACAAGGGTTCGAGGAGACTCTCAGACGTCATCGCGCCGTTCTGGCGCGGGCGCGCGAGGTCGCCGAGGCGGAGATTGAGTTGGGGGCCGGGGCCGGCGCGGATCTGGACCGCAGGCTCGAAGCCGTCCTCACCCGTCACTTCCGCGAGGCCGCGCCCGCCCTGCCCGATGGCGAGGATGATGAATCTCATCTGGCCGCAAGGCTGGCGCAGGCCGAGGAATCGAAGATATGGATAAAGACGAAGAGGCGAAACAGTTGACGAATCACCGATTCGCTGCTGATTCGCGCCCGACTTCGCCTGCAAAAGGCGCGATACGCGCGGAAATGACGATACGGAGACGCTGATGGCCGCCAAAGACGTCGACGAAAACCAGTCCGAAGATCAGCGCGAGACGCCGGGGCCGATGCTCGACATGAGCCAGGCCGCGGTGAAGAAGATGATCGCGCAGGCGAAGGCCCGCGGCTACATCACCTATGATGAGCTGAACGAGGTGCTGCCGCAGAACGAGGTCTCGTCCGAGCAGATCGAGGACGTGATGTCGCTCCTGTCGGAAATGGGCGTCAACGTGGTCGAGGCGGAGGAGAGCGCCGACGGCGACGAGGAGCAGAAACCCGAGAAGCAGAGCGAGAGCCGGGAGGTCGCGACCAGCGCCACCGAAACCACCACGCTCGACCGGACCGACGACCCGGTGCGCATGTATCTCCGGGAGATGGGCACGGTCGAACTGCTGTCGCGCGAGGGCGAGATCGCCATCGCCAAGCGTATCGAGGCCGGCCGCTCCACCATGATTTCCGGGCTTTGCGAAAGCCCGCGCACCTTCCGCGCGATCACCGTCTGGCTCGAAGAGCTGGAGGAGGAGCGGATCATGCTCCGCGACGTGATCGACCTTGAAACCACTTTCGGCCGCACGCTGAGCGAAAGCGACGATGAGGAGGTCGTGACCGAGGGCGCCGCGTCGGAAGGCGACGAGGCCAAGGACGAGGGCGAGAAGGCGGAGACCGGCGAAGACGGCGAGAACGCGAACGCCGGCGAGGACAATGGCGAGGATGACGAGGACGAGCAGTCCAATCTCTCGCTTTCCGCGATGGAGGCGGCGCTGAAGCCGCAGGTGCTGGACACGCTGCGCTCGATCTCCAGCGATTACGCCAAGCTCCAGAAGATGCAGGACAGCCGCATCTCCGCCGCGCTGAGCGAGGAGAAGAGCTTCTCCTCCGGGCAGGAGCTTTCCTATCAGAAGCTGCGCCAGCAGATCGTGGACGAGGTCAACTCGCTCCATCTCCACAACAACCGCATCGAGACGCTGATCGACGAGCTTTACGGCATCAACCGCCGGCTGCTGACGCTGGAGAGCGGGCTGGTCAAGATCGCCGACGAGCACCGGGTGAACCGGCGCGATTTCATCGAGGAATATCGCGGTTTCGAGCTTGATCCCGGCTGGATCGACCGGGTCGGCGCGCTGAAGGGCAAGGGTTGGGCCGCGCTGGTCGAGAAAGACCGCGAGAAGGTCGAGGCGCTGCGCGGCGAGATCGGCGAGATCGGCCAGTCCGTCGGCGTCGACATCACCGAATTCCGCCGCATCGTCCAAACCGTGCAGAAGGGCGAGAAAGAAGCCCGGATCGCGAAGAAGGAGATGGTTGAGGCCAATCTGCGGCTGGTGATCTCCATCGCCAAGAAATACACCAATCGCGGCTTGCAGTTCCTCGACCTGATCCAGGAAGGCAATATCGGCCTGATGAAGGCGGTGGACAAATTCGAATATCGCCGCGGCTATAAATTCTCCACCTACGCCACCTGGTGGATCCGGCAGGCGATCACCCGCTCGATCGCCGA
>JBKECG010000415.1:0-4046 GCA_047974395.1 Pikeienuella sp. | reverse complement strand
TGGGGATCATCGGCTTTCTGGGCGTGCTCTACACGATGTACGGCTGGTGGTCCGAGGTGGTCGCCGAAAGCCAGGCCGGGGATCACACCCCGGTGGTCCGCATCGGCCTGCGCTATGGCGTGATCCTCTTCATCACCTCCGAGGTGATGTTCTTCGCCGCCTGGTTCTGGTCCTTCTTCAAGCATGCGATCTTCCCCGTCGTCGACGAGGCCACGCTGGAGACCATGCGCACCGCGACCGCCTTCAGCGCGGACGGGATCTGGCCCCCCGCCGGAATCGAAACCTTCGACCCGTGGCACCTGCCGCTCATCAACCCGCTGATCCTGCTGACCTCCGGCTGCGCCGCCACCTGGGCGCATCACGCGGTGCAGGAAAACGACCGCGACGGGCTGAAATGGGGCCTGCTGATCGCGGTGCTGCTGGGCGTGCTCTTCTCCTTCACCCAAGGATATGAGTACAGCCACGCCGCCTTCGGCTTCTCCGGGAACATCTATGGCGCGAATTTCTTCATGGCGACCGGGTTCCACGGTTTCCATGTCATCGTCGGCACGATCTTCCTGTTCATCTGCTGGCTGCGGGCGCTGCGCGGGCATTTCACCCCCGAGAAGCATATCGGCTTCGAGGCCGCCGTCTGGTACTGGCATTTCGTCGATGTGGTCTGGCTCTTCCTCTTCGCCTGCGTCTACATCTGGGGCGGCTGAGCGGTCATGGCCGGAAGGTCTGATCAGGGCGGCTTCGGCCGCCCTTCTCGTTTCGGACGGCTGGGGCTGATCGTCACCGGGGCGCTCGGCGTCGCGGCGCTGGTCTCGCTCTGCATCTGGCAGGTGCAGCGGCTGGAATGGAAGGAAGGGCTGATCGCGGTGCTGGAAACCCGGCTCGCCGCCCCGCCGGGGCCGCTGCCGGCGACGCTGGACCCGGCGGCGCAGGAATTCTCCCGCGTCGAGATCACCGGGCGTTTCGACGGCGCGAAAGGGACGCACGGCTTCGCCGACGCGCCGCTTCTGACCTCGGCCCGGCCCTTCGGCCCCGGCTATCAGGTGATCCAGCCCTTCACCCTGACCAATGGCCGTCGCGTTCTGGTTGACCGGGGCTATGTCCCCACCGAGGAAAAGAATGAAAACGGCGTCGCCGCGCGTCCGACCCCGGCCCCGGCAGGCGATCTGACCCTTGTCGGCGCGCTCCGCTGGCCGGAGGAAGGCGACGAAGACCCGGATTTCGGCGCCAATGACAATGTCTGGACCGAGCGCGACCTGAAGGAGATGGCCGCGATTTTCGGAACCGAGCCGGTGCTGATCGTCGCCGAGACCTCAAGCGCCGCAGGCGAATGGCCACTGCCGCGACCGATCGAGGCGGTCAATGTGCGCAACAACCACCTGGAATACGCGCTGACCTGGGGCGCGCTGGCGCTGGTCTGGGCGGCGATGACGGGATGGTTCGCCTTCGGGCGCCGGAAATCCGGCTCATAGCGCGTACTCGCCGCAGCCGCCCGCTTTCGGCGCCGACCCGTCAATCGCTTCAGGCGCGGGGCTTCTCGATCGCCCCCGAAGGCGGGCGGGGCCGCTTCGAGAAGTGGCGATATCCCCGCCGCGGTTTCTGGACCATAAGCTGGGAGACGACGGCGGGAACCATCTCCGGCGTCAGCACATCCTGTCGCCATATCCGCCTCTGAGGCGCCCGTTCAGGCGGCGTCATCCAGCCCGCGCTGGCGCAAAAGCGCGCCGACCTCCGGCAGCCGGCCGCGGAAGGCGCGATAGGCGTCCTCCGGGTCCTGCCGCCCGCCGGCGGAATAGATCGCCCCGGACAGCTTTTTCGCGATTTCGGGGGCGAAGGGATCGCCGGCCTCCTCGAAAGCGGCGAAGGCGTCGGCGTCCATCACTTCCGACCACATGTAGCTGTAATAGCCGGCGGAATAGCCGTCGCCGGCGAAGACATGGGCGAAATGCGGGGTGCGATGGCGCATGACGATCTCATCGGGCATCTCCAGCGCCGCCAGCGCCTCCGCCTCGAAAGCGGCGGGGTTGAAACCGGCGGCGTCGGGCAGAAGATGCATCTCCAGATCGACCAGCGCCGAGGCGACATATTCGACCGTGGCGAAGCCCTGGCCGAAGTTCCGCGCCTTCAGCACCCGCTCGATCAGCGCCGCCGGCATCGGCTCGCCGGTCCTGTAGTGCCGGGCGAAGCGGGTCAGCACTTCGGCCTCGGTCAGCCAGTGTTCATAGAGCTGGCTCGGCAATTCGACGAAATCGCGGGCGACCGAAGTGCCGGAGATCGACGGATAGGTCACTTCCGACAGCATGCCATGCAGCGCATGGCCGAATTCATGGAAAAGCGTGCGGGCGTCGTCGAAGGTCAGCAGGGTCACGCCCTCGCCGCGGGCGAAATTCATCGTGTTGACGATGATCGGCCGCACCCGCTCGCCCAGATTGCGCTGCGCGCGATAGGCGCTCATCCAGGCGCCGGAACGTTTGGAGGGCCGGGCGAAATAGTCGCCGATGAAGACCGCGACATGCTCCCCGGCGCGCGTCGCCTCCCAGACCCTTGCGTCGGGATGGGGGCGGGGGGCGTCCTTCAACTCGGCGAAGTCGAGATCGAAAAGCCGTTTGGCGCAGTGGAACGCCGCCTCGATCATCCCGTCGAGCGGCAGATAGGGCTTCAGCTCCGCCTCATCCAGATCATGCTCCGCCTTGCGCTGCTTCTCGGCGTAATAGCGCCAGTCCCAGGGCCTGATCTCGATATTCGCCCCCTCGGCTGCGGCGCGCGCGGCCAGCGCGTCGCGCTCCTCCAGCGCCCGCGCCCGCGCCGGGGTCCAGACCGCCATCAGGAGGTCGCGCACCCGATCCGGCGTCTTCGCCATCTGGTCGTCGAGCTTGAAACCGGCGAAATGCGGAAAGCCCAGAAGCCGGGCGCGTTCCGCGCGGAGCGCGATCATCTCCGCCGCGACCGGGTGGTTCATCGTCTCCGGCCTGGTCTCGCCCCGCCCGGTCCAGGCGCGCCAGGCCTCCTCGCGGAGCGCGCGATTGGCGGAGAACTGGAGAAAGGGCGCGATCAGCGAGCGCGAGAGCGTGACCACATGCCCCTCGATCCCGCGCTCCTTCGCGGCGGCGGCCGCGGCGTCGATGACGAAATTCGGCAATCCGTCCAGCGCGCGCGGGCCCTCCAGCTTCAGCACCCAGTCCTTTTCGTCCTTCAGCACATTCTGGCTGAACGCGGCGCCAAGCGTGGCGAGGCGGCTCATCACCTCGGTCATCCGCGCCCGGTCCGGGCCGCGAAGCTCCCCGCCGGCGCGCACGAAACCGCGATGCGTCAGCTCCAGCACCCGGTCCGCTTCGGCGTCGAGGCCAAGCGCGCCGCGCCGTTCCATCAGCGCGTCGATGCGGGCGAAGAGCTTCCCGTTCATCACCGTCTCGGCGTGATGGCGCGACAGCGCCGGCGCGATCCAGCGTTCGATCTCCTGCATCTCGTCATCGCTGGCGACGCCGGCGAGGTTGAAGAAGACGCTGGCGACCCTGGTCAGCATCGCGCCCGACAATTCCAGCGCCTCGATGGTGTTGGCGAAGCTCGGGGCCGCGGGATCGTTGGCGATCGCATCCACATCGGCGCGGTCCGCCTTCAGCGCCGCCTCGAAAGCGGGGCGGAAATGCGCGGGCGCGATGCTCTCGAAAGGCGGCAGCCCGAAAGGCGTGTTCCAGTCGGCGAGAAGCGGGTTGGTCATGCTGGCCATCCTTGAAGCGAAAGCACGACCGTCAGCCTGTCATGCCGTCCCAGAAATTCTTGACGCGAGAGAAGAAATCCTCGGTCTCGGGGCTGTTGTCGCGGCTTTCCTGTTCGAAGAGCCGCAACAGCTCCTTCTGATGCGCCGAGAGATTCACCGGCGTCTCCACCGCAAGTTCGAGATAGAGATCGCCATAGCGCCCGCCCCGAAGCTGCGGCATGCCCTTGCCGCGCAGGCGCAACTGCTTGCCGGACTGGCTCCCGGCCGGGATCTTCACCCTTGTGCGCCCGCCGTCGATGGTCGGGGCCTCGATCTCGCCGCCAAGCGCGGCGCT
>JBKECG010000389.1:0-12358 GCA_047974395.1 Pikeienuella sp. | reverse complement strand
AAGTGATCGAGAAATTCGGTCTTGGTCCGGAACATGTGATCGACATCCAGGCGCTGGCGGGGGATTCCTCTGACAATGTGCCCGGCGTGCCCGGCATCGGCGTGAAGACCGCCGCGCAACTGATCGAGGAATATGGCGACCTTGAAACCCTTCTTGCCAAGGCGGACGGCGTCAAACAGAAAAAGCGCCGGGAAAATCTCATCGAATTCGCCGATCAGGCGCGGATGTCTAAGGAACTCGTGACCCTGCGCACCGATGGTCCCGTCGAGCCGCTGGACACCCTTGCGATCCGCAGCCGCGACCCTGCGCGTCTTTCCGCCTTCCTTGAGGAAATGGAGTTCACCGATCTCGCCCGGCGCATCGCCCGGGACGGCGATATCGCGGCGCCCGCTGCGCCGGCGGCCTCACGCAGTCGCTCCGGGAACCTCATCCATGCTCGGTTTCATCGCGAAACGGGTCCTTCAGGGCCTCCTCTCCATCATCGGCGCCTCGATCGTCATCTTCGCCATCACCCGGCTGAGCGGCGATCCGGTGGTGCTGATGCTGCCGCCGGAGGCGCCGGCCGATCTGGTGGCGCAGGTGCGCGCCAAGCTCGGGCTCGACCTGCCGCTCTGGCGGCAATATCTGATCTTCGCCGGCGACGCGCTTCAGGGCGATTTCGGGCGATCATACCGGTGGGAGACCCCGGCGCTGGACCTGGTGCTGGACCGGCTGCCGGCGACCATTCTGCTCTCCATCGTCGCGCTCGGCTTCTCGATGCTGATCTCCATCCCTTTCGGAGTGCTCTCCGCCGTTCATCGCGGCGGCTGGGTGGACCGGTTCGGCAAGGGCTTCGCCATGCTCGGTCAGGCGATGCCGAATTTCTGGGTCGGGCTGCTGCTGATCCTGATCTTCTCCATCCATCTCGGCTGGCTGCCGGCCTATGGCTCGGGGACGGCGGCGCATGTGATCATGCCGGCGATCGCGCTCGGCTGGTATCCGGTGGCGGCGCAGACGCGGATCGTGCGCAGCGCCATGCTGGACGTGCTGGACAGCGACTATATCCGCATGGGCCGCTCCGTCGGCGCGCCGGAGCGGGCGCTGGTCTGGAAATACGCGCTGCGGAACGCGGCGATCCCCTTCGTCACCATGCTCGGCGTCTATTTCGCGGCGATGCTCGGCGGCTCCTTCGTCGTCGAGGTGGTCTTCGCCTGGCCGGGGATCGGGCGCACCGTGGTCGAGGCGCTCTTCGCCCGCGATTTCCCGGTGGTTCAGGCCGGGGTGCTTTTCGCCGCGGTGATGTTCGTCATCGCCAACCTGCTGGTCGATCTCAGCTATGGGCTCATCGACCCGAGAATCCGCCATGCCCGCTGACGCCGCGATCCCCGAACGCCCCGCGCGTCGCGGGCGCATCTCCATGGCGCGGTTTCCGTGGTTCTCGCTCACGGTGCTGCTGCTGCTGGTCATCTGCGCCATCGGCGGCGACGCGCTGGCGCCCTGGAACCCGGCGGCGCTGGACCTCCGGGCCAATTTCGCGCCCCCGGTCTGGGCGACCGGCGGAAGCTGGGCGCATCCGCTCGGCACCGACAATCTAGGCCGCGACATTCTCAGCCGGATCATATCGGGCGCGCGGGTCTCGCTGGTCGTCTCGCTCTGGGCGATCCTGCTTTCGGGCGGGATCGGCGCGCTGGTCGGGATGATCGCCGGCTATTTCGGCGGCTGGGTCGATGTCGTCATCATGCGGCTGGTGGACATCCAGATGTCGATTCCGGCGCTGGCGCTGGCGCTGATCCTCGCCGCCGTGCTCGCGCCGGGCATGACGACGGTGGTCGTGGTGGTCGTCGTCACCTACTGGACCTGGTATGCGCGTATCGTCCGGGGCGAGATCCTGTCGCTGCGCGAGCGCGACTATGTCGCCCTGGCCAGAGTCGCGGGGGTCGGGCCGCTGACGATCTTCCACCGGCATCTGGCGCCGAATATCGTCAACACCATGCTGGTGCTGGCGACGCTCCAGATCGGGCAAGTCATCATCTTCGAGGCGTCGCTGAGCTTTCTCGGCCTCGGCATTCAGTCGCCCGCGGTCTCCTGGGGGCTGATGCTGGCGGATGCGCGCGGCTACATCACCAACGCCTGGTGGGCGATCACCCTGCCCGGCGTCGCCATCATGCTGGTCTGCCTTTCGTCCAACCTGTTCGGCGACTGGCTGCGCGACGTGCTCGACCCGAAAAGGAAACAGCTATGAGCCCGGCGCTGAAGGTCGAGAACCTGATCGCGGAGCTGCGCCTTCGCCGGGGGGCGCTGCGCCCGGTGGACGGGGTCAGCTTCGAGGTGAATCCGGGCGAGACGCTGGGCATTGTCGGCGAATCCGGCTCCGGCAAGTCGATGACCTGTCTTTCGGTGCTGCGTCTGCTGCCGAAGCCTGCGGGGCGGATCGCGGCCGGTTCGGTGATCGTCGGCGGAACCGACCTGACGACGCTGAGCGAGCGCGAGATGGCCCGCGACTGGCGCGGGCGGCGGGTCTCCATGGTGACGCAGGACCCGATGACCTCGCTCAACCCGGTCTATACGGTCGGCGATCAGGTCGGCGCGCCGGTGCGCTATCATCGCATCGTCAGGACGATCCGCGCGGCCCGCGCCCGCGCGGCCGAGGCGCTGCGCCTGGTGCGCATCCCCTCGCCCGAGACGCGGCTGGACGATTACCCGCACCAGTTTTCGGGCGGCATGCGCCAGCGCGTGGTCTCGGCCATGGCCATCGCCTGCGCGCCGGAGATCATGATCGCGGATGAGCCGACCTCCAATCTCGACGTGACCATCCAGGTCAAGATGATGGAGCTTTACCGGCAATTGCAGGACGAAACCGGCATGGCCATCGTCCTCATCACCCATGACATGGGCGTCGCCGCCTCGATCTGCGACCGGATCGCGGTGATGTACGCCGGCCGGATCGTCGAGCAGGGCCCCGCGAGGGAGATTTTCCGCCGCCCCGCGCATCCCTATACGCAGGCGCTGCTGGATTCGATTCCCAAGCTTGGCGAGAAACGCCGGCGGCTCTATGCGCTCGGCGGCCAGCCGCCAAGCCTGCTGGACCTGCCGAAAGGCTGCCGTTTCGCCGCCCGCTGCCCGCAGCGTCAGGCTGGCTGCGGCGACGGCTATCCACCCGATTTCACTGTCGGCGAAGCCCATGTCGCGGCCTGCTGGCGCTATGGAAAGGGGAAGGCCGATGCTGCTTGAGGCGCGCAATCTGGTCAAACGCTTCCCCGTCGGCGGCGGGCTTTTCCGCCCGGCCGGTTTCGTCCATGCGGTCGCCGATGTCAGCTTCGGGGTCGAGCCGGGCCGCACCTTCGCGCTGGTCGGCGAAAGCGGCTGCGGCAAGACCACGGTGGCGAAGCTGATGCTGCTGCTGGAAAAGCCGACCGCCGGACAGGTGATCTATCGCGGCCGGGAAGTCTCGGCGCTTTCGGGCGCCGCGCTCGGTTTTTTCCGGCGCGAGGTGCAGGCGGTGTTCCAGGACCCCTATTCCTCGCTCAACCCGCGGCTCCGCGTCGGGCGGATCATCGCCGAGCCGATCCTGGCGCATGAGCGCCCCGGCCGGCGCGAACTGGCCCGGCGCATAGAGGAGGCGCTGGAGACCGTGGGCCTGCCGGCGAGCGCGGCGAATCTCTTCCCGCATGAATTCTCCGGCGGCCAGCGCCAGCGCATCGCCATCGCCCGGGCGCTGGCGGTGAAGCCGACGGCGCTGGTGCTGGACGAGCCGACCTCGGCGCTGGACGTCTCGATCCGGGCGCAGATCCTGAATCTCCTCTCGGACATTCAGGAGGAATTCGGCCTCGCCTATCTGATCATCGCCCATGATCTGGCTCTGGTGGAGCATTTCTCCCACGATACCGGGGTGATGTATCTGGGCGCCATGGTCGAACAGGGGCCGACCGATGTGGTGTTCGCCGATCCCCGCCATCCCTATACGCAGGCGCTTCTGGCCTCCGCGCCCCGGCCGGACCCGGATCACCCGCCCGCGACCGACGTGATCATCGGCGAGATCGGCTCCGCCCTCTCGCCGCCTTCGGGCTGCCGCTTCCACCCGCGCTGCCCGCGCGCCTTCACACCCTGCGACAAGACCGACCCGGCGCCGGTCGGCGACGCCGCCTGGGCGCGCTGTCATCTTCTGACCGAAGCGGGGCGCGCCCCCGCCAATCCCGAACGGAGAGCCCATCCATGAACAAGACCGCCGCCACGCCGACCACCGAGGACGCCTATGTCGATCATGTCCGCGCGCTGGTCGCGGCGCGCTGGCCCGCGGATCTGCCACGCACGCCGCATTACCCGTTCGGCGAGATCCCGCTGACCGAATATCTGCGCGAATGGGCGAAGCGGGCGCCGGACAATATCGCCTTCGACTTCTATGGCCGCGAGATCAGCTTCGCCGAGCTTGACGCACAATCCGACCGTTTCGCCGCGCTGCTTCAGGCGGAGGGCGTCGGGCCCGGCGACCGGGTCGGGGTGTTTCTCGGCAATTGCCCGCAATTCGCCTACGCCTTCTTCGGCATCCTCAAGGCCGGCGCGGTCCATGTGCCGGTGAACCCGATGTTCAAGGAGCATGAGCTGATCTATGAGATCAACGACAGCGGCGCGGAATGGATGCTGGCGCAGGACGCGCTTGTCCCGCTGGTGAAGAAGGTCGCGGCCGAGGCCCCGCTGCGAAAGATCTGGTCCACCGGTCTCGCCGATCTCGCGCCCGCGACGCCGGCCTTCCACCAGCCGCCCAGCGTCGCCTCGCATCCCGAAGCCGCCGAAGGGGCGGAGGATTTCCTGAGCGCGCTCGACGCCGCGCCAGCGCGGCCGAAACCGGTGAAGATCGACCTGGATGCGGTCTGCGCGCTGAATTACACCGGCGGCACCACCGGCATGCCCAAGGGTTGCGCCCATACGCAGCGCGACATGGTGTACACCGCCGCCACCACCTGTTCGATGGGCGCGCCGATGGGTCCCGGCGACGTGACGGTGAATTTTCACCCGCTCTTCTGGATCGCGGGCGAGGATATGGGCCTGCTCTTCCCGATCTTCTCCGGCGCGAAATGCGTGCTTCTGGGCCGCTGGGACCCGGTAAGCTGGATGGGCGCGGTCCAGTCGCGCAAGGCGACCCGCGCCGGACTTCTGGTCGATAACGCCGTGGAGGTGATGGAGCATCCCCGCGTCGGCGAATTCGACCTGCGTTCGATCGAGAGCACCCGCGTCTCCTCTTTCGTGAAGAAGCTGAACACCGAGTTCCGCAGCCGCTGGAAGGCGCTGACCGGCTCCGTCATGGCCGAGGCCGCCTGGGGCATGACCGAGACCCATACCTGCGACACCTTCACCACCGGCTTTCAGGATGATGACTACGATCTCACCCTCCAGCCGGTCTTTGTCGGCCTGCCGATGCCCGGCACCGATTTCAAGATCTGCGATTTCGAGACCGGCGCGCTGAAACCTCTGGGCGAGGAAGGCGAGATCTGCGTGCGCTCGCCCTCCAACCTCAAGGAATACTGGAACAAGCCGCAGGCGACGGCGGAGGCGCTGCGCGGCGGCTGGCTCCATACCGGCGATATCGGCGTCATCGACGATCTGGGCTTCCTGCATTTCCTCGGCCGGCGGAAGGAGATGCTGAAGGTTCGCGGCATGTCCGTCTTCCCGGCCGAGCTGGAGGCGATGCTGGGCCGCCATCCCGCGATCATCGGCTCCGGCGTCATCGGCCGCCCGGATACGGAAAAAGGCCAGGTCCCGGTCGCCTTCGTCCGGCTCGACCCCGAAAAGGCCGGGGAGTTGGACGCGAAGGCGATCGAGGCGTGGTGCGGCGAGGCGATGGCCACCTACAAGCGCCCGGAGGTCCGCATCGTCGAAGAGCTGCCGATGACCGCCACCGGCAAGGTGAAGAAGGAGGAACTGGCGAAACTGCTCTGAGGCGGCGCCGGTCTGATGGAAAAGAACATGAAGAGCATCCTGATCGCCAATCGCGGCGAAGTGTCGATCCGCATCGCCCAGGCGGCGGCGGAATTGGGGCTGAACTCGGTCGCCGTCTATTCCGAGGATGACGCCGGCGCGCTCCACCCGCGCCGCGCCGACAGCGCCGTCGCGCTTGAGGGCAAGGGGCCGCGCGCCTATCTGGACGGCGCGGCGCTGATCGCGGCGGCGAAAAGGGCCGGCGCCGACGCGATCCACCCCGGCTATGGCTTCCTGTCCGAAAGCGCGGATTTCGCCCGCGCGGTCGGCGAGGCCGGGTTGCTCTTCATCGGGCCGAGCCCGGAGGCGCTGGACCTTCTCGGCGACAAGACCCGCGCGCGCAAACTGGCGCGGGAGGTAGGCGCGCCGGTCAATCCCGGCCTCGACGCCGCTTCCTCGCCCGAGGAGATCGCCGCCTTCATGGCCACGCTCAAGGGCGCGCCGATCGTGCTCAAGGCCGTCTCCGGCGGCGGCGGGCGCGGCATGCGGATCGTGAACCGGCCCGAGGATCTGGCCGAAGCCTTCGCCGCCGCCTCAGCCGAGGCGAAGGCCGCTTTCGGCAATGGCGATCTCTACGCCGAACGCTTCCTCGCCCGCGCCCGCCATGTCGAGGTGCAGATCCTCGGCGACGGGAAGGATGTGGTCCATCTCTGGGAGCGTGACTGCACGCTCCAGCGTCGCCATCAGAAACTGGTGGAGATCGCCCCCGCCCCGGCGCTGGACGGGGCGATCCGCCAGCGGTTGCTGGACGCCTCCGTCGCCATGGCGCGCGCGGTTTCCTATCGCGGGCTCGGCACGTTCGAATTCCTGGTCGGCGCCGACGGCGCCCTCGCCTTCATCGAGGCCAATCCCCGGCTTCAGGTCGAGCATACAGTGACCGAGGCGATCACCGGCGTCGATCTGGCGCAAGCCCAGATCAGGACCGTCGCCGGCGAAAGCCTCGCCGCGCTCGGCCTGACGCAGGACCGCATCCCCGCGCCCTCAGGCGCCGCCGTGCAGCTTCGGATCAATCTGGAGCGCATGGACCGCGAGGGCGGCGCGATCCCCGCCGGCGGCGTCATCGCCGCCTATGAGCCGCCGGGCGGGCCGGGCCTGCGCACCGATGGCGCGGGCTTCGCCGGGCTTCGGCCCAGCCCGGCCTTCGACAGCCTGCTGGCGAAGCTGATCGCCCATGCGCCCGAGGGGCTGGAGGCGGCGCTGACCCGCGCGCGCCGCGCGCTCCGCGCCTTCCGTATCGAGGGGGTGGAGACCAACATCCCTTATCTTCAGGCGCTGCTGGACCTGCCCGAACTCGCCGCCGGAACCGCCCCTACCCGGCTGATCGAGGAGCGCGCGGGCGAGATCCACGACGCTTCGAAAACGCCCCCCGCCCCGCTCCTGCCCGCCATGGCCGAGGCCGCCGCGCCCCGCGGCCGCCGGACGGTGGATGCGGCCGACCCGCTCGCGGTGCTTTCCTTCGGCGCCGGGGGGGACGCGCCCTCCGCGCAAGCCAGCGACGAGAAAGGCGCGGTCGCCGCGCCGATGCAGGGCACGATCCTCTCGCTGGAGGCCGAACCCGGCGCGGCGATCCGCAAGGGCCAGACGCTCTTCGTGATGGAGGCGATGAAGATGCAGCACAGCATCAAGGCCCCCTCCGCCGGCGTGCTGACACGCTTCGCCGTCGCGCCGGGCGACACGGTTTACGAGGGCGATCCGCTGGCGGTCATCGAGGAGACCGACAGCGCCGAAGACGGCCCCGATACCGCGACCGAGGTCGATCTCGACCGCATCCGCCCCGATCTTCAGGAGTTGATCGACCGGCGCGCGCTGACGCTCGATGAAAACCGCCCCGAGGCCGTCGCGAGGCGCCGCGCCAAGGGCAAACGCATGGCGCGCGAGAATATCGCCCGGCTCTGCGCCCCGGACAGCTTCATCGAATATGGCGATCTCGCCATCGCCGCGCAGCGGTCGCGCCGTTCGGTCGAGGATCTGATGAAGAACACGCCCGCCGACGGGCTGATCACCGGCGTCGGCAAGGTGAACGAGGATCTCTTCGGCCCCGACGCCTCCCGCGTCGGCGTGCTGCATTATGATTACACGGTTCTGGCCGGCACCCAGGGCAAGATGAACCACACCAAGACCGACCGGATGCTGCATGTGATCGAAACGCAGCGCATGCCGATGGTCTTTTTCTGCGAAGGCGGCGGCGGGCGGCCCGGCGATGTCGACGCCGCCCTGACCTCCGTCGCCGGGCTCTGGGTCACGACCTTCAACCAGCACGCCCGGCTTTCCGGGCTGGCGCCGATGGTCGGCGTCGCCTCCGGCCGGCTCTTCGCCGGCAACGCCGCGCTTCTCGGCTGTTGCGACGTGGTGATCGCCACGCGGGATTCCTGCATCGGCATGGGCGGCCCGGCGATGATCGAGGGCGGCGGGCTCGGCGTCTTCCGCCCCGAGGAGGTCGGCCCGACCGCCGTGCAATATCCCAACGGCGTCATCGACGTGCTGGTCGAGACCGAAGACGAGGCTGTTGACGCGGCGAAGAAATACCTCTCCTATTTCCAGGGTCGCGTCAGCGGATGGGAGGCCCCGGACCCCCGTCGTCTCCGCCATGTCATCCCGGAGAACCGGCTGGAGGTCTATGACGTTCACGCCGCGATCGAAGGGATCGCCGATATCGGCTCGGTCATGGAGCTGCGCGCCGGTTTCGCGCCGGGCATGGTCACGGCGCTGATCCGGGTGGAGGGGCGGCCGGTCGGCGTGATCGCCAACAACCCGATCCACCTCGCCGGCGCCATCGACAGCCCGGCCGCCGACAAGGCCGCGCGCTTCCTTCAGCTTTGCGACGCGTTCGACATTCCGGTTCTGTCGCTCTGCGACACGCCCGGCATGATGGTCGGCCCCGAGGTGGAGAAGACCGCGCTGGTGCGCCATTGCTCGCGCCTCTTCGTGATCGGGGCCAATCTCTCCATCCCGCTGATGACCATCGTGCTGCGCAAGGCCTATGGGCTTGGCGCGCAGGCGATGGCGGCGGGCAGCTTCCGCGCCCCGCTCTTCGTCGCCGCCTGGCCGACGGGGGAATTCGGCGGCATGGGGCTGGAGGGCGCCGTCAAGCTCGGCTACCGCAAGGAGCTGGAGGCGGAAACCGACCTCGACAAGCGCCGCGCGCTTTTCGACCGGCTGGTGGCCCAGGCCTACGCCCATGGCAAGGCGACCTACGCCGCTTCGGTGCTGGAGTTCGACAATGTGATCGACCCAGCCGACAGCCGCGCCTGGATCGCCGCCACCCTGGAGGCGACCCCCGCCCCGCCCCCCCGGACCGGCAAGAAACGCCCCTTCATCGACACATGGTGAAGCGAAGACGGGGTGAAGCGAGGACGGGGTGAGACAAAGACGGGGCGCCCGGCGCCTCGTCGTTTCGGCGGGTGAACCGCCTTCGCTTAAAATGCATATTGCATGCGTTACGCTCTTCTTCTAGCCTCCAGACGATCACGAGAGCGGCGCAGATCGCTCCTTCGCCGTCAAAAAGGAGGAATCCCGATGAAGCGCAAACCCGGCCTCCTGCGCCGCGACGCTATCCGGCTCGGCTTCGGCGCGACCGCCGCGGCGGCTATGTTCCGCCCCGCTCTGGCGCAGACCAGGACGATCCGCGTCGCGCACCATCTCGCGCTTGAATCCGACCAGCACAAGATCGCGCTACGGTTCAAGGAACTGGTCGGCGAATACGCCAATGGCGCGATCGGAGTGGAGATCCTGCCCTCCGCGCAGATGGGCGGCCAGCGTGAGATCATCGAATCCGTCTCCATCGGCACGCTGGAGATGGGCTATGGCGAATCCGGGCTTTACTCGAACTACCTGTCTTCCTTCGGCGTGATCGCCCTGCCCTATCTCTATCGTGATCTCGGGCATTGGGAGGCGGTGATGACCGGCGCGGTCGGGCGGGATCTGTCCGATCAGCTCTCAAACGCCGCCGGCCTGCGCATCGCCAACTGGGTCAACGGCGGCTATCGTCACAGTTTCCTGCGCACAAAGCCGATCTCGGCGCCCGGGGATTTCGCCGGCGTAAAGATCCGCGTTCCCGAAGCGCCGGTCTTCGTCAAGACCTTCGCCGCGCTCGGCGCCGCACCGACCCCGATTCCGGCCCCGGAGATCTATACCTCGCTCCAGACCGGCGTGGTCGACGCGATGGAGGGCAGCCCCGAGACCGGATTCACCTACAAGATCTTCGAGGTCGCCGACTACCTGTCGCTCACCAGCCATATCCTGCTCGACGGCAGCTATGTCATCAATCAGGCTTTCCTTGACGGGCTGAGCGATACCGAGCGCGAGGCCGTGACCCGCGCCGCGCGCGAGGCCGGCGACGAACAGCGCGTTCGCTGGCCGGAGGTCAACGAAGGTTGGCTCGTCAAGCTTCGCGAATCCGGTCTCACCGTGAACGAGGTCGACACCGCCCCCTTCCAGGAGGCGCTAGGTCCCTTGCAGGACAGCTTCGCCGCCGAGGCGGGCGCCGCCGATATTCTTGAACGGATCAGAGCCGCCTGATCCGATGCGCCCCGCAGTCAACGCCTTCGCCACCGGTTTGGGCGCCGTGGTCGTCACACTTTTCGCGCTGCTCATGGCGCTCATCCTGCTGCAGGTCGTCAACCGCTTCCTGTTGGGTTTCCAGATCTTCTGGACCGAAGAAGTCATCCGCCTGCTGCTGGTCTGGACCGTATTGCTGGCGACGCCGCTGACGCTGCTCCGGCGCCATGAGATCACCGTGGATCTTCTCAGCTTCAGCGCCCCTGCGCTTGATCGCGGCAAGGTTGCTCTCTCGGCGGCCGCCTCGGTCGTCTTCTGCCTCGTCCTCGCGAAGACCGGCTATGATTTCACCATGCGCGGCCTCAACGCCCAGTCGATAACGCTCGGCGTCTCGCGCGCCTGGTTCTATGCGCCGCTCCCCATAGGCGCCGCGCTCTCGGTCCTTGCATTGCTGGTCAGACCGGGGAAAGAGGACATGGAGGGCGATGCCGCGCGATGACCATCGTCCTGATCATGTTCGCGCTCTGCATGCTGCTGATCATCATCGGCGCGCCGATCAGCTTTTCGATGGGGCTTTCGGCGGTCGCCGCGCTCGCCATCGACGGCTCTGTGCCGCTTCTGGTGTTGCCGCAACGCTTCTACTCCTCGCTGGATTCATTCTCACTGCTGGCGATCCCGCTCTATATATTCGCCGGCGAGATCATGAATGTCGGCGGGGTGACGCAGGCGATGGTGCGCTTCGCCCGCGCGCTGGTCGGACACATCCGCGGCGGCCTCGGGCAGGTGAATATCCTGACCTCGATCCTCTTCGCCGGCATTTCCGGCTCCGCCGCCGCCGATTGCGCCGCAGTCGGCTCGATGATGTTGCCGGCGATGAAGCGCGAAGGATACAGGCCCGAATGGTCGGTGGTGATCACCGCGGCCTCCTCGATCCTCGGGCCGATCATTCCCCCTTCGATCCTGATGGTGCTTTATGGCTCGATGACCGGCCTTTCCATCGGCGCGCTCTTTCTGGCGGGCGTGCTGCCCGGGTTGATCATGGCCGCGGTGATGATGGCGCTGGTCTATCTGAAGGCCGACGCCATCGGCGCCCCGCGCCAGCCGCGCGCGCCGCTGGCGGAGGTCGGCTCCTCCTTCATCGCGGCGCTTCCCGCGCTGATCATGCCCGCGCTGATCATCGGCGGCATTCTCTCCGGCGTCTTCACACCGACGGAGGCCGGCATCGTCGCGGTCGGCTATGGTCTCCTTTACGGCGCCTTCGCCCGGCGGCTGAGCCTTCGGGGAACCTATCGCTTCGCGCTTGATACCGCGCTTTCCGCCGCCAGCATCCTGATCATTCTCGGGGGTGCGGCGCTTTTTTCATGGATCATCGCCCGCGCCGGGTTGCCCGCCCAGATCGCCGACTGGCTGGCCGAAGCGACATCGAACGGGCATGTGGTGCTTTTCCTGATCGTCGTCGTGCTCCTTGTGATCGGCATGTTCATCGAGACGATCTCGGCCCTGATCCTCGTGACCCCGGTCCTCGCGCCGATCGCGCAGAGTTTCGGCTTTGACCCGATCCATTTCGCCGTCGTCACCGTCATCGCGGTGCTGATCGGCTCGCTGACGCCGCCGGTGGCGGTGCTGCTGCTGCTGACCTGCAAGATCGGCGGGGTCGAATATGCAAAGACAATGCGCCCGCTGGCGCCCTTCATCCTCGTCCTGGCGCTCGGCCTGCTGGCGATCATGTATCTCCCCGCCTTCACTCTATGGCTGCCGCGCGTGACGCTCGGCTACGCCGGTTGATCTGGAAAGACCCATGAGCATCATCAACGAAGTCGAAATCACCTCCTTCACCGTGGAAGTCCCGGATCTCGATCTTGGCGGACACAAGGCGATGGGGGTCAGCAACCTCATCTATCGCAAGGGC
>JBKECG010000362.1:0-12126 GCA_047974395.1 Pikeienuella sp. | reverse complement strand
AGGAGGACGGCGCCCTTGTCGTCGGAATCATCGAGCGCGACGGCGCCATCCATGATCCGAAGGGCCTGCCGGTGGAGCGGGTGCGCCAGCACATGATCGAAACCGGCGGCGTTCGCGGCTTCCCCGGCGCGACCTATATCGCCGACGGCGCCTCGCTGCTGGAGGGCGAATGCGACATCCTGATCCCGGCGGCCTTCGAGGGGGCGATCAACCTCTCCAACGCCCAGCGCATTCAGGCCCCGCTGATCATCGAGGCGGCGAACGGCCCGGTGACCGCCGGGGCGGACGAGATCCTGCGCAAGAAGGGCTGCGTCATCATCCCCGACATGTACGCCAACGCCGGCGGTGTCACCGTCTCCTATTTCGAATGGGTGAAGAATCTCTCCCATATCCGTTTCGGCCGGATGCAGCGCCGGCAGGAGGAGGCGCGCAACCGCATGCTGATCGAGGAGATGGAGCGCCTGACCGGCAACAAGGTCTCGGCCGCCTTCAGCGAGAAATTCATGATGGGCGCGGATGAGCTGACCCTGGTCCGCTCCGGTCTCGACGACACGATGCGCACCGCCTATCAGTCCATGGCCGAAATCTGGCGCGCGCGGCCGGAGGCGGGGGATCTCAGGACCTCCGCCTATCTGGTCGCCATCGGCCGGGTCGCGGGGGCCTATCGCTCGCTGGGTCTCTGATTCGGGCATTTCGCGCCGGCGGGGGGCTCGCCGGCGCGCGGAGGACGCAGGAGCGGAAGTGATGCGCATGAGTCGTCTGGCGGCGTTGTTGGCGTTGGCCGCAGGCGCTGCGGTTGCGCAGGATGCGGATCTCACGATTCTGGTGGACGGCCCGCTTCTGGAGCATGGCGGCGTGGTGGAGGTGGCCGTCGTGGCCGCTCCGGACGTATCGACCGCGCCGCAGACGATCACCCTGACCGATCGCTATGCGCGGGTGACGCTGCGCGACCCGGATGGCGCGGGTTACCGATATCGTTTCCGGCCGGTCCCCGCCGCGATGACACGAGAAGGCATGGACAGGTTCCTTACCGAGGAATTATCCTATGGTTCGCATCAGGTTGACGGGCCGGACGGATCGCCGCAGGAGGCTGACTGGCGGTCCATCCGGGTGCGTCCCTTCGCGGAATACGGCGGCCCCGACGAAGCGACGCGGGTCGCCGCCGCCTGGGGTGAGACGGAACGCTTCGCCGATCCCCCGCCCGCAAATCACTGGGGCGCGCGCGCCTTGCCCTGGGCGTTCGACACCTTTGGCGACCGGCGAACGGTGCGCCTGATCTGCGAGGATGACGGCGCGGTGACGGTCTGCGCCCCCGATCCCGATGACGCCCTGTTGATGGAGGCGCTGTGGTGGCGATCCATCGCCGAAGGGAGGCTGGAGCGCCTGCGGCACAACGCTCTCCGGGCCTGCTATGACGGCGGCGGCGTATTCGGATCGCCGGAGCGTTGTGAAGGCGAGGCGGGTCGGGGATGGCCGACCTATCGCCCGGCGGACTGAGATCGCGCCGGGCGGCTTTCCCGTGCGGGAGCCGTCATTGACTGTTTCACCTCGGGGGCAAAACGCTGTAGAGCTTGGCGCATGTCCTACGCGCTCTTCATCGCTGCGATCATCGCCTGCTTCACGGTGCTGGCCGTGCTGCTGTTCGGTTTCTTCTCCTTCGCGCGCGGTGGAGAATTCAACCGGAAATACGCCAACAGGATCATGCGCCTGCGCATCGTCACACAGGCCATCGCGGTGCTTCTCGTCATCGCCGCGGTGCTGGCCGCGAAATCAGGGGGGTAGGGCGCATGGTTGTCCTCAACCGGATCTACACCCGCACCGGCGATGGCGGCGACACCGCGCTCGGCGACGGGGCGCGGGCGCCGAAGCACGCGCTGCGGGTGGAGGCTTACGGCGCGGTGGATGAGGCCAACGCCGCCATCGGCTTGGCGCGGCTCCATGCGGCGGCGGAGATGGACGCCGCGCTGGCGCGCATTCAGAACGATCTTTTCGATGTCGGCGCCGATCTCGCCACCCCGGATCTGGAGGGCGACGCGACCGCCCCGCATCCGCGCCTTCGCGCGGTTCCGGCGCAGGTCGAGCGGCTGGAGGGCGAGATCGACGCGATGAACAAGGCGCTCTCGCCGCTTCGCAGCTTCATCCTGCCGGGCGGCTCGGCGCTGGCGGCTCATCTCCATCTCTGCCGCACCGTCACGCGGCGGGCGGAGCGGCGGACGACCGCGCTGGCTGCGGCGGAGCCGGTGAACCCGGCTGCGATCAAATATCTCAACCGCCTCTCCGACTGGTTCTTCGTCGCCGCGCGCGCCGCCAATGGAAACGGCGCCGATGACGTGCTCTGGGTTCCGGGCGCCAATCGCTGAGGGCGCCCCGTCGAATGTCGCGCCTCATGAAGGGCAGGCGCGCGGGTTGAGGCGACGGGCGTCATTCCCGGCCCTTGAGCGCCTGAGAGGGCGTCCGCCCGAAAGCCGCCCTGAAGGCCGCGATGAAGGACGAAACATCCTGATACCCGACGGCGAAGGCCGTCCCGGTCACGGAAGCGCCGCTTGACAGGAGCGCCAGGGCGGATTGCAGCCTCAGCTGAAGCCTCCAGACCCCGAAGGAAAGCCCGGTCTCGGCCTTGAACAGACGCGCCGCCGTTCTCTCGGTCAGTCCGGCTTGCGCGGCCAGGGCGGCCAGGGTCGCGTTGCAGGCCGGCTCCTCCATCAAAGGCTTCGCAAGACGGCGCAACCGGTCGCTTGCAGGCAGGGGCAACACCACGTCGAAATCCGGCAGATCCGACAGACAGTCGATCAGCACCGTCACCTTGCGCGCCTCGCCGGGTGAGCGCGGCCCGGAGGCGCCGAGCCCGGCGACCGCGATCAAGAGGGCGTCGGACAGCCGGTCCACGGAGACAGCGCAAGCCGCATCGCGGGAAAGATCCACGCGCGCCAGGTCGATATAGCAGGTGGTCAGCCAGAAGGGCGTCTCCGACAGGATGCGGTGATTCATCCCCGGCGGAATCCAGACCGCGCGCTGCGGCGGAATGACGAATCTCGCGGTTTCGGTTTCGACCGCCAGCACGCCTTCGCTTACATGGAGGAACTGGAGACGGCGGTGACGATGCCACGGCCCCGCGATCCGGTCATGCCGGTCCGAGAGAACGAAAACCGCCGCCTCGGCGTCATCGGGGTTGATGATCTCGCGTTTTGTCCTTTTCGGCGTATCCAATGTCATGATGCGGCGAGAATGACATCTCCCGGCGGGTTACGTCCAGAGCATCCATCAAACAAGGAGATCGGACATGCAAATCGCAATTCTGGGAGGGGGCGCCATGGGCGCGCCCCTGGCCGCCATCCTGCGCGCGGCGGGGCGTCAGGTGGACAGTCTGGGCCGGTCGGATGATCCGGCGCCGGCCATATCGAAGGCGGAGACCGTCGTCATGGCGCTCAAATACGAGCAGGCGCTCGCATTCGTTCGGCGACCCGGCATGGCCGGGGCGCTTGCCGGCAAGGTGGTCATCGACATCACCAATCCGCTGGCCCAGGATTTCATGAGCCTCACGATCGGCCACGAGACCTCGGCCGGGGAGGAACTGGCCCGCGCCTTGCCCGGCGCGCATGTGATCAAGGCGTTCAACACCATTTTCGCATCGGTTCTGGCCGATCACGCCGCAGGCAAGCGTTGCACGCTTCCGGTCTTCATCGCGGGCGATGACGAAGGCGCGGTGGACAAGGTGGCCGGGCTGGTGAGCGAAACCGGCCTTCAGGCGATCAGGGCGGGCGCGCTCTCGAATTCCCGCTATCTCGAACCGATGACCGAATTGATGATCCAGTTCGGCTATGGCCTCGGCCATGGAGACCGCATCGGCTTCTCTCTTCGCGCGGCGGCGTGAGGGGATATCTCCGGCGGATGGCGGGCGCGGTCTGGAACCGGGCGGCCGGTTTCGATAGAAATCCTCGCTCTGCAAATGAACGAGGCCCTTGTTGACCTGCTTTCGATCTGTCGGGCGCGCCTGCGGCGGCGCCGCGTTGCTCTTTCTCGCCCTTGTCGCCTTCCTGATCGCGGCCCCCCTCGGCGCGGCTGCGCAGGAGGCGGCGTCGCCTTCAGCGTCGGCGCAGATGCTCGCCGATATCCTGAAGGATGACGCGAAGCGCGCGGCGCTGATCGAACAGCTTGAAACCGCCGGCGCCGCCGCGGGGGAGGCCGCTCCGGCGGCGGAGGCGCCTTCCCTCGGCGCGCGCATCGCCGGGATCAGCCAGCAGGCGGTGGAGCAGGGGACGGAGACCTTCTCCGCCTTCGCCGCGTCCATGGCCGCGATCCCGGCCGCGCTTTCGGCGCTGACGCCGGCGCAATGGGACGGGATCATCGCCGCGCTGAAGGATCTGGCGCTGGTCATCGCGGTGGCCTTCGGCGTTCTCTACCTGCTCAGGATCTGGCTCCGCCGGATCTATGTCGCCATGGGGGCGCTGACCCGCGGCATCTCCATGTGGCGGACGCTGGCCATCATCGCCGCCTCCGTCGCGCTCGACGCGCTCGGCGTCGTGGTCGCGGCGGCGGCGGGCTATCTGGCGGCGATCCTGTTCGGCGCCGGCGAAGACGGGATCGGCGTGCGTCAGGCGCTGTTTCTCAACGCCTTCGTGGTCATCGGGCTGGCGCGGGTCGCGATCCGGGCGATCCTCGCGCCCTCGACCGCCGAATTGCGGCTGGTCGGGGTGCCCGATTCCGGGGCGCGGATCATGGCGACATGGTTCGGGCTGATCGCCTCGGTCCTTGGTTACGGCCAGTTGCTGATCACGCCGATCGTCGCGGATCAGATCTCCCGCCGCGCCGGCGAGGGGGCCTCAACCGTTCTGGCGCTGCTGGCGATCCTGATCGCGATGGGGCTGACGCTCTATGGCCGCCGCCCGGTCGCATCCTGGCTGCTGGACGGAGAGGAGCGGCGCGGCTTCCGGGGATTCCTGGCCGCCAACTGGGCGCTGCCGGTGCTGCTCTATCTTCTGGTCCTGTTCGTCGTCGTCGCGACGCGGCCGGGCGGGGTGTTCTGGCCGCTGATGCTCAGCACCGCCAAGGTCGCGGCGGCGATCGCCGCCGGCGTCACCGTCTCGGGCGCGATCACCCGCTCCATTGCGCGGGGCGTGTCGCTGCCGGAAACGGTGCGGGAGCGCCTGCCGATGCTGGAGCGGCGGCTGAACCGTTTCGTTCCGCGCGCGCTGCGGCTGATCCGGGGGCTGATCGTGCTGATCGTGCTCGGCTTCGCGGTGGACGCGTTCGGTCTTTTCGACATGCAGGCCTGGCTTTCGGGCGGCGTCGGCGGGCGGCTGATGAGCGCGCTCGTCTCCGCCGCGCTGATCGCGTTTCTGGCCTTCGCGGTCTGGATCGCGCTGGCCTCCTGGGTCGATTTCCGGCTCAGCCCGGCCCGTGGCGCGGCGGCGACTGCGCGCGAGCAGACCCTGCTGACGCTGATGAAGAACGCGGTGACGATCCTCATCATCGTGCTGAGCTGCATGTTCATCCTCTCGGAGATGGGCGTGAACATCGCGCCGCTGATCGCCTCGGCCGGGGTTTTCGGCCTCGCCATCGGCTTCGGCGCGCAGAAACTGGTGCAGGACATCATCACCGGCGTCTTCATCCAGTTCGAGAACGCGATGAATGTCGGCGACGTGGTGACGCTGAACGGCATCACCGGCGTGGTGGAGAAGCTGACGATCCGCTCCGTCAGCCTGCGCGACGTGGAGGGCTGCTTTCACATCATTCCCTTCTCCTCGGTCGACATGGTGTCGAACTACATGCGCGAATACGGCAATTTCGTCTGCGACATGGGCATCGCCTATCGCGAGGACGTGTCGGAGGCGAAGGCCGCCATGCATGACGCCTTTGACGAGTTGCGCGGGCATGACGCCTACGCGGCGAAGATCCTCGGGCCGCTGGAATGGTTCGGCCTGCATGCGCTGGCCGACAGCGCCGTGGTGCTGCGCGCGCGGATCAAATGCGCCCCCGGCGCGCAATGGGGCGTCGGGCGGGCCTATAACGAAATTGTGAAGCGGATCTTCGACGAACGGAATATCGAGATTCCCTTCCCGCATCAGACCATCTTCTTCGGCGTGGACAAGAAAGGCGACGCGCCGCCGCTGCATATCGCCGGGACCGGCGGCGCGGCGCCCGCAGCCGCAACAGAGCTGATCGCCCCGAAATCACCGCGCAGCGACGACATGCCGGACAGCGATGGCGACGAGGATGACGGGCGCTGAGGGTGGGACGTCCAGCCGCAGGGAGACGCAATTGACCCTTACGTTAACGTCACTGTATGGGACCCATAGGTTTGTCCTGTGCCGATTTGCAGCCCTTTTGTCGCAAACAGACGATGACCCGGGCCGCGAAGCGGCGTAGAACCGGCCGGATGTGAATCGCCCGGACCGCGCCAGCACGCCAGGTCGGGGCCCCAGTCAGAAATGGCAGTCAGAAACGGGAGACGCGCAATGAAGGTGTTGGTGCCTGTCAAACGCGTGATCGACTACAACGTGAAGGTCCGCGTGAAGGCGGACGGCACGGGTGTCGATCTCGCCAATGTGAAAATGTCGATGAACCCATTCGACGAGATCGCCGTCGAAGAGGCGATCCGCCTGAAAGAGGCCGGCAAGGCCGAAGAGATCGTCGTTGTCTCCATCGGCGTGAAACAGGCGCAGGAAACCCTCCGCACCGCGCTGGCCATGGGCGCCGACCGTGCGATCCTGATCACCGCCGCCGATGACGTGAACACGGATATCGAGCCCCTGGCCGTCGCCAAGCTGCTGAAGGCCGTGGTCGACGCCGAGCAGCCGGGCCTGGTGCTTTGCGGCAAGCAGGCGATCGACAATGACCTGAACGCGACCGGGCAGATGCTCTCCGCGCTTCTCGGCTGGTCCCAGGCGACCTTCGCCTCCAAGCTGGAGATCGAGGGCGACAGCGCGAAAGTCACCCGCGAGGTCGATGGCGGCCTCCAGACGATCAAGGTGAAGATGCCGGCGATCGTGACGGTGGACCTGCGGCTGAACGAGCCGCGCTACGCCTCGCTGCCGAATATCATGAAGGCGAAGAAGAAGCCGCTGGATGAAAAGACCGCCGCCGATTACGGAGTCGATGTCTCGCCGCGGCTCAGCGTCGTCAAGACGGTGGAGCCCGCCGCCCGCAAGGCCGGCGTCAAGGTCGCGGATGTGGCCGAACTTGTCTCCAAGCTGAAGAATGAAGCGGGGGTGCTCTGATGGCTGTTCTTCTTCTTGCTGAAGTCACCAATGGCGAACTCAGCGTCGACGCCACGGCGAAGGCCGTGACCGCGGCGAAATCGCTGGGCGACGTCACCCTGCTCTGCGCCGGCGCCAGCGCCGCGAAAGCGGGTGAAGAGGCCGCGAAGATCGCCGGCGTGGCCAAGGTTCTGGTCGCCGAGGACGCCTCGCTCGGCCATCGGCTCGCCGAGCCGACGGCGGCGCTGATCGTCTCTCTGGCCGGCGATTACGAGCATATCGTCGCCCCGGCCACGACCGACGCCAAGAACGTGCTGCCGCGCGTCGCGGCGCTTCTGGACGTGATGGTGATCTCGGATGTCTCGGGCGTCGTCGATGGCGCGACTTTCGAGCGCCCGATCTACGCCGGCAACGCGATCCAGACGGTGAAATCCTCGGACGCGAAGAAAGTCGTCTCGATCCGCACCTCGGCTTTCGAAGCGGCCGCAGACGGCGGTTCGGCGGCGGTGGAGACGGTCGCCGTCGGCGCCAATCCGGGCCTTTCCGAATGGGTCGAGGACACGGTCGCGACCAGCGACCGGCCCGAGCTGACCTCGGCGAAGATCGTGATCTCCGGCGGGCGCGGCATCGGCTCGAAGGAGAATTTCTCGATCATCGAGAAAGTCGCCGACAAGCTCGGCGCCGCGGTCGGCGCCTCGCGCGCCGCGGTCGATTCCGGCTTCGCGCCGAATGACTGGCAGGTCGGGCAGACCGGCAAGGTGGTCGCGCCCGAGCTTTACATCGCCGTCGGCATCTCCGGCGCGATCCAGCATCTGGCCGGCATGAAGGACAGCAAGGTGATCGTCGCGATCAACAAGGACGAGGAGGCGCCGATCTTCCAGGTCGCCGATTACGGCCTTGTCGCCGATCTCTTCAAGGCGGTGCCGGAACTGGAAACCGCGCTCGGCTGACGCCATGTCGCATGATGAAGGGCCGCCCCCGTTGCTTCGGGGGCGGCCCTTTTCGTTTCAGACCCGCAACATCGGAACCCCGTTTCCGCGCACCTGTTCGATCCCCATGGCGAGGCTGGCGCCGATGCGCCGGGCGATGCTGTCGAAGGCGGTCGCCTTGGTCGGGGACAGCACTTCCTTCGCGGTCTCCTCGAAAAGATCCAGCCAGATCGCGAAATGCGCGCGGCTGATTTCGGGGATGGCCAGATGCATCTGCATCGGATTGCCGAAATAGACCCGCTCGCGCAACATCACATTGGCCCAGAAATTCTCGATCTTGGCCAGGTGATGGGTCCATTCCTCATCGCTGGTCCCGATCCTGCCCTCGAAGATCGGGCCAAGCACCGGGTCCTTGCGGACGCGTCGATAGAATGGGTCGATCAGGCGGCGGATATCCGCGCGGGTCATTCCTGTTTCTTCCGGTCCTGGCGCGGCCATGGCGACCTCCTGCTTTCCGGCGTCTCCGGCCAATCTGGCGCGCGCGGCGCGGATTGAAAGCGGTCGGATCGCCGCAGGCGAATTGCGGGCGGGCCGGGCCGGGGGTAGCTTCGGGCGAAACCGGAGACGCCAGCATGAATATCGACCCGACCCGCGCGCAGTTCGACCTGTTCAAATCCCTGCCGCGCGACCGGCCGGTCAACATGCTGAACCTTGTCCGCCTGCGCGGCAAGGCCGCCTATCCGGACGGGCGCGAGGCCAGCGGGGCCGAGGCCTACGCCGCCTATGGCCGAGAGAGCGGGCCGGTCTTTCGTCGGCTCGGCGGTGAGATCATCTGGCGCGGCGCGCCCGAATCCATGCTGATCGGGCCCGAGGGCGAGGATTGGCATGTCGCCTTCATCGCCCGCTATCCGACCGCCGGCGCCTTTCTCGCCATGGTCACCGACCCCGTCTATCGCGAGGCGGTGAAGCACCGGCAGGCGGCGGTGGAGGACAGCCGGCTGATCCGCATGGGCGAGATGGAGGGCGGCGGTGGTTTCGGCTGAAGCCGGGCGTCTGGCCTCTTGCCCAAAACCTTCGCCGGGCCTAGGCTTTGCCGCAACGCAATAAAACACGGCGGGCGCGCAAGCCGGCCGAGGGGATGACGATGACGATCAACACGGTCGGGGTGATCGGAGCCGGGCAGATGGGCAATGGCATCGCCCATGTTTTCGCGCTCGCCGGTTACGAGGTTCTGCTCAACGATATCGACCCGGAGCGGGTGCGCGCGGCGATCGGCCTCATCGGCGACAATCTCGGCCGGCAGGTCTCGCGCGGGCAGATCGAGGAGGGGGCCCGCGACGCGGCGCTTTCACGGATCAAGCCGGCGAACGGGCTGGTCGAGATCGCGAAGACCGATCTGGTGATCGAGGCCGCGACCGAGAACGAGGCGGTCAAGCGCGAGATCTTCAAGACCCTGCTGCCGGATCTGAAGCCGGAAACCATCCTGACCACGAACACGTCGTCGATCTCGATCACGCGGCTCGCCTCCGGCACCGACCGGCCGGAGCGGTTCATGGGCTTCCATTTCATGAACCCGGTGCCGATCATGCAGCTCGTGGAGCTGATCCGCGGCATCGCCACCGACGAGCCGACCTTCGAGACGATGAAGGGCGTGGTCGATCGGCTCGGCAAGACCTACGCCACGGCCGAGGATTTCCCCGCTTTCATCGTCAACCGCATCCTGATGCCGATGATCAACGAGGCGATCTACACGCTCTATGAGGGCGTCGGCACGGTGGAGAGCATCGACACCTCGCTGAAGCTCGGCGCCAATCACCCGATGGGGCCGCTGGCGCTGGCGGATTTCATCGGGCTGGATATCTGCCTCGCGATCATGAACGTGCTGCATGAAGGGCTGGCCGACACCAAATACCGGCCCTGTCCCCTGCTGACCAAATATGTCGAGGCCGGCTGGCTCGGCCGCAAGACCAATCGCGGCTTCTACGATTATCGCGGCGAACATCCCGTGCCGACCCGCTGAGGCCGGGCCATGGGCGCGCGCTATCCCGATCTCGCCGGCAGGACGGTCTTCATCTCCGGCGGCGCGACCGGGATCGGGGCCGATCTGGTCGCCGCGTTCCATGAGCAGGGCGCCGAGGTCGTCTTCGTCGATATTAACCGCCAGGCGGGGGAGGCGCTCCGCGACCGGCTTTCGGGCGCCGCGGCGGGGCCGCATTTCATCCCCTGCGACGTCACCGATGACGATGCGCTCCGCGCCGCGCTCGCCGACGCGGAATCGCGGGGCGGGTTGGAGGTGCTGGTCAACAACGCCGCCAACGACACCCGCCGCAGGCTGGAGGATGTGGACGCCGCCGCCTGGAGCGCGGCGGTCGATGTGAATCTCCGTCACCAGTTCGTCGCCGCGCAGGCGGCGGCCGGCTGGATGAAGGGGCGCAAGCGGGGCGTCATCATCAATTTCGCCTCGGTCGCGCCGGAAATCACGGTCTCCGATCTCTCCGTCTACAATATCTGCAAGGCCGGGGTGCGCGGGCTCACGCGGTCGCTGGCGAAGGATCTGGGGCCGTTCGGGATCAGGGTGAACAGCATCCTGCCCGGCGCGATCCTGACCGCGCGGCAGCGCGAGCTATGGTTCCCCGATCAGGCCACGATCGACGCGATGGTCGCGCAGCAATGCCTGCCGATCGAATTGAATGGCGGGCATGTCGCGGCGATGGCGCTCTTTCTCGCCTCGGACGCCGCCGCCGGCTGCACGGCGCAGAATTTCATCGTCGATGGCGGGGTGATCTGAGCGATCAGATCCGCCCGCCCTTCAACATCAGCAGCCCCGAGACCGCCAGCAGGAAGGAAACGCCCGAAGCGACGGTGCGGATCTGGTTCCAGAACTGCCAGGGCCGGGAATAATCGCGCCAGATCGCGTGCGCGGCTTCCTCGTCCCCGGGCGTCGCGGTTATGGCGAGCGCCTCGTTCATCGGCACGTTGACGCCCATGGTGACGATGAAGGCGAGGCCGATATAGACCGCAGCCGCCAGGCCGAAGGCGACCGCGCTCGCCTGATGGCCGCGCAGCAGCAGCAGGAGAGCGGCGAGGGCGAGCGCCGCGGGCGTTCCGAAAAAGGCCGGAGCGAAGACGATATTCCGCACCGATGCGTTCATCGCCTGCATCGCCTCGATGGCGACGCGCGGGTCTGCGGCGTCCAGCCCCCACATGGTCGAACAGATCCAAGCGTAGAAGAAACCGAAAATCGCCGCGCTGAGCAGCATGGCGATCAGGATGGCGGCGGTGGTTGCGGTCTGCATCGTGGAGTTTCCGTATCAACATGTACGCCTTTACCTGTGCGTATAGATCTGTACGGTTCATGTAAAGCAGGTTGAGAAGGGTCGTGATGAAGGAAGAAGAGCGCCAGCAGCGCCACGAGGCGATCTCCGCCGCGGCCTATGAGCAGCTTGCGCGCCATGGCTATGGCGGCGCCTCCATGCTCCGCATCGCCCGGGCGGCGCGGGCCTCGAACGAGACGCTCTATCGCTGGTATGGCGACAAGGACGGGCTGTTCACCGCCATGGCTCGCGACAACGCCGCCAAGGCGCGGCTGCTGCTGGAGGCGGCGCTGGAAGGGCGGGGGGAGCCCATGGCGGATCTGGACCGGGTGGCGCCGGTCTTTCTGGAGATGCTGCTGGGGGAGCGGGCGGTTTTGCTGAACCGCGCCGCGGCGGCGGACCCGAGCGGGCGGCTCGGCGCCGCGATCTCGGCCGGCGGACGGCGGGAGATCGCGCCGCTCTTCGCCCGGCTGATGCGCCGGGTCTGCGCCGGGCGCAGCACCGGCCCCGAAGAGGCGGCGGACTGGTTCCTCAGCCTGCTGATCGGCGATCGTCAGGTCAAGCGGATCATCACCGAAATCCCGGCGCCGGCGCCGGCGGAGATCGAAGCGCGCTGCCGGCGGGCGCTCTTCGCCTTCCGCCGGCTGATCGAGGCGCGGCGCTGAGCCGCGCTCAGGCCGCCGCCAT
>JBKECG010000333.1:0-12622 GCA_047974395.1 Pikeienuella sp. | reverse complement strand
TGGCGAGATAGTGCAGCGTCAGCCCGGCTTCCTTCAGTTTCTCGGTCGAGCCTTCGAAAATGTCGTAATAGAACAGCACCAGCGTGTGATCGCAGCGCGCGCCGGTCGCGCGAATCGCCTGTGCGAAATTTAGCTTGGAGCCGCCATCGGTGGTCAGATCCTCGACCAGCAGCACGCGCTGGCCTTCCTCGATCACGCCTTCGATCTGGGCGTTGCGGCCAAAGCCCTTGGGCTTCTTGCGCACATATTGCATCGGCAGGGCCATGCGCTCCGCGATCCAGGCGGCGAAGGGGATGCCCGCGGTCTCGCCGCCGGCGATGGCGTCGAAGGCCTCGAATCCGGCGTTCCGCATCAGCCTGGAGACGGCGAAATCCATCAGCGCGCCGCGGATGCGCGGATAGGAGATCAGCTTGCGGCAGTCGATATAGACCGGGCTGAAAAGGCCGGAGGTCAGCTTGAACGGATCGGCGGCGCGGAAATGGACCGCCTTCACCTCCAGCAGCATCCGCGCGGTCTGCCGGGCCATCAGCGCGTCATCGGGGAAACTGTTCTGGAACATGGTCTATCTCCTGACCCGCCAGTGAAGCGGAAAACCGGGATCGAACAGGGTCACCGGCCCGTCGCCGGTTTCGATCTTCGCGGGGTAGTCGACCGGATCGTCGGATTTTTCAAGCTCGATCCGGTCCTCATTCGGCGCCATCCGATAGAAGGCGGGGCCGTTGAGCGAGGCGAAAGCCTCCAGCCTGTCCAGCGCGCCCTCCTCCTCGAACACATGCGCGAGGCAGGAGAGCGTGTTTGTCGCCGAGAACACCCCGGCGCAGCCGCAGGCGCATTCCTTCAGCGGATCGACATGCGGGGCGCTGTCGGTGCCGAGGAAAAACGCCCGATGGCCGCTGGTCGCCGCTTCGCGAAGCGCCAGCCGGTGACGCTCGCGCTTGGCGATCGGCAGGCAATAGTAATGCGGGCGGATGCCGCCGGCGAGGATATGGTTGCGGTTGATGATCAGGTGATGGGTGGTGATCGTCGCGCCGAGATCCTCGCCGCCCTCGCGGGCATAGGCGACGCCCTCTTCGGTGGTCACATGCTCCATCACGACGCGCAGACCCGGCGTCGCGCGGCGGAGCGGCTCCAGCACCCGGTCGATGAACACGGCCTCGCGGTCGAAAATATCGACGCCGGGGTCGGTGACTTCTCCGTGGACGCAGAGCGGCAGGCCGATCTCCGCCATCCGCTCCAGCACCTTGCGGACATTCCCGATATCGCGCACGCCGGAGGCGGAATTGGTCGTCGCCCCGGCGGGGTAGAGCTTCACCGCCGCGATCAGGCCGGAGGCGTGGGCGGCGGCGACGTCATCCGCATCGGTGGTTTCGGTCAGATAGAGCGTCATCAGCGGCTTGAAGGGCGCGCCCTTCAGCGCGGCGCGGATGCGCGCGCGATAGGCCTCCGCATCCGTCGCGGTGGCGACGGGAGGAACCAGATTGGGCATGATGAGGGCGCGGGCGAACTCGCGCGCGCTTTCCGGGGCCATGGCCTCCAGCATCGCGCCGTCGCGCAGATGCAGATGCCAGTCATCGGGGCGGCGAAGGGCGATGCGGGTCATGTCGGCTCCGGTTTGATCGGCCCCGGCATAGCCGCACGCGCCCCGCGCCGCAATGCGCCGCGCCTGTGGCGCGGCGCGGATCAGCCGTTCAGGCGGACCAGCCCTGACGGGCGGCGTTAGCCTCGGCGTCGCCCTTCTTGTTGTAGCCTTCGGAGGAGGCGCCGATGATCTGGCCGTTGGAGGCCTTGCGCCGCCAGCGCCATTCGCCGCGCTTGTCCTCGTAGAATTCCCACTTGTCCGAAGGGTTCGGCCCGCGGTTCATGTTCGCTTCGCAATCGGCCCGCTTGCTGTAGCCCTCGGAAGCGGCCCCGACGATCTGGCCGTTGGAGGCGGTCCGCCGCCAGCGCCATTCGCCGCGTTTATCCTGATAAACTTCGAATTTGTCGTTCTCGCCAGCCATATCTTCTTTCCTGTCAAACTGAGGCGCGCCCGGCCGTTTCTTCTGCGACGCCATCCGCCGAAATGGCGGGGTCCAGAGCATGCGTGACGCGTTTCCCCCGCGCAACCGCTCGATAGGTGTGCGAAATGGCGAGAATAGGGCGTGAGGAAGGTGAAAACCCGAGATTGGCGCCCGTCCTCGCAACGCTTATGTTGTCGGGATGAACTCGAAACCACTCGCCTTCGCGCTCGCCGTTCTGACGGCTGTGCTGACCGCGCCGGGGACCGCCGCGGCGCGGGACGGTTCGCTCGGTGTTTGCGGTTCGCTTTCGGCGCCCGTTCGCGACGTGATCCATCATTGCCGGCGCGCCCTGTCGCGGGGCGGGCTGTCGATCGAGCAGGAATTCGCCGCCAATCTCAATCTCGGCGACGCGCTGATGAGCGCGGGCCAGCCCGGCGCGGCCCGCGACGCCTTCATCGCCGCCGAGGAGATCGGGCTGGAGCGGGTGGAGCTTTACATCGGCCGGGCCGGCGCCGAGGAGGCGCTGGGCGAGCGCAGGGTGGCGGCGGAGCAGCTCGACCGCGCGCTGGCGATGGCGCCGCGCAGCAAGGATGTGCGCCTCGCGCGGGGCGCGTTCTTTCTTCGCATCGGGCAGGCCGAGGCCGCTTTTGAGGAATTCGACTTCGCCGTCGGGATCGACCCGGAGGATGACGACGCGCTCTACAATCGCGGCCTGACCCTGATCGCCCACGGCAGCGGCGATCAGGCGGAGGCGGATTTCTCCGCGGTGCTGCGGCGCGCGCCGAATGTCGCCGGTGCGCATTACCAGCGGGGCAGGGCGCGCGAGCCGCGCGACGGCGCCGGCGCGCTGGCCGATTACGCTCAGGCGATCGAGCTCAGCCCGGAATGGGCGCAGCCCTATTTCGCCGCCGGCCGTCTTCTGGACCGGAACGGCCAGAATGAGGCCGCCAACGCCCGTTTCCGCCGCGCTTTCGAGCTTGGCCACAAGGACCCCTGGCTTCTGGACCGGATCCGCTCCCTCGGCGGGTGAGCGGCTGGCCACGATCAGCGGCCCAGCACATCCGTCTGGTCGCCCATCAGTTTCGCGTCGAACGGGCAGCGGGTCAGGTTCTCGACCCCGTTTTCGGTGATCAGCACCTGATCCTCCAGCTTCACGCCGAAACCACCGCCGACCCGGCCGAGATAGGCTTCGGAGCAGAGCAGCATGCCCGGCTCCAGCGGGTAGTCGAATTCGCCATCCTCCCACTGATCGACATATTTGATCGACGGCCATTCGTCGCAAAGCCCGACGCCATGCATCACGCAGCCATATTTCAGGTCGTTGAATTCGCGCGGCATCTTGCGGGCGCCGAAGCTCACCTCCTTCAGCGTCATGCCGGGTTTCAGCATCATCCAGTTCTCGGTGATCTGGAGATAGGCTTCGCGATGCGTCTCGATCATCTCCCGCGTCGGTTCGCCGTCGCCGATGAACCATGTGCGCGAGATATCGACGCACATGCCGTAGCAGCCGACGAGATCCGTGTCCCAGGCGACGATTTCATTGTTCCCGACCACCCGCGGCCCGCATTCCTGAAACCACGGATTGGTGCGGGGACCGGAGGCGAGCAGCCGCGTCTCGATCCATTCGCCGCCGCGGCGGATATTCTCCGCATGCAGCACCGCCCAGATGTCGTTCTCAGTCATGCCGGGCGCGGTCTGACGGCGCATCTCGGCCAGCGCCTGTTCGCAGGCGTGCTGGGCGCAGCGCAGCGCCTTGATCTCCTCCGCGCCCTTCACGGCGCGGGTCTTCTCCATGACCTCCTCGCCGTCATGGATGTCGAGCCCCAGCGCCTCCAGCGCCTGAAAGCCGACCCGCATCATCTTGTCCACCGCCAGCCGCCGGTTTCCACCGACCTGCCGGCGCAGGATCGCGTCGACCGCGCCGGCGAAACGGGCGGCGGCCTCCTCCGCCCGGTCGCCGGCGGAGAAATAGAACAGCGAGGCGTCGTTCAGCACCTCCTTCACCAGCGGATTGAAATCGCTGAGATAGGCGAGCCCCTTGTATTCCCAGAGCGCGATATGCCCGTCCGCCGTCACCAGACAGGCCCGGAACGGGTTATGCGTGTTCCATAGCTGCATGTTCGGCGCGTCGGTCGCATAGCGGATGTTCAGGGGATCGGTCAGCAGCACCCCGCCGAGATTGCGGGCGACGAGGTTGGCCCTGATCCGCGCCAGCCGGTGCGCGCGCATCGCCGGCAGGTCGGGGCACTCGATTCCCGCCGCGGCCCATTCGTCGAAGGCGAGCTTCGTCGGCCCGATCTCCACACGGTCGTTTTCGTCGGGTGTGTTGTCGGGTTTCATTCCCGGATTGATTTTCCGGGTCGAGGCGTAATGCGCCTCGGTCATGTGTCGGGCCATGGGTGCGCTCCTCTGTTCCTTGGTCCAGTCCATCGCCGATTTGCGCCTTGCGCGCGCGCGTTCGCGGCATGAGACTGTCGGGATCGAGCAGAGCCGAGCAAGAGCGGAGCATGGACCCGGTCGCCACCCAATACGAAGCCTATCCCTATCCGGAACGCGATCCCGCCGATGAGGCGAAGCGGTTGATCGAGGGGTCGCCCTCGCATCCCGCCGAGGTCGATCATTTTCTCTTCGGCGGCAGGCGCGACTGGTCGCGCCCTTTCCGCGCGCTTTTCGCCGGGGGCGGGTCCGGCGACGGGCTGATCATGATGGCGCAGAAGCTGGTCGATCGCGGAACGCCCGCCGAGATCACCTATCTCGACATGTCCACGGCCAGCCGGCGCGTGGCCGAGGCGCGGGCCGCGGCGCGCGGGCTCGCCTCGATCCGTTTCCTGACCGGCGATCTGCTGACCGCGCCCGAATACGGGCCGTTCGACTATATCGACTGCACCGGCGTGCTGCATCATCTGCCCGATCCCGACGCCGGTTTCGCGGCGCTGGCGTCGGCGCTCGGCCCCAATGGCGGGATCGGGGCGATGGTCTACGCGCCCCATGGCCGGACCGGGGTCTATCCCTTGCAGGCGGCGCTGCGGACGCTGACCGCGGGCGAGGCGCCGGAAGCGCAGGTCGCGCTGGCGAAATCGGCGCTGAAGGCCCTGCCGAAGACCAACTGGTTCGGGCGCAACCCCCATCTTGGCGACCACCGGACGAGCGACGCCGGGCTTTACGATCTGCTGCTTCACGCCCGCGACCGGCCCTATGACGTGGCGGCGCTGCTTGAGGCGCTGGCGCGGGCCGGGCTGCATTTCGTCTCTTTCACCGAACCTCTCCGCTATGAGCCGAAGCTCTATCTGCCCGGACCGCTGGCCGCGCGGGCCGAGACGCTGGAGGCCCCCGCCCGCGCGGCGATGGCGGAGCAACTGGCCGGCAACATGAAGGTCCATGTCTTCTACGCCGCGAAAACCCCGGTCAAACCCGCCGCTTTCACCCTTGACGCGCGCCCGCGCCTCAACGGTCCGCCCGCCGCCGCGCTGGCGCGGGAGGTGGAGCGCAAGGGCGCGCTCCGCGTTGAGCGCGAAGGGCTGACCCATGCGCTGGAGATCCCGCGCGGGGCCGGCCCGCTTCTGGCGCTCGCCGACGGGCGGTTGCGGCTGGGCGAGATCGCCCGCGCGCGAAAGCTCGACTGGATCGCCTTTTCCGCGCTCTGGCGGCCGGCGCATGAGGCGCTGACCGGTTTCAACCTGCTGCGCTATTCCGAAAGCATGCGATGATGGAACTGTCCCACGCGCCGCTGACCCCGTTCATGAGCGAGCGCCTGCCGGGCATGGCGCCGCTCTCTTACGCCGACTGGCTGCACCGGGACGAGGCCTTCGCGCCGCAGATGGCCTATCGCGACCGGCTGATCGCGGAGGCGCCGGGGATCGTGCTGGCCGGCGAGGGCTGCGCCGGCGCGGAGGAGCTGCTGTCGCTGGTTCTCTCGACGCTGGCCGCGCATGATCCGGGCTATGAGATCGGGACGGATCGCGCCCGCCGCCCGGACGGGGTCGAGGTTCCGCTCGACCGCGCCCGCCCTTTCGCGACGCTGGGCAGGCTGGCGCAGGAGGATTTCCTGATCCTCGACCGCCCCCCGGACGGCGAGGAGCATGTGCTGACCGGCGCGGTCCTCTGCTTCCCCTCGCGCTGGTCGCTGGCGGAAAAGATGAACCGTCCGCTGATCGGCATTCATGAGAACGTGCCCGCCTATGACGACGGGCTTGCGCCCCGCGTGCAGCGGTTGTTCGACGCGCTGGCGCCGGAGCGTCCGCTGGTCCGGGCCAACTGGCTGGTCCACCCGACGAGTGAGCTTCATCAGCCGAAGCTCTTCAGGACGAAAGCGAAAACCCATGACTATACCGGCCGCTTCTGGCTGCGGGTGGAGCGCCAGAGCATCCTGAAGCTGGCGGCGAGCGGCGTCGCGGTCTTCACCGTCAAGACGCTGGTCACCCCGGTCGAGGCGCTGGACGCGGCGCAGCGGGCCGGGCTGATCGCGGCGCTGGAGGGGCAGGGGGAGGCGATGCGCGAGTATCACGGCGGGGCCGCGCATGGCGCCGCGGCGGTGGCGGCGCTGAGGGCGCTTTAAAGCGTTTCCCGTTCAGACTGGATCGCCAGTCCGAACGGGAAACGCAACAACTTGACCGGCCCGCCTGTCCTGATTTCCGACCTGACTGATTCAGTCAGGTCGGAAACCGCTCTAGGCGCCGCGGCGGCTGAAAAGACAGGGGCCGGCGCGAAACCGCGCCGGCCCCCTTTTCATGTCAGGTCAGGCTCAGGCCTGGCGGCTGCGGCGAAGCCGCAGGAAGCCGAAGAGCCCGAGGCCGGAGGCCAGCAGCGGCAGCGCCGCCGGAACCGGAACCGCCATCTCGGTGGTGTTGACATAGTAGCTGAGACGGCCAACCACGTCGCCGCCCTGGAAGTTCAGCGGGCCGCCGGCCCAGTCCGCGAACGCCGGATCGCCGCCGAAAGCCAGCGAGGTGAAGCCGAAGTTGAGATACTGCGCCATCACGTCGGTCAGGACGACGTCCAGATCGGTGGAGCTGCCGTTCGGCACCAGTTCGAAGAGGTGGAAGTAGTCGTTCTCGTCGATGACGCCGTCGATGTTGATGTCGCGCTCGCGCACGCCGTCGATGCGGCCGTCGATATAGCCCTCGGCGGTGTTCAGGGTCATGCCGGAGAGCGTGTGGCGGCAGCAGGTGCGAAGCTGAGAGCCCACGAGCAGGGCGGCCTGCTCGGCGGTCAGCTCGACGACCTCGCCGGTGCTGTAGTCGGTGTAGGAGCCGTCGGCGCCCTGCACGTAGTTCCGCCAGCGGATGCTGCGGTCGATGGTGACGCCCTCGGGGATGTCGCCGAAAACGAGCACGTCGGCGAACGCCGCGACTTCGCTGGTCGGGTCGGTGGCGTCGCTGAGCGGGAAGAGATAGACGCCGCCGTTCATCCGGACATTGTAGCCGCCATCGACCACGGTGCTGACGGACACGGCGCCGTTGCGAATACGGGCCTCACGGATCGGGAACTCAAGCTCCGGATTGCCGAAGCTGTTGATCCGGGCGGGCGGCGAGCCGGCGGAAGCGGTGCCCCAGAGCGCGTAGTCGAGCAGGGGAAGGGTTACCTCGACAGTGACATTGCCCCCGGTGACAACGGTGGCGGCGTCGGCCTTGGGGGCGACAAGAAGGGCGGGCGCCGCAAGAGCAAGCGCGGCAGCCAGTGCAATATTACGCATTGGATGCTCCTCTGAAAGGATAGCAATTTGTGTGGGATGGGTGCCTGACTTGGTACCTAACTTCTTCTATCGGGAAAATTTCCGCAGGGTCAATCAGCGCACGAACATAATATTGTTAAAATGCCGTAAACGCAGTGTCTTTCTTTCATCCGGCGCCTGCTTTCGGGGGCCGGATTTTCGCGCCCTGGCGGCGGTGCGGATCGACGTTTCGATTTGGCGAATGTGCAGAATATATGCACGGATCGCCCAGAAATCGCCATGGATCGACAGGCGGCGATCCACCCTGTGAGCCGCGCCGGAAAAACGGGTTTTCGCGACAAACCGCCGCAGGCTGGTGATCGGCCGGAGGCGGAGGCGTTCCGGCGCCCGGGCTCCGCTGAATCGGGGCGGCGGGATGCGTGCGGCCGGTCGATCCGGGCCGCTGCGGCCGATGAAGGGCTTCATCTTCCGAATCAATCTCGCGGCTCAGCCGAATCAGACGGCGCCCTGGCCGCGAGATTCGATCGCCCCGATCTCCTCGTCGTTCAGGCCGAAATGATGGCCGATCTCGTGAACCAGAACGTGA
This sequence comes from Pikeienuella sp., assembly GCA_047974395.1. Lineage (GTDB taxonomy): Bacteria > Pseudomonadota > Alphaproteobacteria > Rhodobacterales > Rhodobacteraceae > Pikeienuella. The sequence goes on along the minus strand of JBKECG010000333.1, from coordinate 4,365 downwards.
TTCACCAGTTCCTGAAGCCCGACATCGCCGCGCTCGGCCCATTCGTCGAGGATCGGACGGCGATAGAGCCACACCTCGTCCGGCGCCGGCGCGATGTCGTCGAGGCTCTTTCTGGTGAGATCGACGCCGCTATAGAGACCGGTCAGTTCGAAAGGGTCGTCGATCTCCATTTCGCGCAGAACATCCGCTTCGGCGAAATCGGCGACGCGGATCAGGACGGCGCCGCAGCGGGCGCGAAAGATCTCGGGCAGCGCGGCGAAGGCGCTTGCGGCCATCTCCTCGAAATCCGCCAGACCGGGGGCGACAGGATCTTCCATCAGGATCGGGTAGGGCCGGCGCGCCCGGCGGTCAAGCATATGGACTTTCCTCCCTCATCGGCGATCATGCGGAACCCCCAACAAGGAGCAAGCCCATGCCGACACTCGACCGCATCCAGGCCTTCGCCGATGAGTTGACCGCGATTCGCCGCGATCTTCACGAGCATCCCGAGCTTGGCTTCGAGGAGCATCGCACCTCCGGTGTCGTCGTCGAGAAGCTGAAAAGCTGGGGGATCGAGGTCACCACCGGCATTGGCGGCACCGGCGTCGTCGGCGTGATCGAGGGCGCGCGCCCCGGCCGCACCATCGGCCTGCGCGCCGATATGGACGCGCTGCCGATCGAGGAGCAGACCAACCTGCCCTGGGCGTCCAAGACGCCGGGCGTGATGCACGCCTGCGGCCATGACAGCCACACCACCCTGCTGCTCGGCGCCGCGCGCTATCTGGCCGAGACCCGCGATTTCGCCGGCAGGGCGGTGCTGATCTTCCAGCCGGCCGAAGAGGGGCTGGGTGGCGGGCGGGCGATGATCCGCGACGGGCTGTTCGAGAAATTCCCCTGCGACGAAATCTACGGCATGCATAATTCGCCCTATCACGCGCCGGGCGAGATCGGCGTGAAGCCCGGGGCGGCCATGGCCGGGGCGAATTTCTTCGACATCACCGTGAAGGGCTGCGGCAGTCACGCCGCCAGCCCCGAGCATTCGAAAGACCCGATCGTGATCCTTTCGGCCCTGGTCGGGCAGTTGCAGACCATCGTTTCGCGCAACCGGCCGGGGGCGGACCCTCTTGTGCTGTCGGTCACCCAGTTCCACGCCGGCGCCGCCTATAACGTCATCCCCCAGACCGCGAGCATCGCCGGCACCGTCCGCTATTTCGACCGGGCGCTGGCGGACAGGGTCTCCGAGCGGATGCGGACGCTCTGCGCCGGTTTCGCGGTGGCGCATGAGGTGGAGATCGACTGCGACATCCGCAATGTCTTCGACGTGCTGATGAACGACACGGATCTGTCCCATGCGATGATCGGCGTCGCGGCCGAGATCGTCGGCGGCGACAGGACCGAGATCCGCGACGGGCTGGTGATGGGTTCGGAGGATTTCGCCGACATGCTTCAGGTGGTGCCGGGCGCCTATTGCACGGTCGGCCATGCCGGCGAGACGCCGTTGCACAATCCCGGTTTCGTGCTGGACGACGCCATCCTGCCCGTGGGCGCCAGCGTCTATGCGCGCATGGTGGAGACGCGCGGCGCCGCCTGAGCCGCGCCCGCAGATGAAGAAGGCCGCCCCTTGCGGGAGCGGCCTTCTCCTTGTCCCGGGGCCGTCAGGCCCCTTTGGCCCGGCCCCGAAACTGTGGCTGTTCCCGGCTCAGCAGGAATAGTACATCTGGAACTCGACCGGGTGCGGGGTGTGCTCGAACCGGTACACCTCCTCCCATTTCAGCTCCATGTAGCCTTCGATCTGGTCCTTGGTGAAGACGCCGCCGGCGGTCAGGAAGTCCATGTCGGCCTCCAGCGCGCCGAGCGCCTCGCGCAGGCTCCCGCAGACGGTGGGGATGCCGGCCAGCTCCTCGGGCGGCAGGTCGTAGAGATCCTTGTCCGAAGCCTCGCCCGGATGGATCTTGTTCTTGATCCCGTCGATGCCGGCCATCAGAAGCGCCGAGAAGGCGAGATAGGGGTTCGCCGCCGGATCGGGGAAGCGGGTCTCGACCCGCTTCGCCTTCGGGCTGTCGGTCCAGGGGATGCGGATCGAGGCGGAGCGGTTGGAGGCCGAATAGGCCAGCAGCACCGGGGCCTCGAAGCCCGGGATCAGGCGCTTGTAGGAATTGGTGGCGGGGTTGGTGAAGGCGTTCAGCGCCTTCGCGTGCTTCAGGATGCCGCCGATGTAGTAGAGCGCCTCTTCGGAAAGGTCGGCGTACTGGTTGCCGGCGAAGAGCGGCTTGCCATCCTTCCAGATCGACTGGTTCACATGCATGCCGGTGCCGTTGTCGCCGGCGATCGGCTTCGGCATGAAGGTCACCGACTTGCCATAGGCGTTCGCCACCTGGTGGATGACGTATTTGTATTTCTGCAGGTTGTCGCCCTGCTCGGTCAGCGTGCCGAACACCATGCCCAGCTCATGCTGGCAGGAGGCGACCTCGTGATGGTGCTTGTCCACCTTCATGCCGATCTGCTTCATCGTGGTCAGCATCTCGGAGCGCATGTCCTGCGCATGGTCCACCGGCGGCACCGGGAAATAGCCGCCCTTCACGCCGGGGCGGTGGCCGGTGTTGCCCATCTCGTATTCGCTGTCGGAGTTCCAGGCGGCGTCGACCGCGTCGACCTCATAGCTCACCTTGTTCATCGCGACGGAGTAGCGCACGTCGTCGAAGACGAAGAACTCGGCCTCCGGCCCCCAATAGGAAGTGTCGCCGACGCCGGAGGATTTCAGATAGGCCTCGGCCTTTTTCGCGGTCGCGCGCGGGTCGCGCTCGTAGAATTCGCCGGTGTCCGGCTCGACCACGTCGCAATGCACGCAGAGCGTCTTTTCGGCGAAGAACGGGTCGAGATAGGCCGAGGACACGTCCGGCATCAGCTTCATGTCGGATTTGTCGATCGACTTCCAGCCGGCGATGGAGGAGCCGTCGAACATGAAGCCGTCGGCGATGAAATCCTCATCGACCTGATCCTCAAGCACGGTGACGTGCTGGAGCTTGCCGCGCGGATCGGTGAAACGGATGTCGACATAGGCGACGTCCTCATCCTTGATCTTCTTGACGAACGATGCTGCGTCGCTCATTTCATGCTTCCTTCCTGGTTCGGTGATTTCGGCTGCAGGGTCAGAGCGCGTCTGTCCCGTCCTCGCCGGTGCGGATGCGGATCGCGCGGGAGATTTCGGAGACGAAGATCTTGCCGTCGCCGATCTTTCCGGTCTTGGCGGCGGAGACGATGGTTTCGATCACCTGGTCGACCTGCTCGTCGGAGACGACAAGCTCGATCTTCACCTTGGGCAGGAAATCCACGACATCTTCCGCGCCGCGATAGAGTTCCGTATGGCCTTTCTGACGCCCGAACCCTTTCGCCTCGATGACGGAAAGGCCCTGAATGCCGATCTCCTGAAGCGCTTCTTTCACTTCGTCGAGCTTGAACGGCTTGATGATCGCTTCGATCTTTTTCATGTCGGAATTCCTCCAGCCTGGCCATGCGCGCGCCCCGGGAGCGTTCCCGCCGCGCGTCTTGAGGCTTGGAACCATCCGGCGCGGCTGTTTTCAATGCGTTGTCGAGAGGCTGGCGGCGAGGTGAGTCGGATTCCGCCATTTATGCCTGTTTTTTAGGCGCCGTGCTTACCGGCTGTGCTGACGGATGAGGATGACATGGAGCTTCTGACCGCCGCCGAAATGCGCGCCGCCGAGCGCGCCGCGATCGGGAGCGGCGCCGCGAGCGGGCTCGATCTGATGGAGCGGGCGGGCGAGGGCGTCGTGGCGGCGGCGCTTGACCGGGCGCCCGCGCTGGCGCGCGCGCCGGGATGGGCGGCGATCCTCTGCGGGCCGGGCAATAATGGCGGCGACGGTTTCGTCATCGCGCGGGTTCTGCGGGCGCGGGGCTGGCGCGTCGATCTCTTTCAGGATCCGGGCGAAGGCGCGCCGCCCGACGCGGCCGAGAACCTCCGCCGCTGGCGGGGGATCGGCGCGATCCGGCCGCTGGCGGAGGCCGGCGGCGCCCTTGACGCCGATCTGATCATCGACGCGCTGTTCGGAACCGGGCTGACCCGCCCGCTCGAAGGCGAGGCGGCGCGGCTCGCGGCGCTCTCGCGGGGGGCGCGCGCCCGGATCGTCGCGGTCGATGCGCCGAGCGGGCTTTGCTGCGACAGCGGCCGGGCGCTTGGCGCGGCTTTCCACGCCGGGCTGACCGTCACTTTCCATCGCGCGAAACGTGGGCATTATCTGGATGAAGGGCCGTTTCATTGCGGCGATCTCGATATCGTTGATATCGGCCTTTCCGGCGCCGCCCCCGGCGCCGCGCGCCTCGCCGGGCCGCCGGGGGGCGGGATCGACAAGGCCGGCGGACATAAATACG
>JBKECG010000320.1:0-13306 GCA_047974395.1 Pikeienuella sp. | reverse complement strand
CCAGCCCGGCGACCACGACGCCTTCGGTCCCGTCAGCCAGGCCCAGCCGCCCGCGGATTTCGGGCGTCAGTTCCGCGAAGGTCGCGCCGAGGGCTTCGGAGACTGCGCCGCCTTCGGGGGCGGCGTCGGCGCGGCGTTCCGGTTTGAGCGCGCCGATCTTCACCTCGACCGTCCGCCGGTCGCCGGCGCGCAGGATCTCCACCGGGACCGTGCTTTCCGCCGGCGCGGCGGCGACAAGGCGCGGCAGGTCGTGGCCTTCCTCCACCGCCTCGCCGTTGAAGGCGACGATCACGTCTCCGGCCTGAAGCAGCCCTTCGGAGGGGCCGTCATCCAGAACCTGCGCCACCAGCGCGCCCTGCGGCGTCTCCAGCCCGACCGCGCGCCCGATCTCGGGCGTCACGTTCTGGATCGAGACGCCGAGCCAGCCGCGCCGCACCGCGCCTTCGCCCTTGAGCTGCGCCAGGACATATTCGACGGTGTTGGACGGGACCGCGAAGCCGACGCCGACCGATCCGCCCGAGGGCGAATAGATCGCGGTGTTCACGCCGATCACCTCTCCGTCGAGATTGAACAGCGGCCCTCCCGAGTTGCCGCGATTGATCGCGGCGTCGGTCTGGATGAAATCGACATAGGGGCCGGCCTGTATGTCGCGCCCCTTGGCCGAGACGATGCCGCGCGTGACCGTGCCGCCAAGGCCGAACGGGTTGCCGACCGCGACCACATCGTCGCCGACCCGCATCGCCTCGCTGTCGCCGAGGGCGAGCGCCGGCAGGTCGCCGGCCGCGACCTTCAGCAGCGCGAGATCGGTCTGCTCGTCGACGCCGACCACGCGGGCCTCGAATTCGCGCTTGTCGGCCAGCCTGACCCGGACTTTGGCGGCGTTGTCCACGACATGGTTGTTGGTGACGATATAGCCGTCATCGCCGATCACGAAACCGGAGCCGAGCGCCTCGGCGCCGCCGCGTGGGGCGGGTCCGTCTCCGGGGGTGCCGAAACGACGAAAAAACTCGCCGAAAGGGGAGCCGGGCGGAAAGGGAACGCCATGTTCGGCCCGGGCGGCGTCGGGCCGGGGCTCCTGCGTCGCCAGCACCGTCACCACGGCGGGGCTGACCTTTTCGACCAGATCGGCGACCTGATGCGGCGCGGTGTCGGCGAAAGCCGCCGGCGCCCAGAGCAGCGCGGCGACCAGCCCGAACCCGGCGGCGCGCGCGGGGCTGGGGCGGAATATCCTGGCGTCATGTTTCATGCGATACACCTTGATCCATCGCCCGCCGGGGGCGGGCCATGACGCGGATATCGGAAACCTGCCCTGCGCGAGGCTTTCGCCAATATTAACTATTTGTAAGGTTGGGAAGCGGCCCGAAGCCGCCGCGCCCTGCCTGTCAGATCAGGAATTCGGCCAGCGCGTAATCGTCGGTGATATCGCGATAGCTGAAGCCGGCTTCGTCCATCCGGGCGGTGAAGGCGGGGAAATTCCCGGCGTCCCTGGTTTCGATCCCGATCAGGATCGAGCCGAAATTCCGCGCCGATTTCTTCAGATATTCGAACCGGGCCACGTCGTCGTCGGGGCCGAGCATCGACAGGAATTCGCGCAGCGCGCCGGGGCGTTGTGGCATGCGAAGGATGAAATATTTCTTCAGCCCGGCGAAACGCTGCGCGCGTTCCTTGACCTCGGGCAGGCGCTCGAAGTCGAAATTCCCGCCCGAGGTCACGCAGACCACGGTCTTTCCCCGGATCTCATCGGCCAGATCGGAGAGCGCGTCGACCGCGAGCGCGCCGGCCGGCTCCAGCACCACGCCCTCTACATTCAGCATGTCCAGCATGGTGACGCAGATCCGGTCCTCGGGGGCCAGAAGCACCTGATCGGCCCGCACCCAGTCCAGCCGCCGCCATGTCAGATCGCCGAGCCGCGCCACCGCGGCGCCATCGACGAAACTGTCCACCCGCGGCAGCTTGACCGGCTTTCGCTCATGGATCGCCGCCAGCAGGCTGGCCCCGCCGACCGGTTCGACGAAGCGGAAATCCACCGCCGGCGTCTCGGTCCGCAGATAGCCCGTCATGCCCGAGGCGAGGCCGCCGCCGCCGACGGGCAGCACCACCAGATCCGGCGCGCCGCCAAGCTGGTCCAGCATCTCGACGGCGACGCTCGCCTGCCCCTCGATCACGTCCACATCGTCGAAGGGCGCGAGGAAATGAGCGCCTCTTTCGGCGCAGAACGCCTGCGCGGCGGCCAGCGTCTGGTCGAAATAGTCGCCGGTCAGCCGGATCTCGACATTTTCGCCGCCGAAGACCTTCGTCTTGTCGATCTTCTGCTGCGGCGTCGTCACCGGCATGAAGATCACGCCCTCGACCCCGAAATGCCGGCAGGCGAAGGCCACGCCCTGCGCATGGTTCCCGGCGCTGGCGCAGACGAAACGCCCGCGCGAAGGGTCGGCGGCGCGCACCTTGCGCATGGCGTTGAACGCCCCGCGCAGCTTGTAGCTGCGCACGGGGGTCAGATCCTCTCTCTTCAGCCAGATATCGGCGTCATGGCGCGCCGAGAGATGATCGTTTCTTTGCAGGGGCGTCGGTTCAAAAAGATCACGCAGGGCGATCTCGGCCTGACGGACGGAGGAGACGAAATTTTCCATGCCCGGCCCCATGGCGCGAAACGAGGGTCATGGCAAGTGTCATCGCGCCCTCGCCGGCCCTTCCTGAACCGGCGGAAAGCGCACCGCGATCCGCAGGCCTGGGGCGTTGTCCGAAAGCTCCAGCGCCGCGCGATGCCGGTCGGCGATGGCGCGGGCGAGGGCGAGGCCAAGCCCTGCGCCGCCCGGCGCGCCCAGGCCGGCGATCTGATGGAAGGGCTTGATCGCCTCCTCGCGCCGCTCTGGCGGGATACCGGGGCCGTGATCGGCGATCTCGATCCGCGCCGCCGGCCCATCCGTGCGCGCCAGAATGGTCACGGTGTCGCCTTCGGGCGCGTGGCGGGCGGCGTTTTCGACCAGATTCACCAGAAGCTGGAACAGCATGCGCCGGTCGCCCATGATCCAGGCCGGGTCGCCCGCCGGCGTTTCAATCGCCAGGTCGCGGCCCGTATCCTCCAGCACCGGCTGATAGGTCTCGGCGATCTCGCGCGCCAGTTCGGCGGCGGAGATCCGCTCGAATCCGCCGTCGCCCTCCTCGGCGGAAATGCGCGCGATGCGCAGGATCGTGTCGAAAGTCTCGCCGATCGCGCCGATCTCCGCCCCGGCGGCCTCCAGCGCGGCGCGGCGGTCGGCCTCGCCGGCGCGCTCGTCGGCGGCTTTCTGTACGGAAAGGAAGGTGCGGTTGAGCGGCGTTCTCAGGTCATGCGCGAGCGCGGTGATCGAGTTCCGCGTCGTCTCCATCAGCGCCGAAAGCCGGTCGAGATGGGCGTTGATCATCACCGAGATCCGGTCGATCTGATCGCGCCCGTCCCCGGTCGGCAGCCGCGCGCCGCTCTTCCCGCGGGAGACATCCTCCAGCACCGCCGCCATCGTCTCCAGCTTGCCGAGCATGTTGCGGCTGAGCACATAGCCGATGGCCAGCGAGACGAGGACGAAGATCGCGCCTGCGGTCAGCAGCGCCCGGGTCAGCGTGCGCTCCATCGCCTCGACCGTGTCGAGGCTCCGCCCGACCACGAATTTGCGGCCGGCGAGCGAGACCACCTCCACATGATAGCCTTGCTTGGCCCTGGCCCCGCCGACCCGCTGCGCGATCTCGCCCCAGCCGATGAAGCCGGGCGCAAGCTCCACATCGCCCGCCACCCTGGCGCCGTTCGGATCGAAAAGCCCGACAATGGGTTGCGCCGGCATCTTCAGCCGCGAAAGCCGTTCGATCGCCTCCACCAGCGCGACCGGCCCCTCGTTCCGGTAGATCTCATCGAAAAGCACCACCTCTTCGGCGATCTTCACCCTGATGTCGCGAATCATCGAGGCGCGCACGATCTCGACAATGGCGAAACCCGTGGCCAGCATCACCACGCAGAAGGCGGCGAGCGAAAGCGCCGCGACGCGGAAGGCGGCGCCGGAGAGGATGTTACCTTGGCGCATGGATCGAATAGCCGGAATTGCGCGTGGTGTGGATCAGCGGCGTATCGAAGGGCCGGTCGATCTTGGCGCGGAGCCGGCTCATATGCGTCTCGACCACCGAGGTCTTCGGATCGAAGCTGAAATCCCAGACCTGCTCCAGCAGCATGGTCCTGGTGACGATTCGCCCGGCGTTGCGCATCAGGGCCTCCAGAAGCGCGAATTCCTTCGGCTGCAATTCGATCGCGACCCCGGCGCGGGTGGCGCTTCGGCTCAGAAGGTCCAGCTCCAGATCGTGAACCTTCAGCCGGGTCTCGGTCTCCTGCGCTGCGGGGCGGCGGGCCAGAGCCTCTATCCGCGCTGTCAGCTCCGAGAAATGGAAGGGCTTCACCAGATAATCGTCGCCGCCGGCGCGCAGCCCCTCCACCCGGTCCTCGACATCGCCCATCGCGGTCAGGAAGATCACCGGCATGCGCCGCCCGGCGGCGCGCAGCGCCCTGACCACGGCCAGCCCGTCCATGCCGGGCATCATCCGGTCCAGCACCACCATGTCGCAGGGATTGTAGAGGCACCAGGCCAGCGCGTCGCGCCCGTCGGCCACGGTCTCCACATTGTGGCCCTGCTCGCCAAGGCCCCGGGCGATGAATTCGGCCGAGGTCCGGTCATCCTCCGCGACAAGTATCTTCATCCCCTGGATCCGCCCTGCTGCGTCGCCGGGAACCGGCCCCGGCGCGGGGACTATAGCCGATGGGCCGGCCCCGGTCCCATGGCGCGAAGGCGGGTTTCAGCCGGCTTCGGCCAGCCGCGCCACGTAGCGGGCGAGGACGTCGATCTCCAGATTCACCTTCTGGCCGGTCCTGAGCGCGCCGAACGTGGTCTCGGCGCGGGTATGGGGGATGAGATTGACGCCGAAACGGCGCCCTTCGACCTCGTTCACCGTCAGCGAGGCGCCGTCCATCGCCACCGAGCCCTTGGCGGCGATGAAGCGGGCGATGGCCTCGGGGGCGGCGACGCCGACGCGAAGGCTCTCGCCATCGTCATGAAGCGAGGCGATCTCGCCGACGCCGTCTACATGGCCGGTGACGATATGCCCGCCAAGCTCGTCGCCGATCCTCAGCGCGCGTTCGAGGTTGAGCCTGTCGCCGGGCTTCATCCCGCCAAGCGTGGTCTTGGAGAGGGTCTCGGCCGAGACATCGGCGCTGAAAACCGCGCCCGCCGCATGCGCGCCGCGTCCGGTCACGGTCAGGCAGACGCCGGAACAGGCGATCGAGGCGCCGATGGCGATGGTCTCGGCCGCGTAAGAGCAGGCGATGGAGAGGCGCAGATCGTCCCCCCGCCGCTCGGCGGTGGCGATCTCGCCTACAGATGTGATGATTCCGGTGAACATGTCTTCATCCCGCGTTTGCCGACGATTTGAGCGGTTTCCGACCTGACTGTATCAGTCAGGTCGGAAACTAGGACAGGTGGGCCGGTCACCTGGTCGCGGTTCCCGTTCAGACTGGCGATCCAGTCTGAACGGGAAACGCTCTAGAGCGGATGGGCGCGCGGCTCAAGCATCCGTCGCCGCGCGATTCGGCGCGCGCCGGAAGACATGGTTGAACCCGGAGGGCGGAGCGGCGAGCGTCCCGGGCGCTTCGGAAAGAGAGCGACGCGACCCTGAGGAGGCTGTTTGCGCCTTATTTTCTGCATGATTTTCAGCGCGCTGGCGCTTCTTGCGCTGGCGCTGGACCTGTGGCGCTCCCAGGCGCAGGGGCGGGCGGAGCTGTTCTCCTCGACCGCGGATTGCTGGCGGGCGATCGACCCGGCGAGCCTTTCTGCGGCGGAGGCTTTCGTGCGGGAGAATATCTCCGCCGCCACATGGGAGGGGATCGCCGCGCCCGCGCTCTCGGCGCCGGTCTTCGCCACCGCGCTGGCGCTGGCGCTTTTCTTCTACCTGATCCGGAAACGCCGCCCGCGCGCGCGCAAGGGGCTGATGTTTCCGCGAAAGCGCCGCCGTTAGCCGCCGGCCCCGGCCCGGCGGGCGGGGGCTCATTCCAGCCGCTCGAACAGCTTCACCCATGTCTCCGCCCGCGGTTGCAGCGAGGAGACGAGGATATGCTCCTCCAGCGTATGCGCCCCGGCCCCGTCCGCGCCCATGCCGTCCAGCGTCGGAACGCCCAGCGCGGCGGTGAAATTGCCGTCCGATCCGCCGCCGGTGACGGGGGTGTATTCAAGGTCCAGCCCATGCTCCCGACTGGCCTCGCGGGCGATCTCGAAGAGCGCCTCGGTCGCCGGCGTCATCTCATAGGGCGGGCGGTTCATGCCGCCCTCCACCTTCAGCGCCACCTCGGGGTCGAAAGGTTCGAGCGCGTGGATGAGGGCGGTCATCTCCTCTCCGTCCGCGGCGGTGAGCACCCGCATGTCCAGCTCCATCCGGCATTCGCGCGGCACCACGTTGACGCCGGTTCCGCCCGCGATCAGGCCGACATTGAAGGTGACGCCGCGCTGGTAATCGGTCATCGCCTCGATCCGCTCGACCTGGCGGGCGATCTCGCGGATGGCGCTGCGGCCGGCCTGATGCTGCGTGCCGGCGTGCGAGGGGCGACCGGTGGCGGTGATCGCGAAGCGCCCGACGCCCTTGCGCGCGACCACGACCTTGCCGCCGTCGCGGGCGGGTTCGGTCACCAGCACATATTTCGCGCGCCTTCCCTCCTCCTCGATCAGGCGGCGGCTGAAGGGGGAGCCGACCTCCTCCTCCGGCATGAACATGAAGGTGACGGGCAGGCGGCTGTCGCCGCCCTTGCGCTTCAGATGACGCCAGGCGTAGAGCGCGAGACAGGCGCCCGCCTTCATGTCATAGCCGCCCGGACCATAGAGCCGGTCGCCCTCGCGCCGGATCGGATTGGCGCCTTCGAGCGTGCCGACCGGATGCACCGTGTCGAGATGGGTGAGGACCAGCACCCCCGGCCTGCCGTCATGACCGGGGCTGCGGGCGCGCAGGAGATCGCCCCAGCCGTCCTCGCCGGGCGTGCGCTCCACGATCAGGCCCATCTCCGCGCATTCGGCGGCGACCAGATCGGCGATGCGGTTGACGGCGGCGGCGTCCTCGGTCGGGCTTTCGATCGCGACCCATCGGTTGATCCAGGCGGCGATCTCCTCGGCGTCGATTCGCGGTTCGTTCAGGCGCTTGTCTGGCATCGGCTATCCTCCGGCTTGGCGGCTGATTGTCTGCGATCCGGCGGCCGGAGGAAAGACGCGCGGGGCCGGGCTTGCCCGGCGCGAAAAGGCGGTGCAATCTTCGCGGCATGATCCCCGAATCCGAAGTCACCTTCGCGGGCAGTTTTCTGGACCGCGCCGACCGGCTGCGCCGCGACGAGGCCGAAATCGCCCGCCTGCTGGCGGCCCCCGCCACGCGCGTCACGCCCTTCTGGCGCGGCAAGCCGCTTTTCGACCTGACCGAGGCGGGGCCGCGCCTCGCCTGGGTATCCGCCACCGATGCGCTGGTGACGGAAAGTCCGGAGGCCCCGATCTTCATGGGGCTGGATGAGAGCGGGCTGGCGCATTTCGCCGCCGATGTCTCCTATATCGCGCCCCCGGATGAGAAACCGGCGGAATTCGTCGATCGGCGCACGCTGGACCTTTCCGAGGATCGCAAGTTCGTCGATCTCCGCGCCATCATGGGCGAGATCGACAAGCGCGACGCCGGGGTCGCGGCGGCGGCGAAGGGGATTTTCGAATGGCGGACGACCCATGGGTTCTGCGCCGCCTGCGGCGCGCGGAACCAGCCCGCCCATGCCGGCTGGCGTTTCGACTGCGCCTCCTGCGGGCGTCAGCATTTCCCGCGCACCGATCCCGTGGTGATCATGCTGATTCTCGACGGCGACAAGGTGCTGCTCGGCCGGCAGGCGGTCTGGCCGGAGAGGATGTACTCCCTCCTCGCCGGGTTCATGGAGCCGGGCGAGACGGTGGAGGAGGCGGTGCGCCGCGAGGTGCAGGAGGAGGCCGGGATTCCGGTCGGCGAGGTCCGCTACGTCACCTCGCAGCCCTGGCCCTTTCCCGCCTCGCTGATGATCGGCTGCGCCGGGCGGGCGGAAGCGACCGGGATCGTGCTCGACCAGCATGAGCTGGAGGACGCGATCTGGGTTCCGAAAGCGGAGGTCGCCGCCGCGCTCGCCGGACAGCACGAGAAGATCGCCCCGGCGCGCAAGGGCGCGGTGGCGCAGGTGATCCTGCGTTGCTGGGTCGAGGGGCTGATCGAGGGGTTCGGCTGAACGAAAGGGGCCGCGCTTTCGCGCGGCCCGTGTTCCTGCGAGCAGGGAGAGGTCAGGCCGGCTGCGGCTCTTCCTCCTGCTTGCGGCCGCGATCCGCCATGAACTGGTCGAACTCGGCCTTGTCCTTGGCCCGGCGCAGCTTGTCGAGAAAGCCGACAAAGGCGGAACGCTCTTCTTCCAGCCGGCGCAGGGTCTCCTCGCGATATTCGTCGAAAGCCTCGTTGCCGGTCGCCTCGATCCGCGAGAATTTACGGTTACGGCGGCTCCAGCCGCGCTTGTTGCATCCCATTCGTCCACTCCAGAGCATGTAGAACAGCAGCGCCAGGCCGATCGGCCAGACGAAAATGAAGCCGAGAACCATCGCGGCGATCCAAGCGCCCTTGCCCTTCGAATCGAGCCACGCTTCGCCGCGTCCCAGCCAGTCGAGAACCTTGTTCACCGGTTCCGCCTCCTCGTCGGAATGTTAATGTTAATCACATTCACATAGATGGGCGAGCCATGCGGCCCCGTCAAGCGGCCCGCGGCGAAAAATCGTTCAGTCGTCTTCGGGGAAGAACCCGAGCCCGCGCAGATAGATCGCCGCGCCCGCCTCCAGCAGGTCGTCGGCCGGCATCGGCGCGCTGCGCCGGGCCTGGTCGCCCCGGCCGAACAGCGTGGTGACGCCATGGCTGAGCGCCCAGAGATGGTAGGACATCATCAGGATCGGCGGGCGCTTTTCCTCCGGCATGCTCATCGCCAGCGCGGCGCAGGCGCGCTCCAGCGCGCGAAAGGAGCGGTCCGCGGACGCGCGCAGCTCCGGGTCGTGATCGGGGGAGACGCCGGCCTCGAACATTGCGGCGAAATAGGCGGGCTCGGCCTTGGCGAAGCCGAGATAGGCCCGTCCGACCCGCTCGAACGCGGAAAGCGGCGAGGGGCGGCCCTCATCCCAGGCCGCCTCCAGCCGCCCGGCGAACAGCTCGAAGCCGCGACGCGCTGTCTCCACGATCAGATCGTCGCGGTCCTTGAAATGCCGATAGGGCGCGGCCGGGCTGACGCCGGCGCGCCGCGCGGCTTCGGCGAAGGAAAACCCGTTCGGCCCCTTCTCCTTGATCAGGGACAGCACCGCGTCGATCAGAGCGGATTTGAGATTGCCGTGATGATAGCTGTTGCGCGCCATGCGCCCTATATGGCCTGCGCGCGCGCCGGGGGCCAGCGCGCGCGCCGTCTGTCCGCCCCGTCTTTCCGCCCCGTCTTTCCGCCCCGTCTGTCCGCCCCGTCTTTCCGCCTCGTCTTTCCCTCGTGGTCTTTCCCGCGCCGGCGCGCTATCAGGCGCCATGAGCGAGCCGAAAACCGGAAAACCCGCCTGGGTCATCGAGAAGGAGCGCGCCCGGCGCGAAGGGCCGGCGCCGGTCTGGCTCTTTGGCCTGCATGCGGTGCGCGACGCGCTGACCAATCCGGCGCGGAGGGTCGAGCGCCTCGTCGTCACCCGCAACGCCGCCGAAAAACTCCGCGAGGCGATCGCGGCCGCCGGAATCGCGCCCGAGGAGGCCGATCCGCGCCGCTTTCCCGCGCCGCTCGATCCCGGCTCCGTCCATCAGGGCGCGGCGCTGATGACCCGCCCGCTCGACTGGGGCGCGCCCGAGGAGGTCTGCGCCCCGACGCCGGATGATCCTTCGCCGCTCGTGGTGCTGCTCGACCGGGTGACCGACCCGCATAACGTGGGCGCGATTCTCCGCTCGGCGGAAGTTTTCGGCGCCCGCGCGGTGATCGCGCCCTTGCGCCACGCCGCGCCGGAGACCGGGGCGCTGGCCAAATCCGCCTCCGGCGCGCTGGAGCGCCAGCCCTATATCCGGGTGAAGAACCTCGCCGAGGCCATGGAGCGGCTTCGCGCGCTCGGCTTCCGGTTGATCGGACTGGATGGCGAGGCGGAGGAGGAGATCGGCCCCGCCGTGGCGGCGCCCGGCCCGCTCGGGCTGGTGCTCGGGGCCGAGGGGCCGGGGCTGCGCCAGAAAACGCGGGAGACCTGCGATTCGCTGGCGCGGATTCCCTTCGCCTCCGGTTTCGGCTCGCTGAACGTCTCCAACGCCGCCGCGGTCGCGCTCCATGCCGCGCGGGAGGCGGGGCGCCGGGGAAAGTGATTCCCCCGGCCCCGAATCTCCGCCGGGAGGATGGCGCCCGCGCGGGGGCGATTCGCGCTACGGGTCGCCCTGAAACCGGCCGAAATAAATTGTTGCGGCCCTGAGAGGCGTTTGCGCCGATTTGAGGTTCTGGCCGTTAATATTTTTCAACATATTGATTTTGTTTGATTTTCATCCATGACGCGGCTGCGTCGGCCGGATCTCCACATCAAAATGAACACTGATTGCAACAAACCGACATAAAAATGCGAGCGCGCTCTGGTCAAAATCTGCTATAAGCTTCAAATGAGTTCTGAAGGTGGGCTCGATGGGTCTCCTTCATCCACTCACTGTCCCTCGTTCTGACTGCGCCCGCTTCGGCGGGCGCATTTTTTTCGCGCAGGGGAACGGAAGGCGGACTTTGACATGCCGCGCCCACCCTGCGAAATGAGGCGTCATGAGCCCTAGCGACGCTGAACTCACCGCGCTTCTCGACCGCGTGAAGACCATCGCGGTGGTCGGCGTCTCCGCCAATCCGGTTCGCCCATCCTATTACGTCGCGCGCTATCTGGGGTTGAAAGGCTACCGGGTGCTGCCGGTGAATCCCGGCGTCGCCGGACAGAAGATCCTGGGCGAGACGGTCGCCCCGTCGCTGAAGGCGCTGGCCGAAGCCGGCGAGAGGGTTGATATGGTGGATATCTTCCGCCGCTCCGAAGAGGCCGGCGCCGTCGTGGACGAGGCGCTGGAGCATCTTCTGGGCCGGGGGTTGAAGGTGATCTGGATGCAGATCGGCGTGATCAACGAGGAGGCCGCCGCCCGCGCCCGCGCCGCCGGGCTGGAGGTGGTGATGAATCTCTGCCCGAAGATGGAGTATCAGCGGCTGGTCGGCGAGCTTTCCATGGGCGGGTTCAACAGCGGCCGCTTGTCCTCGAAGCTGACTTAGGCGAAACATCGCCGCGACTCAGATGGGATGGGAGGCCGGAATGACCGAGCGCGCCTATGGTTTCGACACCTTGCAGATCCACGCCGGGGCCCGCCCCGACCCCGCGACCGGCGCCCGCCAGACGCCGATCCATCAGACCACGGCCTATGTCTTCCGCGACGCGGACCACGCGGCCGCGCTCTTCAACCTTCAGGAAGTGGGTTATATCTACACCCGGCTGAACAACCCCACGGTCAGCGCGTTGCAGGAGCGGATCGCCGCGCTTGAGGGCGGCGTCGGCGCGGTCTGCTGCTCCTCGGGGCATGCGGCGCAGATCATGGCGCTGTTCCCGATGATGGCGCCGGGGTGCAATTTCGTCGCCTCGAACCGGCTCTATGGCGGCTCGATCACCCAGTTCAGCCAGACCTTCAAGCGTTTCGGCTGGGAATGCCGCTTCGTCGATTTCGACGATGAAGACGCCATCCGCAAGGCGATCGACGCGAACACGCGGGCGATCTTCTGCGAATCCATCGCCAATCCGGGCGGCTACATCACCGATCTCGAAGCGGTCGGGAAAATCGCCGCGGATGCGAAACTGCCCTTCATCGTCGATAACACTTCGGCCTCGCCCTATCTCTGCCGGCCGTTCGAATGGGGCGCGACGCAGGTCGTCCATTCGACGACGAAATATCTTTCGGGCAACGGCACCTCGATGGGCGGCGTCGTCGTGGACAGCGGCAAGTTCGACTGGATCGGGGCCGACAAGCACCCCTCGATGACCCAGCCGGAGCCCGCCTATCACGGGCTGAAATTCGCCGAGACCTTCGGCCCGCTCGCCTATACGTTCCACGGCATCGGCGTCGGGCTGCGCGATCTCGGCATGTGCCAGTCGCCGATGAACGCCTTCCAGACCCTGCTCGGGATCGAGACGCTGAGCCTGCGGATGGAGCGCCATTGCGCCAATGCGAAGAAGGTCGCCGAATTCCTCGCCGGGCATGAGGCGGTGGAGTTCGTCTCCTATGCCGGGCTCGACGACAATCCCTATGCGGCGCGGGCGCGGAAATACATGCCGAAGGGCGCCGGCGCGATCTTCACCTTCGGGGTGAAGGGCGGGTACGAATCCTGCGTCCGGCTGGTCGATTCGGTGGAGATCTTCAGCCATGTCGCCAATCTCGGCGACACGCGCTCGCTGATCATCCATTCGGCCTCCACCACCCACCGCCAGTTGACCGCCGAGCAGCAGAGCGCGGCCGGGGCGGGGCCGGAGGTCGTGCGCCTCTCCATCGGGATCGAGGATGCGGACGATCTGATCGCCGATCTCGATCAGGCGCTGGTCAAGGCGGTTGTGAAGGCGAAGGCTTAGGCGGGTCGCCGGCGCGTCGGAACGGGCGCGCCGGTTTCGGACGCTGACATGTGGCGAGGAGCGGGCGCGGTGACGGATGGGGCGGTGAAGGACGGAGAGAACGGGGCGGCGCGCGCGGGCGCGCGGCTCGCGCTCGAATTCCGCGCCGACGCCTTTGTCCTGAAGCGTCGGCGCGACGAGGGCGGCTGGGTGGAGGCGGCGGTCTCCGCGCTCGAAGCGCCGGTGAACCCGGCCGATTTCGACGCCGCCATCGTCGTGGTGCTGGAGAAGGCGCGGGAGCTGACCGGCGAGCGTGAGCCGCAGGTCGAGATCTGGCTGCCGCCGGAACGGGCGCTTCTGGTGAAGCTTGGCCCGAAGGAGACCGCCGCCGACGCGCTGGCCGCGGCGCCGGCCTCGGCCAGCGATCTGGTCCACGACCTTTCGCGCGACCGGCGCCTGGTGGCGATCGCTGAATATGCGGTGGTCGAGGATGCGCTGCGCTACGCCCGCGGCTGGGGTTTCGCGCCGACCCGCGTGACCGCCCGGATCGGGCTGAAGGCTTTTCCCGAAGGGCCGGATTTCGCCGAACCGGCCGCGCGGCCCCGCGCCGCGCTGGCGATCACCGAACGGGTCGCGCCGCTGAAACGGTTCCTGCCGCAGGTCGCGCT
>JBKECG010000458.1:0-2158 GCA_047974395.1 Pikeienuella sp. | reverse complement strand
GCCTCGCAATAGGCTTCGCCCTGTCGCTTCTGGTCGGGAATGGACACATCATGCTCGGCCTGCCGCGCCGTCGAGACGCGCAGGTAAAGGGCGGCGCGCTGCATGACCCGAGGCTGAGATTTGTCGGCGGCGGAAGTTGTCATGGGGTTTCTCCCGACAAAAGGCGCTGTGCAGTCGCAACAGGCAGATACAGGGTATTGGGCCGGTCAGTCAGCGGCGCGAATCCGAAGGCCGCGTAGAAGGCCGCAGCCTTCGCGTCGATGGCGTCGGCGAATATGGCGTGAGCGCCTATCGGCGCTTCGGCGACGGTCCTGATCGCGTCGAACAGCAGCGCCTCGCCGAGTCCTAGCCCGGCATAGGACTGATCGCGGCCAAGCCAACCGATCAACACGGCCGGGACAGTGGGATAGCGCGGCAACCGGCTCGCCAGCGGCTCGGGCACGGCCGTCAGCGGCACGTTGCTCGATGATAGCGTGTAGAAACCCGCGATCCGGTCGGTTTCAAGGTCTCGGGCGACAAAGCAGGTCGCGTATCGGCGCTTTACGTCCTGCGTGACCGTCTCGCGGAAATAGCGGTCTATCCGCTCGTTGCCGCACGAGAACGTCTTGCGCTGGTGGGCCTTGGTCAGCGCCTCTATCGCGAACCTTGCACTCACCGGGGCGCGATCAGGTCAGCATGACGCTTGGCGGCGCGGGCGAGACGCGCGTTCGGCGCGGGCGGATCAATCAGCGCCTTGGCAAAGCGCATCTGGTCCTCGGCAGCCAGACGCAGCACGTCAGCCTCCTCGACCGTGCGGCGGGCATCCTCGCCTGCTGTCGCAATGAGATAGCCGGTAAGCGTCATGCCGCGCAGCCGTGCGGCGCGCTGCATCTGCTCATAGACGTTGACAGGAACGCGCGCCTCAAGGCGGGCGGTTTCCACTTCGCTTGCGGGTCTGGGCATGGCTGAACTCCTTTCCTTCGTTATATACGGCATATTGCCGGATTTATCAAGGATCGGATATGCCAAACAGTTCATCGAACAGATCGCCGAACCATCGCTCGAACACCTCGATCTCGGCTTCCGTAACCGGAACCGGGTCGGGCCAATCGTCGGTGACGGTCCATGTGCTGAGGTCATGCTTGGGTGGCCTGCCGGGGAACGGCCACGGATAGCCCAGCAATTCCTCAAGCTGCTCCGACGCCGTGGGCGGTCGTTTGGCGTGCCGGGAACGGGGCGCCGCCTCCGGCGTCTCGTCGTCCCTGCGGTCAATAGTCATTGAGGAAGTCAAACTCGTTGCGTGTCAATGGCGTCGGAATTTCCGGCCATTTGGGCGCCCTGAATTTCGGCCGGAGCGGAGCGCGACGTCGCAGCACGCGGCAAGGGCGCGCTGACCGCAAGAGTCAGAGCGCGCCCGTGGTTGATTTGGCGATTTGAGGCGGGGGTCAGCGAGCCTTTCGGGCCTTGCTCTGTGCGAGCCGATAGGACTGGCCGTTCATCTCGAGGATATGGACGTGGTGGGTCAATCGGTCGAGAAGCGCGCCGGTCAGGCGTTCCTCTCCGAAGGTGGCGGTCCATTCATCGAATGGCAGGTTCGAGGTGATGATGGTGGCGCCTCGCTCGTAGCGCTGGCTGATCAATTCGAAGAGCAACTCAGCGCCCGTTTTTGAGAGCGGCACGAAGCCGAGTTCGTCGATGATCAGGAGCTCCAGCGTCGCCATCTGCTTCTGCAGGCGCAGGAGACGCTTCTCATCGCGGGCCTCGATCAGCTCATGCACGATGGCCGCCGCCGTTGCGAAGCGGGTCTTGATCCCGCGCTGGCAGGCGGCGAGGCCGACGCCGAGGGCGACATGGGTCTTTCCAACGCCGGATGGCCCGAGGGCGATAATGTTCTCACGGCGCCCGACAAACTCCCCGCGCGCCAGGTCCAGCACGAGCTTTTTGTTCAGCGCCGGGATGGCGTCGAAATCGAAGCTTTCCAGACTTTTGATCGCCGGGAACTTCGCCGCCTTGACCCGGCGATCGATCATCCGCGCCTCGCGATCCAGGAGCTCCAATTCGATCAGGCGAGCAAGGTAACGAACATGGTCGACGTTCTCGGTGGCGCACTGGCGGGCGATCTTCTCATGCTCGCGCAGCACGGTCGGAAGCTTCAGCTTCTTGAGGCGATGCTTCAGCA
>JBKECG010000265.1:0-9272 GCA_047974395.1 Pikeienuella sp. | reverse complement strand
CGATGATGCGCGGGGCGACCAAGGCGTCATATTCGGCCAGCACCGGCGGGCTGTCGCGTTCGGGATCGAGTGAGAACAGCGCGCCGGTCAGACGGTCCGCATCCGGCCCCAGCGCCTCCAGCCAGCCGGCGATGTCGAGCAGCGTCGTCGGGCTGACATCCGGGCACCAGGTGAAGCCGAAGAACACCATGGCCGGCCGGCCGAGCCAGTCCGCAGCCGAAACCGCCCGGCCGCGATGGTCGGTCAGCCGCCAGTCCATCTCCGAAAGCGGCGGGGGCAGGCGCGGATCGCGCGGCGCGCGGCCGCGCCACGCCCCGAGCGCGATCGCGCCGCCGACAAAGGCGAGCCCCGCCCCGGCGCCAAGGATCAGTTTGCGCCGGTCCGGCACGCGGGCCCCTCGGCGTTCATGGCGGCGATGGCGACGTCTATGACGACCTCGCCGGCTTTCTCGAAGGTCAGCGTCAGGGGGATGAGCTCCCCTTCCTTCAGCGGCGCGTTCAGCTTCATCAGCATGCCGTGATAGCCGCCGGGCGCGAGCGCGGCCGAGCCGCCGGCCGGAACCGGGATGGCCGTCACATGCCCCATGCTGGCCACGCCATCCTTGATCACTGTTTCATGCAGCATCGACATGCCGGCCGCGGGGGTGGAGATCGCGACCAGCGCGTCGCTTTCGGCGCCGGCGTTGACGATCTCGGCGTAGAAGCCGCCCGGGCGATCCTGCCCGACCGTCGCGCGCGCCCAGGCGCCGGAAACGCTCAGATCGCCCAGCGCCCAACTCGGGCAGTCTTCGGCCGCGGCCGTCGAGGCCAGAAGGGTGAGCGGGAGAGCGAAAGCGAGCTTTTTCATGGGTTCAGATCCTTTCTTTCAGGTCGGTGAGGATTTCGGCCGCCGGCATGCCATAGGCGTATTGGCGCAGCCATTCGCCATCCGGGCCGATCAGGAACAGGCCCTGACTGTGCGACATGGTGTAACCGTCGGGCGCGGCCTCGTCATCCTCGCGCTCGTAAAAGATATGGAAACTCTTCGCGGCGGCGCTGGTCTGGGCGGCGTCGCCGGCGAGGCCGAGGATCGAAGGGTGGAAGGCGCCGGTGAAATCGTCGATCCCGAGAAGACGGTCGCGCTCGGGGTCGATCGAGATGAAGAGCGGCTGCACTTTCTCCGCATCCGCGCCCAGCCCGTCCATGACCCGGGCGACCTCGGCCAGCGTGG
Source organism: Pikeienuella sp. (assembly GCA_047974395.1). GTDB lineage: Bacteria > Pseudomonadota > Alphaproteobacteria > Rhodobacterales > Rhodobacteraceae > Pikeienuella. The sequence goes on along the minus strand of JBKECG010000265.1, from coordinate 8,063 downwards.
TCGGGCAGATGTCGGGGCAGTTGCTGAAGCCGAAAAAGACCAGCAGCCAGCGGCCGCGGAACTCGGCGTTGTCGCGCAGGCGGCCGGCGCCATCGGGCAGGCTGAATGCGGGCCGGAAGGATTCGGCGGTCTCCTCCGCCGGCTGGCGCGGGCCGACAAGCTGCGCCGCGGCGAAGGCGCCGAGGGCGAGGATGGCGGCGATCCAGAGCGCCTTTTGCAGCCTGTTCAGGCGCATCGGGCGCGCGCCCCATCGCCGGCGGCTGGTCTCTGCGTCTTGCTCACGCGGTCCCGCTCCATGGTTTCAGCTCCGACTGACGGCTAAACCTTCATGCGGCCCGAGGTTCAAGCGGCGAATTGACGCTGCGCCTTCAGGCGGCGGCGATGGAGATCAGCAGGTTCAGGTTCAGCGCGATGATCGTGACCGCGATCACGGCGCAAAGCGCGGTCAGCCAGCGCGGCGCGGCCAGATCGCCCATCTTGGCGCGGCTGGCGGTGAACATCACCAGCGGCACGATGGCGAAGGGAAGCTGGAAGCTCAGCACCACCTGGCTGAGGATCAGGAGCCGCCCGGTCTCCTGCCCGCCCCAGATCAGGATCACCGCCACCGCCGGAACCAGCGCGATGGAGCGGGTGATCAGCCTCCTGAGCACCGGGCTGATGCGGAAGTTGATGAAGCCCTCCATCACGATCTGCCCGGCCATGGTCGCGGTGACGGTGGCGTTCAGCCCCGAACAGAGGAGCGCGACGCCGAAAAGCGCCGGCGCCAGCGCCCCGCCCAGAAGCGGGGCCAGCAGGGCGTGGGCCTGATCTATCTCGACGATCTCGGTGTTGCCGGAGGCGTGAAAGGTCGCCGCGGCCAGGATCAGGATCGAGGCGTTGATCGCCAGCGCCAGCATCAGCGCGACGGTCGAATCCCATGTCGCCATCCGCAGCGCCCGCCGGCGCGCGCCGGGGTCGCCGCCCCAGTTCCGCGTCTGGACGATGCCCGAATGCAGATAGAGATTATGCGGCATCACCGTCGCGCCGATGATCCCGAGCGCGAGATAGAGCATCTCCGGGTTGGTCGCGATCTCCACCGTCGGGGCGAAGCCGCGGATCACCCCGCCCCAATCCGGGTCGGCCATGGCGATCTGGACGAAGAAACAGGCCGAGATCACCACCAGAAGCGTGATGACGAAGGCCTCCACCCAGCGAAAACCCCGGTTTTGAAGCCAGAGGATCAGGAAGACGTCGGCGGCGGTGAGGAAGACGCCGATCTCCAGCGGAATCCCGAACAGGAGATTCAGTCCGATGGCGACGCCGATCACCTCGGCGAGGTCGGTGGCGATGATCGCCGCCTCGGCGAACAGCCAGAGCGGCCATGAGACCCAGGCGGGATAGGCGTCGCGGCAGGCCTGCGCCAGATCGCGGCCCGAAGCGATGGCCAGCCGCGCGCACAAGGATTGCAGCAGGATCGCCATGATGTTGGACAGGAGCGCGACGAAGAGCAGCGCATAGCCGAACTTGGCCCCGCCGGCGAGCGAGGTCGCCCAGTTGCCCGGATCCATATAGCCGACCGCCACCAGATAGCCCGGCCCGATAAAGGCGAGAAACCGCCGCCAGGGCGCCCCGCCGCGCGGCACGGCGATGGAGCCGAAAACCTCCGACAGCGAGGGGGTAGGGCTCTGCCGCCGCCAGCCTGCGGCGGGCTGGAAACGCGAATCTGGCTGGGGCTGGCTGGCGAGCGTGTCCATGGTTGCGCGTATATGAGAATGATTTGCAGTTGCAGTCAATATGGTCGCGTCAAGATTTCCGCCCGGCGCTTTCGCGTGAGCGTCACCCCGTCCGGGCCCGCGCTTTCGGCAGGCCGATCCAGCGCGGCGTGCGCTTCATGTAACCGGCGTAATCCGGCCCATGCGCGGCCAGAAGCGCGCGTTCCTCGCCGCCGATCTGGATATTGGCCGACCAGAGGAAGAGAAGCGGCGCGATGACGGTCGGCAGGGACGGCGCCGCCAGCGCGATCCCGCCCAGGAGCGTCGCCTGCCCGAGGAAGGTCGGGTTGCGCGACAGGCGGAAAAGCCCGGTCCGGACCAGCGCGCCGGTCTCTCCCTCGACGACGCCGACCCGCCATGACGCGCCCATGTTGAACTGCGCCGCAAGGGCGAGCGCCGCGCCCGCGAGGGCGAGGCCGGCTCCGGCGAAGGCGAGGCCCGGCGGCGGATCGTCGCGCCCCGTTCCGGGAAAGGCGAGGCGGAAGAGCGGCCAGAGCGCCCCGAGCGCGAAAGCCGCGCGAAAGCCGAACGCCGCAGCGCGTTCCTTCCCGATCATCGCGCCGAAGAGCCAGACCCGCCTCCCGCGCCGCATCGCCGGCAGGGCGCCGATGAGGAAAAGCGCCAGATAGGCCAGGCCGATCGTCGGCGCGGTCCAGAAAGGGGGCGGCGTCATCCCTCCTTCACGGGATCGAACCGCAGCAGCCGCAGCGCGTTCAGCGTCACCAGCACCGTCGCCCCGGTATCGGCGAGGATCGCCAGCCAGAGGCCGGTGAGGCCGATGATCGACGTCGCCAGAAACACCGCCTTCAGCCCCAGCGCGATGGCGACGTTCTGGCGGATATTGCCCATGGTCGCCCGCGCCAGCCGGATCAGGGCCGGCGCATCCGCGACCCGGTCGCGCAGGATGGCGGCGTCGGCTGTCTCCAGCGCCACATCGGCGCCCGAGCCCATGGCGACGCCGATTCCGGCCTGTTTCAGCGCCGGCGCGTCGTTGATGCCGTCGCCGATCATCATCACGCCGCCCTCCGCGCCCATCTCGCGGATGGCGATCAGCTTGTCCTCGGGCAGCATCTCCGCCCGGTGCGCCATGCCGAGCCCGCCGGCGATGGCGGCGGCGGTGCGGGCGTTGTCGCCGGTCAGCATCACCGGGGCGATGCCCATCGCCTTCAGCTGGCGCATGGCCTCGGCCGCGTCCTCGCGCGGCTCGTCGCGCATGGCGATCAGGCCGAGCGGCCGGCCGGCGCGATAGACCGCGACCACGGTCTTGCCCTCGGCTTCGAGATCATGCGCCCGCGCGGCGTGATCGGCGCCGATCCCGCCGGTCTCCGCCGCATGGCGGGGCGAGGCGACCCAGGCGGTCTCGCCGCCGATCTCCGCCTCCGCGCCCTTGCCGGGGATGGCGCGGGCGCCGGCGGCGGGAAGCGGTTTGATCCCCGCCTCCGCCGCCCGGCGCAGGATGGCGAGGGCGAGCGGGTGGCCGGAGCCGCTCTCCACCCCACCGGCCACGGCCAGAAGATCGCTGTCCGCGACGCCCATGGCCGGAACGATATCGGTCACCCTTGGCCGGCCATGGGTCAGCGTGCCGGTCTTGTCGAAGGCGACGCGGGTCACGCCCGCCGCCGCCTCGATCACCGCGCCGCCCTTCATCAGCAGGCCACGCCGCGCCCCCGAGGAGAGCGAAGAGGTGATCGAGGCCGGGACCGAGATCACCAGCGCGCAAGGGCAGCCGATCAGCAGAAGCGCCAGCGCGCGATAGATCCATGTCCCCCATTCCTGCCCGAGGAGCAGCGGCGGGATCACCGCCACGAGCGCCGCCGCTGCGACGATGGCGGGCATGTACCAGCGCGAGAACCGGTCGATGAAACGCTCGGTCGGCGCGCGGGCCTCCTCGGCCTCTTCGACCAGGCGGATGATGCGGGCGATGGTGTTGTCCGAAGGCTCGCGCGTCACCCTGACCCTCAGCGCCGCTTCGGTGTTGATCGAGCCGGCGAATACCGGATCGCCGGGGCCGCGCGCCACCGGCGCGCTTTCGCCGGTCACCGGGCTTTCATCGACGCCGCTCGCGCCCGAGACGATCTCGCCATCGGCGGGGATGCGCTCTCCGGGGCGAACCAGCACCGTCTGGCCGATCTCCAGGCTTTCGGCGGGAACCTCGCGGGTTTCGCCGCCCGTCTCCAGCAGCGCGGTCTTGGGCGCGAGATCGGCCAGCGCGCGGATCCCGTCCCGCGCCCTGCCGGCGGCGACGCCCTCCAGCACCTCGCCGATGGCGAAGAGGAAGATGACGAAGGCGGCCTCCTCCGCCGCGCCGATGATCAGCGCGCCGATGGCGGCGATGGCCATCAGCCCCTCGATGGTGAAGGGCTGGCCCATGCGCAGCGCCGCCCATGCGCGTTTCGCCACCGGGGCGACGCCGATGACGCAGGCGGCGGCGAAGGCCCAGTAGCCATAGGCGGAGGAGGTCAGCAGATCGACCCCCCAGGCCGCCGTGAGCAGCGCGCCGGTGAAGACGACCAGCCTGCCCTTCGCCGTGCGGAGCCAGCCCTTGCCGCGATCCGCCGGATCGTCATGGGCGTGGCGGGTCCGTTCGGCGGTGGAGCCGGCCGCGCCGTGGTCATGATCATGATCATGGCCGGCGCAGCAGGCGCCATGCGTTTTCGCCGCCGGCCCTTCCGCGCCGCGCGGGGCGACGCCATAGCCGAGCTTGCGGACGACATCCTCGATCTGGTCGGGATCGGCGGCGCCGGGGGCGAGGTTGAGCGACAGCCGTTCGCTCATCAGCGCGACCCTCACCTCGCTGACGCCGGGCATCCGCTCCACCGCCTTCGTCACCTTCGCCGCGCAGGCCGCGCAATCCATGCCGCTGACCGTCCATTCGCGTCTGACCGCTTCCGTCATCGCCGTCTCCTCGCCCGGGCGTCGCCGGGCCGCTTGCATCCAGTGATTCGAATTCCTAATCTCTCCAGCAACTAGAGCTTCAAGGAGTTTCTGATGCTGACCATCGGAAAACTGAGCGCCGCCGCTCATGTGAAAGTGCCAACCATCAGATATTACGAGCAGATCGGCATTCTGCCCGAGGCCGAACGCAGCGCCGGCAATCAGCGGCTCTATGGCCGGAAAACGCTGGAGCGGCTGGCCTTCATCCGCCACGCCCGCGATCTCGGCTTCCCGCTGGAGGCGATCCGCGAACTTCTGGACCTTTCCGATCAGCCCGACCAGTCCTGCGCCGCCGCCGACAGCGTCGCCCGGAAGCAACTGGTCGCGGTCAAGGAACGCATCGCCCGGCTTCAGGCCCTGCAAGGGGAGCTGGAGCGGATGGTGACGCAGGGCAGCCACGGCGCGATCTCCGATTGCCGGGTGATCGAGGTGCTGGGCAATCACGCGCTCTGCGCCCATGAGGATCATGGCGAACCCGAGGCCATCCGCGCTAAGGTCGGGGCATGTGATGAATAGGGTCGCGGTGGTGGCGTCGATGCAGCAACTGCAAGGAGCAGTTGAATGACCGACCCGTATTTCGGCCGCGTCGCGCCGGTCTGTTTCGATATGGTCGCGCTGGCCGGTTGGGGTCAAAACAACCTTGAGGCGAACTACTGGGATGAGAGGGCCGCCGATTGTGGCATGTTGCGCGACGACGTCATGGCCGCGAAGGCGATCTGCGGCCGTATCGGGCTCGTCCGGATGACGTTGTGCGATTTCGGTTTCGATCTGATGGCCTGGCGCGAATATCTGCTGGCGGCCCGACACCCCAAGCGTGAGAAATACAGTTTGTACGGATACCCTCATCCCAATGCTGCTGGGGGAGTGGACGAGGTGGTCCTGTACGGCGCGGCCAACTCGGACCGGCCGCGTCAGGTGGCTCTGGCCGAAACGCTCATGCCCGAGATGGTTGAAACCGCGCTCGCATTCTGCCAGCGTGGATTTGGCGACGAGGAGGAGCCGCTCTGGCTCGCCGCGATCAAGGGGTGGCCCTTCGACAAGGTCCGGCGGGAATAGGCGCGCCGGTCAGTCGCCACGCCTCTCGCCCGGAGGGAAGCAAGCGAACTTCAGCCGTTTCGCCCCCGCCCCGCTTCCCATCAGCCCGCCCCTCATGTAACCCTCCGGGCCATGAGCAAACCGGCCCTCACCCTCCATATCGCCGCGCCGCGCGGCTTCTGCGCCGGCGTCGATCGCGCCATCAGGATCGTCGAGATGGCGATCCAGAAATGGGGCGCGCCGGTCTATGTCCGGCATGAGATCGTGCACAACAAATTCGTCGTCGACGGGCTGCGCGAGAAAGGCGCGGTCTTCGTCGAGACGCTGGAGGAATGCCCGGACGACCGGCCGGTGATCTTCTCCGCCCATGGCGTGCCGAAATCGGTGCCGGCGGCGGCGACGGCGCGCGAGATGCTGTTCGTGGACGCGACCTGCCCGCTGGTCAGCAAGGTCCATATCGAGGCCCAGCGCCATCACGACAACGGCTTGCAGATGGTGATGATCGGCCATGACGGCCATCCGGAGACCATCGGCACCATGGGCCAGTTGCCCGAGGGCGAGGTGCTGCTGGTGGAGACGGCGGCGGATGTGGCGAAGCTCAACCCCCGCGATCCGGAGCGGCTGGCCTTCATCACCCAGACCACGCTTTCGGTGGATGACGCGGCCGAGATCATCGCCGCGCTCAAGGCCCGCTTCCCGAATATCGTCGGCCCGCACAAGGAAGACATCTGCTACGCCACCACCAACCGGCAGGAGGCGGTGAAGGCCATGGCCGGCGAGATCGACGCGCTGATCGTGATCGGCTCGCCCAACTCCTCCAACTCCCAGCGGCTGGTGGAGGTCGGGCGGCGCGCCGGCTGCGGCTATTCTCAGCTCGCCCCCCGCGCCGCCGATATCGACTGGCGCGCGCTGATCGGGGCGAAGGCGGTGGGGATCACCGCCGGCGCCTCCGCCCCCGAAGTGCTGGTCGATGAGGTGATCGACGCCTTTCGCGCCCGCTACGACGTCACGGTGGAGATCGTCGAGACCGCGGTCGAGCGGGTGCAGTTCAAGCCGCCGCGCGTGCTGCGCGAAAGCGCGGCGTGATCTCGCTCCAGTTTTTCATCGTCGCCCTCGCCACGCCGGATGGCGAGGATGCGGCCCTGCTTGGCGGCGCCTTCCTGGCCGTGGTTTTCGCGGTCCTCGCGCTTATCGGCCTGGCCGGCTTCGCCGCGCGGGGCTGGGTGCTGCGCCGCCCGCCGGCGATGATCTGTCTCAACTGGGATTTCGCGGGGGTGCTTGCTTATCTGGCCGTCCGACTGGCGATGGTGAGAATTTGAAACTCCCGTTTCCCCGGCCGCCGCTTCTGATCGGGCTCGCGGGCCTCGCGCCTTTCGCCTACGGCGCGCTCTCGGCGCAGATCCCCGCCATCGCCAGCGATTTCGCGCCGCCCCTGATGGTGCTGGAGATCTACGGCCCGATGCTGTTCGCCTTTCTGAGCGGCGCCTTCTGGGGTTTCGCCAGCGGCTCAAGCCGCGTTTCCGGGCGCGCCGGCTGGCGCTGGCTGGGGCTGGCGGCGGCGCCGGCCGCGCTGCTCTTCGTCGCGACCATCGTCGAGCCGGGGGAGATCGTCTCGCTGCTGCTCTTCGGCTTTCCGGCGCTTCTGGCGATCGACTTCCTGTTCTGGCGGGCGAAGCTGGCGCCGCGCTGGTGGCTGCCGCTGCGCGTCCTGCTGACGGCGCTGGCGACGGCCTGTCTCTGGCTGGCGCTCAATGGCGTGGGGGAGGCGCTGTGATCCGGCTCGTCGTTTTCGACTGGGCCGGCACGCTCGTCGATCACGGCTCGCGCGCCCCGGCGCTGGCTTTCGTGGAGACCTTCGCCGGTTTCGGCGTGGAGGCGACGGAGGCGGAGGCCCGCGCGCCGATGGGTCTGGCCAAGCGCCCTCATATCGCGGCGATGCTGGCCGAACCCGGACTGCGCGCGCGCTGGGAGGCGGCGCAGGGCCCCGTGGACGAGACCGCCATCGACCGGCTCTACGCCGCTTTCGAGCCCCTCGCCATCGCCATCGCCGCGCGCGAGGCGGCGCCGATCCCCGGCGCGCCGGAGGTGCTGGCGGCGCTCCGGGCGAGAGGGGTGAAGATCGGCTCCACCACCGGCTACGCACGGGTGATCCTGGAGGCGATGCTGCCCGTCGCCGCCGCCGCCGGGCTATGGCCTGATCACGTCGTCGCCGCCGACGACATTCCCCGCCCGCGCCCGGCGCCGGACGGGGTTCTGGCCAGCATGGCGCATTTCGGAATCGCCGATCCCGCCGAGGTGCTGGTCGCCGACGATTCCGCGCCGGGGATCGAGGCCGGGCGCGCC
>JBKECG010000254.1:0-4287 GCA_047974395.1 Pikeienuella sp. | reverse complement strand
CGCCCAGCTCCCAGGCCGTCAGCGCGCCCTGATTGCGGGGGCGGGTCTCATCCACCCAGACATGAACCGGCAGGCCGGCGTCCTTCGCCTGATAGATCGGGCTGGTCGCGGTGCCCCAGTCCACCGTCGCCAGCCAGCCGGCGTTGCAATGGGTGAGGATGCGCACCGGCTCGCCCGCGGGTTTCCGCGCGGAGATGTCGCGGATCAGCGCAAGCCCGTGTTCGCCGATCCGGCGGTTGATCTCCACATCCTCATCGGCGATCTCCGCCGCGAGCCGCGCCGCCGCCGCGCCGCGTTCCGCTTCGGGCAGCGGGCGCAGCGCCTCGCGGCAGCGATCCAGCGCCCAGCGGAGGTTGATCGCGGTCGGCCGGGTGGCGTGGAGCGTCTCCCACGCGTTGTCGAGCGCCGCGTCCGAAGGGTCGCGCGCCATCTCCTCGGCCACGCCATAGGCCGCCGTCGCGCCGATCAGCGGCGCGCCCCGGACCCACATGTCGCGGATCGCGGTGGCGAATTCCTCCAGCGTGCGTATCACCGCCACGCGGAATTCATGCGGCAGCCAACGCTGGTCGATGATCCGGGTCTCGCCCGTCGCCTCGTCGCGCCAGATCGAACGGTGATGCGTCTCGCCGACTTTCACAGGAAATCCCCTTCGTCATAACGCCGCGCCAGCGCGGTGAGCGCGGCGGGGTCGGCGATCTCGCGCCGTTTCAGCACCAGTTCGCGCCCCATCATCAGGTTCCGCGCCTCCAGCCTCGCGCGGGCGGCGGGGTCTTCGATGGTTTCGAAATCGGCGTTATGCGCCAGCGACAGCACCCGCCGGTGCATCTCGATCCCGCAGAAGCCGATCGCATCCTCCCATATCTCCCGCAACAGCGCGTCGCGGGCGTGATCGGAGGACTGGCCCTGGTCTTCGAAAAGCGCGCGGGGATAGAGCATGCCCCTGCGCTCCTCGGCCCAGAGCCGGCTGAATTCGGCGGTGAAATGGGCGAACGTCCCCTCTATCACACCCAGAATCCAGTCCTGATAGGGTTTCAGCGCCGCCGGCGTCCGATGCCCCGGCTGGCTGAAAAAGGCCATCAGGTAATTCGAGACCAGCATGCCGATATCGAAACCCATCGGCCCGTAGAAGACGAATTCGGGGTCGATGGCCTTCGTCTCGTCTTCCGTGCACATCACCGAGCCGGAATGGAGATCGCCATGGGCCATGGTCTCCGCCTTGGCGGCGAAACGGCGGAGCATGTGCTGGGCCTCCGACTTCAGCGCGGCGTCGGCGCGGCGCGTGGCGACCACGGGGTCCAGAAGCGGATTGTGATTGTTCATCTCCGCGTCGAAATAGGGATCGGTGAAGACAAGCCCCTCGGTGATCGCCATGATCTCCACATTGCCGAGGAAAAGCGCGGCGTCGGCCTTGCGCTCGGCCGGGCTCAGATGGAGATCGGAGCCGCGAAAGGCGGTGCGGGCGCAGAAAAGCCCCAGCCGCTCCGCCAGCCCCTCGACCCGCTCTCCGGCGATCAGCTTCAGGCGCAGGATCCGGTGCGGACTGAGGCGCTCCATCGCGATCAGCGCCTGCTCCTCGTCGAAATGAAAAACCTCCGGCGCGGCGCCGGGGTCGCGCGCGGCCTGCCGGGTCAGGGCGTGATATTCGAAGAAGGCGCGCTTCAGCGGCAGCGGCCAACTGTCGCCCACCAGCCGGACATAGGGCAGCGCCTGCTTGACCACGATCGCACCGACAGGCCCCTCGACGATGAACACGAGGTTGAGATTGCCGTCGCCGACCTCCCGCACCCGCCATTCCGCCGGATTCGCCCCGACGCGCGCCGCGAGCGCAGGAACGCCGACCAGACGCGCGGGCAAGGCGCCGGCGGTCAGCGGCGCGTAGGCTGTCGCTTTCTTCAAGTCTCGCTCCCTTCGGCGGATCGCCGCCTGCCGGGGCGCGGCGGCCTTGTCGGGCGGCATTCTCCGGCCGCCCCCCGCGCCTGTCAATCGACGCCGGCGGCGCGCCTTGTTTGAGTCGCTCAAGGCTTGCGACGACCGGATTCTTGAGAGTAATAGTCAGGTAAGAGACAGGCCCGCCGAGGCGACTTCCGGTGCGAAAGCGCGCCGATGACGGATGGACAGGTGACCAGATGAAACGAGCCGCTACGCTGATCCTCGCGCTTGCGGCCGGGCTCGCGGCGCCCGCCCTCGCCGAACCGCCGGCGCGAATCGCCACCGCCGGCGGCGCACTGACTGAGATCGTCTACGCGCTCGGCCATGAGGAGCGTCTGGTCGGGGTCGACGCGACCTCCATTTACCCGGAGGCGGCGCGCGCCCTGCCGCAGATCGGCTATTTTCGCCAGCTCTCCGCCGAAGGGCTGCTGGCGCTGACGCCGGATCTGCTGCTCGCCGATCCCGGCTCCGGCCCGCCGGCGGCGCTCTCGCTGCTGCGCGATGCGGGGCTGGAGGTCGTCATGGCGCCGCAAACGGCGACGCTCGACCAGATCGCCGCGAAAATCGGCTTTGTCGGCGAGGCGCTGGAGGATCAGGCGGGGGGCGAGGCGCTGGCCGCCGATTTCGGCGCCCGCCTCGGCGCCGTGCGCGACGCCGTCGCCAGGATACCGGATCGCCCCCGCGTGCTGTTCATCATGACGATCAGCGAAGGCGCGCCGCTGGTCGGCGGGGCCGGCACCGCCGCCGACGCCATGATCGGCGAGGCGGGCGGGATCAACGCCGCCGCCGACATCCCCGGCTACAAGCCGATGAGCCGGGAGGCGCTGATCGCCGCCGCGCCCGATCATGTCGTCGTCTCCAGCGCCCACGCCGCCCGCGACGGCGGGATCGAGGGGCTGGCCGCGCGCCCCGACATCGCCGCGACCCCGGCCGGGGCGGCGGGCCGGATCGGCGTGATCGACACGATGCTGCTGCTCGGCATGGGGCCGCGCGCGCCCGAAGGGGTGGCGGCGCTGGCGCGGATGATCCATTCGCCCGAGGCGATAAGCGCGGCGGGGCTCTGACCCTTGGCGTGGGCCGCCGTCATCCCGCGCCTTCGCGCGCCGGACCTGCGCGACAGGCGCGTGGGGCTGATCGCGTTGATGGCGGCGCTGGCGGCGATCCTGTTCTTCGCCGAACTCGCCTATGGGCCGGTGCGGCTTTCCTTCGGCGAGATCGCCGATGCGGCGATCGGCCGGGCGGAGCCGCAGGCCGCCGTGATCTTCAACGAAATCCGCCTGCCGCGCGCCTTGCTGGCGACGGTGATCGGCGTGGCGCTCGGGCTTTCGGGGGCCTGTCTTCAGGGGGTGCTGCGCAACCCGCTGGCCGATCCCGGCCTGATCGGGGTTTCGGCCGGGGCGACGGTGGGCGCCGTTTCCGTCATCGTGCTGGGCGAGGCGCTGATCGGCGGCGCGCCGATGGAGGCGCGGCCCTGGCTTTTGCCCCTCGCGGCCTTTGTCGGCGCGGCGGCGACGACGGGATTCGTCTTCCTGATCGCGCGACGGCGGGGCGGGGTTTCCGTCACGACGGTGATTCTGGCCGGGGTGGCGGTGAACGCCGTCGCCGGGGCCTATGTCGGCGTGATGGTCTATATCAGCAATGACGCGCAGCTGCGCGAGCTGACCTTCTGGACCATGGGCTCGCTTGGCGGCGCGCGCTGGGATGTGGTCGCGCCGACGCTGCTGCTGGCGGCGCCGGCGGCGCTGTTCCTCGCCCGCCGCGCGCGGGCGCTGGATCTTTTCCAGCTTGGCGAGCGCGCGGCATGGCATAGCGGGCTGGATGTGGAGCGCGAAAAGCGCCGCATCGGGCTGACGACCGCGCTCGCCATCGGCGGCGCGACGGCGGCGGCGGGGCCGATCGGCTTCATCGGCCTCGTCGCGCCGCATATCGGGCGGCTTCTGGTCGGGCCGGGCCATGGCGCGGTGCTGCCGGCGGCGGCGCTGACCGGGGCGGCGCTGACGCTCGGCGCCGATCTTCTGTCGCGCACGGCGGTTCCGCCGGCCGAGCCGCCGATCGGGCTGGCCACCGCGCTGATCGGCGGGCCGTTCTTCCTCTGGCTGATCATCTCACGGGCGGGGCGCGGCGATGATTGAGGCGCGCGCGATCACCGTGGCCTATCGCGGCCGCGTCGCGGTCTCCGCCGCCGATCTCGGCGTCGGCGCGGGCGAGATGGTCGCGCTTTGCGGGCCGAACGGATCGGGGAAATCCTCGCTGCTCGGCGCGCTCGCCGGCGATATCCGCCCGGCCTCGGGCGCGGCGCTGATCGGCGGCGCGCCGGTGCGCGGCGCTTCGGCGGCGGCGCTGGCCCGCCGGCGCGCG
>JBKECG010000249.1:0-19416 GCA_047974395.1 Pikeienuella sp. | reverse complement strand
TGACCATGTATGAGCTGGAGCCGGCGCCGGGGCTGAAAGCCTCTCGCGTGATCGGGCTTTCGGACGATATCGCCCGCTCGATGTCGGCGCTGGCGGCGCGCGTCTCCACCGTGCCGGGGCGCAATGTGATCGGCATCGAGCTTCCGAACGCCAATCGCGAGATGGTGCTGTTGCGGGAGATGCTCTCCTCCAACGTCTATGGCGATTCGAACTACAAGCTGGCGCTGGCGCTGGGCAAGGATATCGGCGGCGAGCCGGTGGTGGCGAACCTCGCCAAGATGCCGCATCTTCTGGTCGCGGGCACCACCGGCTCGGGCAAGTCGGTGGCGATCAACACCATGATCCTGTCGCTTCTCTATCGGCTCAGCCCGAAGGAATGCCGGCTGATCATGATCGACCCGAAGATGCTGGAGCTTTCCGTCTATGACGGCATTCCGCATCTTCTCTCGCCGGTGGTGACCGACCCGAAAAAGGCGGTGGTCGCGCTGAAATGGGTGGTGGCGGAGATGGAGAGCCGCTACCGCAAGATGTCGAAGATGGGCGTGCGCAATATCGACGGCTACAACGCCCGCGTGCGCGACGCGCTGGAGCGGGGGGAGGATTTCTCCCGCACCGTGCAGACCGGCTTCGACGAGGAGACCGGCCAGCCGGTGATGGAGACGGAGGAGTTCTCCCCCGAGGAGATGCCCTATATCGTCGTCATCGTCGACGAGATGGCCGACCTGATGATGGTCGCCGGCAAGGAGATCGAGGCCTGCATCCAGCGCTTGGCGCAGATGGCCCGCGCCTCCGGCATCCATCTGATCATGGCGACGCAACGCCCCTCGGTCGATGTCATCACCGGCACGATCAAGGCGAATTTCCCGACCCGGATCAGCTTCCAGGTCACCTCCAAGATCGACAGCCGCACCATTCTGGGCGAACAGGGCGCGGAGCAGCTTCTGGGCATGGGCGACATGCTCTACATGGCCGGCGGCGGGCGCATCCAGCGCGTCCACGGCCCGTTCGTCTCGGATGAGGAGGTCGAGGAGGTGGTGCGCCATCTGAAGACCCAGGGCGCGCCGGAATATATCAACGCCGTGACCGAAGGCGGCGATGACGACGAGGAAGCCGCCGCGATCGACGAGATCCTCGGCCTTGGCGGCGACGGCTCCGACGACCAGCTTTATGATCAGGCGGTGATGATCGTCGCCCGCGACCGGAAATGCTCCACCAGCTATATCCAGCGCAAGCTCGCCATCGGCTACAACAAGGCCGCGCGGCTGGTCGAGCAGATGGAGGATCAGGGCGTGGTCAGCCCGGCCAATCATGTCGGGAAACGCGAGGTGCTGGTCGAGGAACGCTGACCGGCGCGCCGGAACCTATTGGGGAGAACGCCGAACCGTCGTAACGTGGGGGCATGACAGGCCACCGCAAAGATTACGCCTTCACGGCGGAGACGCTGAACCAGGCCACGCATGACGAGGCGATGTATTCCGGCGCGCTCTCCTTCTGCCGAAGGCGATACGCCCGGGATCTCGCCGGCGTTGATATCGCCGTTATCGGCGTTCCCTTCGACACGTCGGTCACCAACCGGCCGGGAACGCGGTTCGGGCCGCGCGCGGTGCGCGCGGCCTCGACCAATCTCTCCTGGGCGCGGGCTTGGCCCTCGCCCTTCGATCCGTTCGAGCGGCTGAACGTGGTTGACTGGGGCGATATCGCCTTCGATCCCGGCCGCCCGGAGACGGTTCCCGGAACCATCGAGGCCGCCATCGCCCATGTCATCGGCCAGACGAAGGGCGCGCTGCTGATCGGCGGCGATCATTTCACCACCTATCCGAGCCTGCGCGCCCATGCCGCCAAACATGGCGCGCCGCTGGCGCTGGTGCAGTTCGACGCCCATACCGACACCTGGGCCGATGACGGGAAGCGCATCGACCACGGCACCATGTTCCATCACGCGGTGAAGGAAGGGCTGATCGACCCCGAACATTCGGCGCAGGTCGGCATCCGCACCACCAATGACGACACGCTTGGAATCAGCGTTCTCGACGCGATCTGGTGTCATGAGCGCCAGCCCGCCGACATCGCCGCCGAGATCAGGCGCGTCACCGCCGACAGGCCCGTCTATCTCACCTTCGATATCGACGCGCTCGACCCTTCCTGCGCGCCGGGCACCGGCACGCCGGTCGTCGGCGGACTGCTGACCTGGCAGGCGCTGGCGATCATCCGCGCGCTGAAGGGGATCAGGCTGATCGGAATGGATGTGGTGGAGGTCTCCCCCGCCTATGATCATGCCGAGATCACGGCCCTCGCCGGCGCGACCATTGCGCTCGAAATGCTCTGCCTCTATGCGGCTGACTGATGAAGAATGAAGTGAAAAACGCGATCCGGGCCTTTCTCGCCGAATATCCCGAGACCGAATTTATCGAGATGGTCTGGCCGGACATGAACGGCGTCGTGCGCGGCAAATGGCTGCCGGTGGCGGAGATCGACAAGCTGGCCCCCGGCGGTCAGCGGTTGCCGCTTTCGACCTATGCGCTGGATATCTTCAGCCAGGATACGGATACGCCCGGTCTGGCGCAGAAAGTGGGCGACCCGGACGGGCTCGCCGCGCCGCTGATGCATACGCTGCGGCCGATGCTCTGGTCGCAGCGCCCGGCGGCGCAATGTCTGATGACCCTGACCGACGCGAACTGGGAAGGGCCGAGCCCCTATGACCCGCGCGCCGCGCTGGCCCGGGTCGTCGCCCGGTTCGAGGCCGCGGGGCTGCGCCCGGTGGTGGCGCCGGAGCTGGAATTCTATCTCGTCGATGGCGAGGCCGCGCCCGGCGGCCATGTGCAGCCGCCGCTCGGCGCCGGCGGGCTGCGGCTCGAATCCGGCCAGGCCTATCTTCTGGACGTGCAGCGCCATTTCGAGCCGCTCCTGTCGGAGATCGAAGCCGCCGCCAACGCGCTGGACGCGACCACCACCGGCTTTCTGGCCGAATTCGGCCCCGGCCAGTTCGAGGCCAACCTGAACCATGTCGATGACGCGCTGGTCGCCGCCGACCGCGCCGTCGCGCTTCGCCGCGCGGTGCGCGGGGTCGCCCGCAAGAACGGGATGGACGCCTGTTTCATGGCCAAACCCTATGGCGGAGAGACCGGCTCCGGCCAGCATTTCCATATCTCGGTCCTCGGCCCGGACGGCGCCAATATCTTCGCGGGCGAAGATGACGAGACCCCGAACCAGGCGCTTTCGGGCGCCATTGGCGGGGTGCTGGCGCGGATGCGCGAATCGACCTTGGGCTTCGCGCCGCATTTCAATTCCTATCGCCGGCTCCGCCCGGGGGCCTTCGCGCCTTCGGTCGCCGCCTGGGCGGTCGATAACCGCAATGTCGCCGTGCGGGTGCCGACAGCGGCCGGCGCCGGCGCGCGGCTGGAGCATCGCGTCTCCGGCGCCGACGCCAATCCCTATATCGCGCTCGCGCTGATTCTGGCCGCGGTGCTGGAGGGGATCGAGACCGGAACCCCGCCCGGCCCCCCGGCGAAAGGCGCGAAACCGCCCGCCGACGCCGCGACCCTGCCCGGCGACTGGAGCCGCGCCATTCGCTTTTTCGCAGAGTCGGATTTCGTTAACGCGGCGCTGGGGCAGGAATTCACCCGGGTCTACGCGGCGATGAAACGACAGGAATCCGATGTTTTCGCCGATCGCGTATCCGATGTTGAACACATCGTCACCGCACGTATGATATGAAAATAGGACGTTAATGATTCAACTTGCACGCGATTTTACGCGCTGAGGTGGGTGTACGGGGGAAGCCGGGAATATGAGGTTGTTTATTGCGCTCGGGTCGCTGACCATCCTGACCATATGCGCCGTTTTATATCTGTTCTTTCAGAACATTCTGTTCGGCATGGTCGGTCAGCTCACCTATGATCCGCCGGCCGACGCGGCCAGGCTGGCCGCGGCGTTCGAGCGGCTGGCGCGGCTGCCCTCGGATACGCCCGGCGTCTCCATCGGGGCGATCGCGGATGCGCGGCTCGCCTGTCTGGCCGGCGATCGCGAGCCCGGCGCCGCGGATGAGGCCTTTCGCCGGGCCAATCTCGTCATGCTGGGCGCGGGCGTCCAGTCCTTTTCGCCGGTGATCAGCCCGGAGGCGAGGCGCGTGGCGGAGCTTCGCCCGGATCTGTCCCATGCCGACAATCACACGCGGGTCAAGCTCGCCGCCGCGCCGCGCCGCAGCGTCCGGAAGGTGATCGAGTCGCTGGAGGAGCCGGGCGCGGCGATCTATCTCGGCCTCGATCTTTCGAGCGACGCGGCCCGGCGCGAGCTGCGCCGCCTGGTCGAGACCCTGGCCGATGGGGGCGCGGCGCTTCGCGATTGCTGAGGCCGCGCCGGCGGGCGATCAGCCCTTGCCGCCCTCGATGGGCCCGCCCGCCTTTTTCCAGCCGCCGAAGCCGCCGCCGAGCTGGGCGATATTCTCCATGCCCATATCCTGAAGGGTGTTCACCGAAAGCGCCGATCGCGCGGCGGCGGCGCAGAAGAAGACGAATTTCTTCTTCTCGCCGAAGATCGGCTTGTAATAGGGGCTGGCCGGATCGACCCAGAATTCCAGCATGCCGCGCGGGGCGTGAAAGGCGCCGGGGACGCGGCCTTCGCGCTCCAGCTCGCGCGGGTCGCGGATATCGACCAGCAGGAAATCCTCGTCATTCATCCGCGCGATCGCATCGACGGGTTCGACCGTCTCGATCCGGGCGGTCGCCTCTTTCACCATTTCAAAGGCCGGTTTGATCGCCATGCTGTTCCCTCTGGCTGACCGGCCCGTCGCGCGGCCGGCGAAGACGCGGCCGCCGGATGAAAACCGGCGCGCCGCCGGCATGATAGCCCCCGCTCAGGCCCGCATCCAGTCATCGGCGAAGCGGATTGACGCCAGGCCGGCGAAACGGCGCTGGCGGTCAAGCTCGGCCTCCAGCCGTTTCAGCCGCCCGGCGGCGGGACGGACGCCCGGCTCCAGCCAGAGCGCCGCGACGGAAAGCGCGTCGGCGTCGCGATCCGCCTTCATGTCGATCCGCCCGATCAGCCGGTCGCCCTCCAGCAGTGGAAAGACGTAATAGCCGTATTTCCGCTTCTCGGCCGGCACGAAAACCTCGATCGTGTAGTCGAAGCCGAAGAGCCGCAGCGCGCGCTTGCGGTCGCGGATCATCGGGTCGAAAGGGGAGAGCGCGCGGATGCGGGCGGGGGGCGCGGGCTCCTCTTCCTCAAGGATCCCGGCGCGGGCGAGATGGACCCGCCTGGCGCTATCCGCGCCCTCCACCTCGATCTCGATCAGATCCTGCGCGCCGGCCCAGTCCTTCGCCTCCTGCGGCGAAATCAGCGCCCAGAACGCCGCCAGCTCCCCGGTCGTCGCGAAGCCGAGCCGGTCGAGCGCGCCGGAGCAGGCCCAGTCCGCCAGCGCCGCGCGGTCGGGCGCGGGGGCGGAGAGATGCGGCTCCGGGATCACGTTCCCGGTCAGGTCATAGACTTTCTGGAACCCTTCGCGCCGGGCGATGCAGAGCCGGCCGGCGCGCCAGAGATATTCCAGCGTGGTCTTGGAGGGGCTCCAGTCCCACCAGCCGCCGCTGGAGCGCGGCTCCTCCGCGCCCATCTCGCGGGTGAGGCGGGGGCCGCGCCGGGCGATCTCCTCCAGCACCTCCTCGGCCTGTTCGCGAAAGCCGGTCCGACCATACCCTTTCCAGCGTTTCGCCAGCGCGGGCTCGTTCATCTCCATTGCGGCGCGCCAATAGGGGAAGAAGGCCGCGGGGATCACCGAGGCGTCATGGGTCCAGTTCTCGAACAGCGCCCGGTCGCGCTCGATCAGCCGTTTGAGCTGTTTCGGCCGATAGCTCGGGTTACGGGCGAAGAGGATCATGTCATGCGCCCGCTCCAGCGTGCGGATGCTGTCCAGCTGCACGAAGCCGAGCCGCTCGATCAGCGCCAGAAGCCCCGCGCCGGTCAACCGGCCGGTGGGCGGCTCCGCCAGCGCGTGCCGGCCCATGAACAGCCGGCGCGCGCGCCTATTGGCGATCAGGGGCCGGGCGTTCATCGCCGGAAAACCTCAACGCATGACCTGCGGGCGGAATCTCAACCGCGCGCGCGCCGCCGGGGCGATGTGCCGGTTCAGCCGCCGGTTGGCGAAGCTGAAGACGAAGATGATCGTCAGGGTGAACAGCACGAAAAAGCCGGCGACCATCGGATAGGCGATGAACGGGTTATAGGTGCGCTCGGCGAAGAAATTGGCGTAATAGAGCGCGTCGCCCTCCTGCCGCCAGGCCGGGAAGCTGGAGAAGAACACCAGCGCCGTCGCATGACCCATGAAGATCGCCTCGTTGGTGTAGGCCGGCCAGGCGAGGCGCAGCAGGGTCGGCCAGACGATGCGCCGGAATTTCCTGAACCCGGTCATCCCGATCGCGTCGGCGGCTTCTATCTCTCCTTTCGGCACGTTGCGCAGCGCGCCGTGGAAGATCTCCGCCGAATAGGCCGAGGTGTTGAGGATCAGCACGATCAGCGCGCCGAGCCAGGCGCGGGTGAACCAGCTCGTGTTCACCCCGATCTGGACGAAGCCGAGATCAATCGTTCCCGCGAATTTCGGCAGCAGCACGAAAGCCTCGTAGAACAGGAAGAACTGGATGAAGAGCGGCGAGCCGCGAAAGATGAAGATGAAGGCTTTCGACGGCGCCGACAGCCAGGGATTGGCGCTGGCCCGGCCAAGCGCGATCGCCGTCGCCAGCCCGAAGCCGAAGAGCAGCGCCAGCACGGTGAAATAGATGTTCCAGATCATGCCGGAGCCGATCAGCGCCGCCTGCTCGCAAAGCCCGATCTCGCCCCTGGGCAGGACCCGCTCGCCGAAGCCGAGCGAGCGCAACGCATAGGCGGAGAAGGCTTCGGCGCAAGTCATCGCGCGACCCCCGCCGCGAAGCGCAGGTTCATCCGGGCGAAGACCCGTTCGCTGATCCAGGTCAGCAGCAGATAGAAGGTCAGCAGCGCGAGGAAATAACCGAGCCGCCAGTCCCCGTGCGGATAGTCGTAGCGCGAGGTCTTGGCCCCGCCCAGCTCCTTCGCCCAGTAGACGATATCCTCGACCCCGAGAAGAAACAGGAGCGGGGTCGCCTTGATCAGGATCATCCAGAGATTGGAAAGCCCCGGCAGGGCGAAACGCCACATCTGCGGCATCTGGATGCGCCGGAACACCTGTCGCGCGCTCATGCCCACCGCCTGTCCGGCCTCAAGCTGCCCTTTCGGCACCGCGCCGAGCGCGCCATGGATGATATTCGCGGCGAAAGCGCCGAAGACCACGGTGAAGGCGGCCAGCGCCAGAATGAAGCCATAGGCGTCATGCGCCGATTGCGGCGCCGTGGAGGCCGGCAGTTTCGCCGCGGCGCAGACGATGAAATCGGCGCCCTGGCGCACCGGCGCCGTCACTTCGGGGCAGAGCGTCTTGTGGCGGACGTATTCCAGCGCCTGATCTATTGCGATCGGCGCGAAGAGGAAGAAGACGATATCCGGCACGCCCCGCACCATGGCGGTGTAGATCCCGCCGAGCCATCTGACCGGCGCGATCCGCGAACGCCGGGCCAGCGCGCCGAGCATGCCGAGAGCGAGGATCATCGGCGCCGCCAGCGCCAGCAGCAACAGCACCGTGCCGAAGGAGCGATAGAAACTGACATGTTTCGGGGTCGTCAGATAGCAGGCCCACCAGTCGAACCCGTCGAGAGCCGACGGATCGGCGCAGATCTCCATCGCTCCCCTCCTTGACCGGCGCGTCCGGCCTGGTCGCTACTCCTCCGAAGCGTCGTGATCGTCGAACCAGCGTCCGATCAGATCCTCCAGCGTTCCGTCGGCCTTCATCTCGTTG
Organism: Pikeienuella sp.; assembly: GCA_047974395.1. Taxonomy (GTDB): domain Bacteria; phylum Pseudomonadota; class Alphaproteobacteria; order Rhodobacterales; family Rhodobacteraceae; genus Pikeienuella. The sequence continues at coordinate 11,564 of JBKECG010000249.1, read as the reverse complement.
AGCCCGGCGTCGAGCCTGGCTTTCAGCTCCTGATCGCTCTTGCGCAGGCCGATGCCCATGCCGCCGCCGATCTGAAGCTCCTCGCCGATGAAAGCATAGGCGAGGTCGGTCCCGCGCGCCACATCCTCAAGAAAGCCCTTGTCGGCCAGAACCGCGTCAACCTCGCCGTTGTTCAGCGCGGCGATGGTGTCGTCCCAGCTCGGGAACTCCACCAGCGTCGCGCCGGAATCGACGATATAGGCCGCCTGCACCGATGTCGCAGCGGCGGCGACGACGCCCTGCCGGACCTCGTGCCCCGCCCCGTCCATGGCCATGTAGACCGAAGGGTCGGGCGGATAATATTCATGGGTGAAGGCGATCACCCTTTCCCGCGCGGGCGTGATCGTCATCGCGGCGATGACGGCGTCGTAATTGCCCGAGACCAGATTGGGGATGATTGATTCCCAGTCATTCTTCACCCAGACGCAGTCCAGCCCGGCGCGGCGGCAAAGCTCGTCGCCGAGATCGCGTTCGAACCCGTCCACCTCGCCATTGTCATTGATGAAGCTGAATGGCGGATAGGCGGCCTCGACGCCGATGCGCAGGGCCTCCGCCATGGCTCCGCACGCGCCGAAAGCCGCAACTGCGCCCGCCGCAGCCGCGATCAGGCGCGCCCACCCTGCGCGCCGCCCGATCTCGCCCATATGCACTCCCCCTCGTCGTTTCGCCGAAGACACCGGCGCATAAGGGCTATCACGCGATTCCGGGGTCCGAAAGACGCCTGGCGTGAAATCGCGTCCAATTGCTCAATCAAAAGGCGTTGTCACGCCCCTCGAACCATTTCGAGATCATCTTGTTGAGCGTTCCGTCCTCCTTCATCGAGGTGATGGCCGCGTTCAGCTTTTCCTTCAGCGCGCCGTCGCTTTCGCGCAGGCCGATGCCGATCCCTTCGCCGATCGCCACATCCTCGCCGATGAAGATCAACTCGCCGCCGCTCTCGGCCACGATATCCTCCAGATAGGGCTTGTCGGAGAACACCGCGTCGGCCTCGCCGTTCCGCACCGCGGCGACGGTGTCGTCGGGGGTCGCGAACTCCACCAGCGTCGCCCCGGTCGAGGCCACATGCGTCGCCTGAACGGTGGAGACCTGCGCCGCCACCACGCCTTCGCGCACCTCCTCGCCGGCGCCTTTCAGCGCGACATAGGAGGAGGGGTCGGGCGGGAAGTAGTTCTGCGTGAAGTCGATCACCCGGTCGCGCTCCGGCGTGACGGTCATGCCGGCGAGAATGGCGTCGTAATTCCCGGAGACGAGATTGGGGATGATGCTGTCCCAGTCGCTGGTCACCCAGGAGCAGTCGAGCGCCGCGCGCTTGCAGATCTCGTCGCCGACCTCGCGCTCGAACCCGTCGACCTCACCCTTGTCATTGATGAAATTATACGGCGGATAGGCGCCTTCGGAGGCGAGCCGCACCTGCTCAGCCATCGCCGCGCTTGCGCTGGCGGCGATGGAGAGGGCGATTGCGATGTCGAGCAGCTTGTTCATGAGAGCCTTCCCTGAGGGTCAGAGCGCGCTGGCGAGAAATGACCGGCAGCGCTCGGATTGTGGGTTGCCGAAAATATCGGCCGGGGGGCCTTCTTCTTCGACCTGACCCCGATGGAGAAAAATGACCTTGTTCGAAACCTCGCGGGCGAAGCCCATCTCATGGGTCACCACCAGCATGGTGCGCCCTTCCTCGGCGAGCGCGCGCATGACCTTCAGCACCTCGCCCACCAGTTCGGGGTCGAGCGCGGATGTCGGCTCGTCGAAAAGCAGGGCCTTCGGGCGCATCGCCAGGGCCCTGGCGATGGCGACGCGCTGCTGCTGACCGCCGGAAAGCTGGGCCGGATAGTCATCGGCCTTGGCGGCGACGCCCACTTTCTCCAGCATCTCCATCGCGGTTTCGCGCGCCTCGCGCGGGGGGCGGCGCTGCACCTGCACCGGCCCTTCCATGACATTTTCGAGCACGCTCAGATGCGACCATAGGTTGAACTGCTGGAACACCATCCCGAGTTGCGCGCGCAGTCGCGCGATCTGCTTCACATCGGCCCCGATCGGGCGCCCGCGCCTGTCGGCGCGCATGCGCACCTCCTCGCCGTCCAGCACGATCCGGCCGCTATCGGGGGTCTCCAGGAAGTTGATGCAGCGCAGGAATGTTGATTTGCCGGAACCGGAGGAGCCGAGAATGGAGACGACATCGCCCTGGCGCGCCGTCACCGACACGCCCTTCAACACTTCGAGCCGATCGAAGCTCTTGTGAATGTCATCGGCGATGAGCGTGGGGTGGTCACTCACATCTCGCACCTTCTGGTTGCGGTCCTTTACTATACAGGCGTGAAATCGAGCCGTAACGCAAGCTCGAATACATTGTCAAATCACGGCTTTTTCAAGAAATGGGCGGGATGTGGCGATCCGTTCACAACCAAGGATGCTCATGTCGAGCGTTCGATATTCGCTATAGGCGATCAGCTCGGCCACGCCGCGCCCCATCGCCGGCGACTGCTGAAGCCCGTGACCGGAAAATCCGTTGACGAACAGGAAGTTGGGCAGATCGGGGTGCGGGCCGATCACCGCGTTCTGATCCAGCGTGTTATAGGCGTAATGCCCGGCCCATTCGGCGCGGATCTTGAGCGCCTCAAAGGCGGGAACCCGCGCCGCCAGGGCGGGCCATACCTTGTTCATGAATATATCCGGGTCCATGGACAGATCGTCCGGCGCGACCGCATGGTCGTCATCCGGCGCGCAACCCGTGTGATAGCCGCCACTTCTCGGGTAGATATAAACGCCCGAGGGATCGCTCAGCAGCGGAAAGGGGCCTTCCGGCCTTGTCGCCGGATCGACGATCCAGCAGAAGCGTTTGCGCGGTTCGACCGGCAGCGAAAGCCCGGCCATCGCCGCCACAAGCGCCGCGCGCGGCCCGGCGGCGTTGACGACATGGCCGGCGCCGACGCGGGCGCCCGATTTCAGCGTGACGGCGGCGACGCGCCCGCCGGCGCGCTCAATGGCGACCACCTCGTCGGTCGCGAACTCCACCCCGCGCCGTTTCGCCTGCCGGCGCCACCAGGGATGCATGCCGTCGCCGTCGAAATAGCCCTCATTGAGCGCGTTATGCGAGGCGAGCGCCACCCCGTCCGCGCGGATCGCGGGAAAGGCGGCGGCCATCTCCTCCGGCCCCATCAGCCGCGTCGGCACGCCGAGCCGTCGCTGGAGCGCCGCCGCCTCGCGCAGAACCTCCGCCCCCGCCGCCTCGGCGGCGATCAGGAGATAGCCGAAATCCTGGATGGCGATATTGGGCGCCTCCGGGTCGTTCCCGGTCTCCTCGCGGAAATTGCGGATATAGGCCGCGCCGAATTGCGAGATGCGGATATTGATCTCGGTCGTGTACTGCATCCGGATCGAACTGGCCGAGCGGCTGGTGGAGGCGGTCTCCAGGCTCGGGTCGCGCTCGACCAGCAGCACCGAACCGTCGAACCCTTCGCAGGCGGCGAGAAACCAGGCGCAGGCGGAGCCGATCATCCCGCCGCCGATGATGATCACATCATATGATGACCGCAATTCGCCACGCTCCCGGATCAAGCCTAACCAGCCGGACCGAGATTGCGCCGCGCCGCGCCGGATTTCCAGTGGCTTCAGCCGGCGGCGACGGCCGAGCGGATCGCCGTGTTCACCTCATGCGCGAAGCTGCGGGCGGTGGAGCGCGGGGTCTCCAGCGCATAGGCGGGGCCGGTCTCGCCACCCAGCCGCCGGATCGCGACGCCGATCTGCATCATCCGGGTGCGGGCGAAGGCGCCGACGGGAAAGGCCGCGTCGGTGAAATCCAGGGTCGAGATCCGGGCCAGCGCGTCGCGGGCGCCGGGGCCGGAAAGCCGGAGCGAGACGAAGCCGTCGGAAATGTCGGTGACATCGCCCGCAATCCCGGCGGCGGCCCTGATCCGCGCCTCCGGATCGGCCTCGCCCTCGGCCGCGATCAGCCACTGGCCGGGGGCCGAGGCCATCGCCGTCAGCGCGCCGGAGGCGGCGTAGCGCCCGGGCCCCGGCAGGGTCAGCCCCTCCGCCGCCTCCAGCGCCGCCCTCAGCGCGTCGCCGCCGCCGCGCCGCGCAGCGAGCGAGACCAGCCCGCGGGCCGGCCCTTCGGCGAAGTGGATTCCTTCCCCGCCTTTCGGCGCGTCTGCGGCGCCCTCGAAGACGGAACGCGGTTTCAACGTGAATTCAGCCACGGAGCCGCTCCCCTTCCGGATCGACGAAATGCGGGCTCACGATCTCGACCTCGATATCGGTTTTCCTGAGCCCGTCCCAGGCGCGGACCGTCTCGCCGAGACGGTCCCGCCCGTTTCTGATGTAGCCGAGGCCGCTATAGCTCTTCAACTCCGGCGACCAGGCGACCGAGGCCATCCAGCCGAGATCATTGCGCATCAGGGGCTCCTCCCCCCGGTCGATGAAATGGGCGCCCGCGGTCAGTTTCGCGTTCGGGTCCTTCGGGCGGAAGCCCATCATCATCGGCCGGTCCGGGTCCTGAAGCCCTTCGCGTTGCGCCATCTCGCGGCCGATGAAGCCGGTGGTCTTTTTCGCGCCGAGCCGCCCCATGCCGAGATCGCCGGCGGTGGTGCGCCCGTCCAGTTCGTTGCCGGCGGCGTGGCCCTTCTCGATCCGCATCACGCCCAGCGCCTCCGTCCCATAGGGCGCGACGCCCCATTCGGCCCCGGCCGCCATCAGCGCCGCCGCAAGATCATGCCCATAGCGCGAGGGAACCGCGATCTCATAGGCCAGCTCGCCCGAGAAGGAGAGCCGGAAGAGCCGCGCGGGCGTCCCGCCGCAGATCGAAACCGGGCCGCAGGCCATATAGGGCATGGCGGCGTCGGAGATATCGACGCCCGGATCCATCAGCCTGGCCAGCAGATCCCGCGCCCGCGGTCCGGCGACCGAATATTGCGCCCATTGCTCGGTGACCGAGATCAGCGAGACGTCAAGCTCGGGCCAGAGGCATTGCCGGCAGAACTCCATATGCCGCATCACCTCCACCGCTTTCGCGGTGGTGGTGGTGACGAGGAAATGATCCTCCGCCAGCCGCGCCGCGGTGCCGTCATCCATGACCATGCCGTCATCGCGCAGCATCAGCCCGTAGCGGCAGCGGCCGACCTTCAGATTGGAGAAACTGTTCTGATAGAGCCGGTCGAGAAAGGCCCCGGCGTCCGGCCCCTTCACGTCGATCTTGCCGAGCGTGGTCACATCGCAGAAGCCGACCGCGCCGCGCGTGGTCTCCACCTCCCGGTCCACGCTGTCGCGCCAGCCCTTCTCGGCCCCCTTGCGGAACCATTGCGCCCGGAGCCAGAGCCCGGTCTCGACGAAATCGGCGCCGTTGGCCCTGGCCCAGTCATGGCTGGCGGTCAGCCGGGTCGGGTGGAAATTCGCGCCGCGATGGCGGCCGGCGAAGGCGGCGATGGGCGCCGGGGTGTAGGGCGGGCGGAAGACGGTGGTCCCGGTCTCGGCGATGGAGCGGCCGGTGAGTTTGGCCATGATCGCGATGGCGGGGGCGTTCGCGGTCTTGCCCTGATCGGTGGCCATGCCGAGCGTGGTGTAACGCTTCATGTGCTCGACCGAGCGGAAGCCTTCCTGATGCGCCAGCTTCAGATCCTTCACCGTGACGTCGTTCTGCTGGTCGAGCCAGGCGCGCGCGGCGCCCTCCACCATCCAGAAGGGCGCGACGGCGACCGGGCCGTCCTCGGCCGCCGGGGCCTCGGCCGGGGGGGCGGAGATCCCGATCTCCCCCAGCGCCCGCGTCGCCGCCTCGGCGCCGCCCGCAAGGCAGTGCGCGGTTGAGAACGCGCCCGAAGCCGCGCCGGCGACCAGCATGCCCGGCGGGGTCTTCGGGCCGGGCAGGAAAGCGGAAAGCCCTTCGTCCCAGACCGGTTTGCCGCCCATGTGGCAGGTCAGGTGCACGCTCGGCGACCAGCCGCCGGAAACCGCGATCAGATCGGCGGAGACCGTGTCGGTCGCGCCGCCCGCGTGACGGATGACGACATGATCCACCCGCCGCCGGCCGCGGGCGTCGATCACCGCGCCGCCGCGGATCACGCGGAACCCCTCGTCGCTGGCCGCGCCGGGGCGGGTGTCGACCCCGGTCACCTCGGCCCCGCCGGCGCGAAGATCCCGCGCCGTGCGCCAGCCGTCATCGTTGCAGGTGAAGACCACGGCGCGCCGGCCGGGCAGCACGGCGAAGCGGTTGATCCAGCTTCGCGCCGCCCCGGCCAGCATCACGCCGGGCCGGTCGTTGTTGTCGAAGGCGATCGGCCGCTCTATCGCCCCCGCGGCGAGCACCGAACGCCGGGCGACGATCTTCCAGAGCCGCTGTCGCGGCAGGTCGGCATGCGGGCGGGAGAGATGCTCCGTCACCCGCTCCAGCGCGCCATGGACGCCGCTGTCATAGACGCCGAAAACCGTGGTCCGGGTCAGGAGCGTCACATTCGGCGCCGCCTCAAGCTCCGCCGCCGCGCGCGCGGCCCAGTCGGCGCCCGCGCCGCCGTCCACTTCGGCGCTTTCGGCGTTGAGCCGCCCGCCGATGCGGAAATCCTCATCGGCGAGGATCACCCGCGCCCCGGCCCGCGCGGCGGTCAGCGCCGCCATCAGCCCGGCGGGGCCGGCGCCGATCACCAGAAGATCGCAATGCGCGATCATGTGCTCATACTGATCCGGGTCGGGGGCGCCGGAAAGCGCGCCGAGCCCGGCGGCGCGGCGGATCGCCGGCTCGTAGAGCTTTTCCCAGAAGGCCGCCGGCCACATGAAGGTCTTGTAGTAGAAACCGGCGCCGAAGAAGCGGTGCAGCAGGTCGTTCGCCGCCATCAGATCGAAGCGGAGCGAGCCGATGCGGTTCTGGCTCCGCGCCTCTAGCCCCTCGAAGATCTCCTGCACGGTGGCGCGGACATTCGGGTCGGTCTTCGCGCCGGCGCCGATGGTCATCAGCGCGTTCGGCTCTTCGGGTCCGGCGCTCAGCGGGCCGCGCGGGCGGTGATATTTGAACGAGCGGCCCATCAGCCGCACCCCGTTGGCCAGAAGCGCCGAGGCCAGCGTGTCGCCCTCGAAACCCTGATAGCGGCGGCCGTCGAAGCTGAAGCCGACCGGGCGGTCCCGGTCGATCAGCCCGCCGGCGGAGAGACGGTCAACCTGCATCGCGCCCTCCATCGACCAGCGTGGCGGAGAAGATTTCATGCGTGCTCACGTCCCGCTCCACCGTCAGCCAGGCGCCGCAGCCGCTTTCATGGCGCCACAGCTCCCGGTGCCGCCCGGTCGGGTTGTCGCGGAAGAACACATGCTCCCATGTCGCGCCCTCCGCCGGCCGTTCGGCCAGTTTCGCGTCGCCGAGATAGGTGAATTCATCGGTCATCCGCTCGCCGCAGAAAGGACAGGGGAGTCTCATGCGCGCATTCCTTCCTCTCGCCCGGAATCAGTGGAGATTCGGCTGCGGGCCGGCGCCGCGCTCGTCTATGGCGTAGCCGCGTTCGAACCGGTCGAGCCGCATCTGGCGGGCGAATTCATGGCTCTCGCCGGTGGCGATCAGATGGGCGAAGCACCAGCCCGAGGCCGGCGTCGCCTTGAACCCGCCATAGCACCAGCCGCAATTGATGAAGAGCCCGTCCACCGGCGCCTTGTCGATGATCGGCGAGCCGTCCATCGACATGTCCATGATCCCGCCCCAGGAGCGCAGCAGCTTCGCCCGGCCGATCATCGGCATGATCGCCATCGCCCCTTCGCAGACATCCTGCACCACCGGCATGTTTCCGCGCTGGGCGTAGGAATTGTACATGTCGATATCGCCGCCGAAGACCAGCCCGCCCTTGTCGGACTGGCTGACATAGAAATGCCCGGCGCCGAAGGTGATGACGCCTGGGATCACCGGTTTCAGCCCTTCGGAGACGAAGGCCTGCAGGACATGGCTCTCGACCGGCAGGCGCAGCCCGGCCATCGCCGCGACCTGACCGGAGCGCCCGGCCGCCGCCATCGCCACCTTCTCCGCGCCGATGAAGCCGCGCGTGGTCTCGACGCCGACAACCCGCCCGCCCTCGCGGCGGATGCCGGTGACCTCGCAATTCTGGATCAGATCGACGCCGCGCTGGTCCGCCGCCCGCGCATAGCCCCAGGCCACCGCGTCATGGCGGGCGGTGCCGCCGCGGCGTTGCAGCAGCCCGCCGGTGATCGGAAAACGCTCATCGTCGAAATTCAGGAAGGGGCAGAGCTTCCTCACCCCCTCGCGGTTCAGAAGCTCCGCATCCGCGCCGGCCATCAGCATGGCGTTGCCGCGCCGCGCGAAAGCGTCGCGCTGGGCGTCGGAATGGCAGAGGTTCAGCACCCCGCGCTGGCTGACCATGGCGTTGTAGTTGATGTCCCGCTCCAGCCCTTCCCAGAGCTTCATCGAATGCTCGTAGAAGGGTTCGTTCCCCGGCAGCATGTAGTTGGAGCGGATGATCGTCGTGTTCCGGCCGATATTGCCGGAGCCGAGATAGCCCTTCTCCAGCACCGCGACATTGGTGATCCCGTGATTGCGGGCGAGATACCAGGCCGTGGCCAGCCCGTGCCCGCCGCCGCCGATGATGACGACGTCATAGGCGGGTTTCGGCGCCGGCTCGCGCCAGACCGGCTTCCAGCCCCGGTTGCCGGTCAGGCCTTCGCGGATGATCGAGAAAACCGAATAGGTCATGAGCGCCTCCGGATAACAGCAATAGCGGCGACAGGCGGGGCGGGGCTTTCATTTTTCAGCCAATCGCTTTCATATAACGGCATGAGCTATCGCATCTCCTTCCTGCTCGCGCCCGGATTCGCGCTGATGTCCTACGCCAGCGCGATCGAACCCCTGCGCGCGGCGAATCTGCTTTCCGGCCGGGCGCTCTTCACCTGGCGCCATGTCGCGCCCGAAGGGGCGCGGGTCGCGTCCACCTCCGGGGCCGAGATCCCCTGCGAGGAGGAGGCCGGCTCGGCCGCGATCCCCGATCTTCTGCTGGTCGTCGCCGGCGGGCGGCCGGAGCGGTTTCGCCACCTGGCCTCGCTCGGCTTCATCCGCCGGACGGCGCGGGCCGGGGCGGCGGTCGGCGGGATTTCGGGCGGGCCGGTGATTCTCGCCGCCGCGGGGGTGATGGCCGGCTGGCGGATGACCGTGCATTGGGAACATGCCGAGGCGCTGGCCGAGGCGCATCCCGGGCTGGCGCTTGCGCGCGCGCTCTATGTGATCGACGGGCCCCGGCTGACCTCGGCCGGCGGGGCGGCGCCGATGGACATGATGCTGGCGCTGATCGGATCGCGCCATGGCGCCGATCTGGCGACGCGGGTTTCCGACTGGTTCCATCATATCGAGATCCGTCCCCCCGCCGGTCGTCAGCGCGCGCGGGGCGGCGGGCGCCATCCGCTGCTCGCCGCCGCTTTCGACCTGATCGAGGCGAATGTCGCGCAGCCCCTGACGCGGGCGGAGGCGGCCGCGCGGCTCGGGGTTTCCGAGCGCCGTCTGGGGCGGCTGTTTCAGGAGCATGCCGGCCGCGGCTTCGCCGCCGCCTGCCGCGGGATCAGGCTGGAGAAGGCGCGCGAACTGTCGCGCCAGACCGCGATGCCGCTGGCGGAGATCGCCTATGCCTGCGGCTTTTCAAGCCCTTCGCATCTTTCGACCGCCTATCGCGCGGCCTATGGGCTCAGCCCTTCGTCGGACAGGGGCTGAGCGCCCTCACCAGAATCGGGGCGAGGCGGCGAGATCGCTCCAGAGCCTGGCGGTCGAGGGCCAGGCGGCCTCCGCCCGCGCGCCGCTGGCGCCGATCACCCGGCCGATGGCGCGTTGCGCCGCCGGATCGGCGGCGGCGGGCGCGTCCGGCCCATCGAAAAGCGCCGCGACCATCGCGGCGTCGTTCAGGTCGCCAAATGTATCTTGCAGTAATTTCAGTTTTTTCTGATATGACAGATATTTCTTTCTGGAATAGAGCTCAGACAGGAACTCCACGGTATAGCGCAGTTTCTTCAACGCCTTGCGAAGATCGTGACGGGCTTCGATATCCAGATCCTCCAGCCCGCGCGCCCGTCTGCGCGCCCGCCGCCAGGCCTGATCCAGGGCGTCGCGCGCCAGTATCTTCACATCGGCGGCCAGTCGCGCCGTCTGGCCGATATCATCAGGCGAGAGCCAGCCGCGGCATTCGGAGAATTGCGCGAGATCGAGCAGGAAAGCCTGCATCCGCTGGCTGCGCAGGGTTTGGCGGAGCGCGCGCCGCTCCGCCGCCGCCGCCGCCGCCATGGCGGCGCCCAGCGCCCGAAAGCCCGGATCGTCGCCTGCCGCCTTCGACTCCCGCGCGACAAGCTCGGTGGCGACGACGTCGAGATCGCGGAGATGGCCGGCCGCGCCGGCGAGCCAGTTCGCCTCCCCTTCCAGCCGCGCGGCCTCCTTGCCGGCGATCGCCGGGCCGAAGATGTCGAAAACGCTCCTGAGCCGGCGCAGCCCGACGCGAAGCTGATGCACGGCCTCGGGATCGTCGGATTCGAGCGTGGCGGCGCCGTTGGCGGCGATCTGGTCGAGACATTCGCGCAGCGCCGCCTGAGCCGCCTCCTCCGCGGTCATGCCCGGACCGACAGGTGCCGGGACCGCGTTCCGGGGCGCGGCCTCCAGCCCGATGCCGCCCTCCTCCGCCAGAAGATAGCCGCGCTGCGATTTGGAGATGCGCGAGAATTTCAGCCCCCCTTCGGGGAAGAGCGCGCGGGCGATCTCGAAAAGGCCCGAGAGCGGCCCGTCGAGATGCTCTATCTCGGCTTCATGCAGGGCGGCGCGCCTTTCGCCGGCGATGATCTCGCCCGAATCCACCGCCAGCTCCGCCCGCGTCCCCGCGAGCGCGACGACGCCGGAAGCGCGCCGGATCTCCGTCTCGCAGACCGGGGCGAGGCCGGAGGCGGTCAGGGTCTCGATCCGCGCGCGAAGATCGCCATCCGCGATCAGCGCCAGATCAAGCCGCCCGCCCGGCGCCGGCGTTTCCGATTCCTCGGTGCGGCTCAACCCGCCATGGATCTCTCCCTTGGCCTTGACCGTCTGCAGCCAGCGCCGGCCGTCGCGCCGCAACCGGAGCGCGATCCGGGCGCGCCGCAGGGCATGGTCGGCATTGTCGAAATAGACGCTTCTCAACAGGCGCGGCCGCGGCGCGGCGCCGGTGAGGCCGGCGGCGCGGGCGCGACGCCAGAGCGTCTTTCCGGTTTCCGCGTCGATCACAAGTTTCAGCTCGGATTCGCTCACGGCTTGCATCTCCTGCGGATTTTACGTGACATAAAAGTGAAATATTATTGGCTATATGGCAACCCCTGTCCCTCGCCATCGAGGCGAGGGCGCGGGAATCAGGGTTCGACCCTTTGCGGCCGGACCGGGGCGGCCGCCGGCTGGCGCGCCGGCTCCGAATCGGAATCGGACGTCGCGGCCGGCGGGGTCTCTTCGTCGGGCGCCGGCGACGCGCCGGCGGGCGCGTCCATCTCCTGCAATCTGGTCTGCGCCATGCGGGCGATGGCGCTTTCCGGCGCCGCCTCGATCGCGGCGAGCCAGGCGCGCC
>JBKECG010000235.1:0-7570 GCA_047974395.1 Pikeienuella sp. | reverse complement strand
GCCCGCAATTCGTCGGCCAGCCGTTTCAGATCCCGGTCGGAGAGGGATTTCAGCTCGGCCGGATTGGAGACGCGATCGAGGATCGGCGTCGCCGGACGGTCTTGCGGGGCTTCGGCCAAATCGCGCTTCCTCTTTCCGGGGGTCAGATCCGGCGGCTTACCGCAAAGGCGGCCGCGAGTCGAAGGGGCTCGGCCCGCGCTCCGAACGGGTCGAGCCGCGCCGCAGCGCTTGCGGCCAGCTCCGTCGCCCGCGCCCGCGCGCCCTCAAGCCCGAGCGCGCCGACAAAGGTCGCCTTGCCCGCCGCCGCGTCCTTGCCCAGCCGCTTGCCGGCGGCGGCGGCGTCGCCGGTCTCGTCCAGAATGTCGTCGGCGATCTGGAACGCGGCCCCGAGATCGGCGGCGTACCCCCCGAGCGCGCGCAGCTCCGCCGCCCGCGCCCCGCCGAGCCGGGCGCCGATCTCCACCGCCGCGCCGATCAGCGCCCCGGTCTTCAGCGCCTGAAGCCGCTCTATCCCCTTGAGCGCCAGCGGCGCGGCGGCGGTCTCCGCCGCCATGTCCAGCACCTGCCCGCCGACCATGCCGCCATGTCCGGCCGCCTTCGCCAGCGCCAGCGCCAGCGCGGCGCGCAGCGAAGCGCGCGGATGCGTCGCAGAGGAGAGCAGAAGTTCGAAGGCGAGGGTCTGCAGGGCGTCGCCGGCCAGCACCGCCGTCGCCTCGTCCCATTCGACATGAACCGTGGGCAGGCCGCGCCTCAGATCGTCGTCATCCATACAGGGCAGATCGTCATGGACCAGCGAATAGGCGTGCAGGCATTCCAGCGCCGCCGCCGCCCGGTCCGCGCCGGCGCGGTCCGCGTCGAACATCGCCGCCGTCTCCATGACCAGAAAGGCCCGGAGCCGCTTGCCCCCCGAAAGCGCGCCGCGGCGCATGGCGGCGGCCAGCCGCCCTTCGGGGGTCTCGCCCACGGGCGGCAGGGCGGCGTCGAGCGCCGCCTCGACCCGATTCGCGGCCGCTGCGAGCCGCGCGGCGAAAATGGCCTGATCGTCGGTCACGCGGGGTCGAACGGCTCCGCGCCCTTCGCCTCGCCTTCGGCGCCCTGGATGATCTTGCGAACGCGAAGCTCCGCATCCTTCAGCCGGCTGTCGCAATGCTTGCGCAGCGCCTCCCCGCGCTCATAGAGATTGATCGACTGGTCGAGCGGCGCTTCGCCCTTCTCCAACTGGCTGACGACGCGCTCCAGCTCGGCCATGGCCTCCTCGAAGCTCAGTTTCGCGATATCTCCGTCGCTCATCAGGCGCGCTCCATCAGAACCTTCGCATGGGCCGCGACCGAGGCCGCCAGCCCTTCGAGGTCATAGCCCCCTTCGAGCGTGGAGACCACCCGCCCGCGGCAATGCCGGTCGGCGAGATCGCAGAGCCTTCCGGTGATCCAGCCGAAATCCTCCGCCTCCAGCTCCAGCCCGGCCAGCGGGTCGCGGGCATGGGCGTCGAAACCGGCGGAGATGATCAGCAATTCCGGCGCATGCGCGTCGATCGCCGGCAGCAGGCGCTCCTCCCAGAGCCGCCGGAACGCCGCCCCGCCGGCGCCCGAGGGAAGCGCGCCGTTGACGATATTGCCGGCGCCGGTCTCATGCGCGGCCCCGGTGCCGGGATAGAGCGGCGACTGGTGGGAGGAGGCGAAGAGAACCCGCGGATCGGACCAGAACACATCCTGCGTGCCATTGCCGTGATGGACGTCGAAATCGGCGATGGCGACGCGCGAGAGCCCATGCCCCTCCAGCGCGTGAAGCGCGGCGATGGCGGCGTTGGAGAAGAAACAGAACCCCATCGCCCGGTCGCGTTCGGCGTGATGGCCGGGGGGGCGCGTGGCGCAGAAGACGGCGCCGGCCTCGCCGCGCGTCACCATGTCCACCGCCAGCACATTGGCCCCGGCCGCGCGCCGCGCCGCGCTCAGCGTGCCGGGCGACATGAACGTGTCGGCGTCGAGCGCGCCGAACCCTTCCGCGGGAACGGCGGCCCGCAGCCGTTCGAGATGGGCGCGGGGATGGGCGCGCAGGATCGGCCCGTCATCGGCGAGCGGCGCTTTGACGCGCTTCGCGGCGGCGAAACCGGGCGCCCTGAGCGCGGCGGCGACGGCTTCGATTCGCCCGACCCGCTCCGGATGGCCGGCCGGCGTGAGGTGAAGGAGGCAATCGGGATGGGAGATGATGGCGAAGGTCATGACCGGAGAATGACGCAAGCGCAGGGGCGGTCAACCGCGAGCGGAGCGGAAAAATGCTCGTTTTGCGAAAGCTGATCTTTGTCCGAGGTTAAAAAAATCATAAGATACCCGCATTCGGAATCTGCCCGGGGAGAAAAACGTGCGTTTTCTGAGTTTTTTCATGACGGCCGCGCTTCTGTCGTTCGGTCTGACGATTCCCCACGCTGCGGAGGCGAGACCGGTGACGATCAGCTTTGATCACTATCGGGACGGGATCGCCTACAGGGTCAACGACCTTGATCGCTGCGGCAAGGTCGACAATGTCGGATACTGCGACGATGGCAAATATCTCTACGACAATGTCAGCCCCGACATTCTGATCGGCGACCATGACTGGGCCGCCGAGATCGTTTTCGAAGCCGACCCGAAGACCTACTTCACCCCTCGTCGCTTCGATGTCCTGTCGGCCTTCTCCAATGTCCACCGGGTATCCAGCGATTGCAGCCTCTTCGCCGGATCCTGCACCGATCAGGAAGTGGACGCGGAGGCGTTCATGGACCTTTATCAGCGCGATTCGTCGCTGTTCGAGCCGATCGACTATGATTTCGCCTCGATCACCGGCTATCGCGACGGGGTTGAGATCGCCTCGACCTCGCTGGGGCCGAAGGATGGCGACGTCTTCGAGTTCGGGCCGGAATTCTCCGCGCTCGACCGGCTGGTGATCGGGGTCGATCCGGCCTATGGCAACACCGCCGTCTATTCGCGGACCGGGGGCTATTTCTATGGCTGCACCGGCGGCGGCGGCAGCATCTCTCCGGTCTGCAACGAGATGCGCCTCGACAATCTGGCGATCGAATCCCGGGTGGCCTCGCCTTCGCCGGTGCCGCTGCCGGCTTCGGTCTGGCTGCTTGGCGGAGCGCTGGGCGGGCTTGGCGGCTGGCGGCGGTTTTCCCGCCGCGCCGGCGCAGCCTGAGGCACCTGAGGCGCGCGAAATGCGCGGATCGGCATGAATAGGACGCCTGCGCCGCCATCCTGGCGACGCAGGCGAATTTGTGATCTATTAATCTATTGGCGGTTGTGCTGATTTTCACTAGGATATCGAAGTCGAAATCATAGTGGAAAAATCCCATGTGTATGAAGAAGCTGTGTGTCGTGACCCTGTTCATGGCTCCGGGGCTGATGTCGCCGCATGTTGCGCTGGCCGAGCGGCTCACGATCGACTTTGATCATTATCAGGCGAACGCCGGTCAGCCGGAGTACTGCGGCAAGGTCGGCAATGTCGGTTACTGCGACCGCACGAAATACATGTACGGCAACACCAGTCCCGATGTCCTGCTGGGCGACAATGACTGGAACAGGGCCTTCGACTTCACTGCGGATGCGGGCACCTATTTCGGCGCCCGTCAGCTCGATCTCAGCGGAACCTCGAACGTCATGCGGACCGCGGCGGGGTGTGATGAGCTGGATTCCTCCGGCATCGACTGCTCGGATCAGGGCGTCGATTCCAGCATCTTCGCCAGGTTCTATGAGCGCAATCCCTCCCGGTTCGAGGCTGTGGAGAGCGATGTGATCACGATCACCGGCTATCGCGACGGGGCCGAGGTCGCCAGCCAGTCGCTGCGCTCACAGGCGAGCGCGGGGGCGTCGAATACGGTGTTCGGGGGCGTGGGGCTCGCGCTGGGCGCCGGTTTCAGCGCCATCGACCGGCTCGTGATCGACATCGACCCCGGCTATTCGAACACCCGAATCTACCCGCTCCGCGACGGCTATTTCCATGGCTGCGCCGGATCGGCGATAGGCTATGTCTCCATGGTCTGCAATTTCGCGCAACTCGACAATCTGGAGATCGACTCCGATGTCGGGGCGCCTTCGCCCGTGCCGCTGCCGGCTTCGGCCTGGCTGCTTGGCGGGGCGCTTGGCGGGCTTGGCGGCTGGCGGCGGCTCACCCGCCGCGCGCGGGCGGTCTGAGAGGGCCCGCGTCCGATCAGTCCGGCGTCAGCATGTAGCCCTCGCCGCGCACGGTCTGAAGATAGCGCGGGTTCTTCGGGTCGGTCTCGATCTTGCGGCGCAGGCGGGTGATCTGCACGTCGACGGCGCGCTCCTGCGCGCCGCCGGCGGCGCCGCCCAGCTCCTCCACCAGCCGGGCGCGGCTCAGCGCCTCGTTCGGGGCGCGGGCGAAGACCCGCATCAGCGACGCCTCGGTCGAGGTCAGCCGCACCAGCGCCTCGCCATGCCAGAGCTCCCCGCGCGAGATGTCATAGCGGGTCGCGCCGAGCGTCAGCGTCTTCGGCGGCTCGTCCTTCACCGGCACGATGGCGGCGCGCCGCAGGATCGCCGCGACCCGCAGCAGCAATTCGCGCGGCTCGAAAGGTTTCGGCAGGTAATCGTCGGCGCCGCTCTCCAGCCCGGTGATGCGGTCCTCGATCTCCCCCCGCGCGGTCAGCAGCAGGATCGGGCTCTCCGTCTCCTTGCTGACCGCGGAGGTCAGCGAGAATCCGTCCTCGCCCGGCATCATCACGTCGATGATCAGGAGATCGAAGGCGAGGCCGGAGAGAATCCGCCGCGCATGGGCCGCGTCGCGGGCCTCGGTCACCAGATAGCCGTTCTTGACCAGAAACTGCCGCAGCAGGGTCCTGATCCGCTGGTCGTCATCGACGACGAGAATATGGGCCGCCGGGTCCATGCTCGTCACTGTCATAAGGCCGGTCTCACCGTTCATTCGCTGTCGCCAGAAGGCGGCGCGCGCCTTCGTCCATCATTCTGTGCAGCACCTCGCGGAATCCTGCAACCGCTTCCGGGCCGGCTTCGAGATAGGCGCGGCGCAGACGCTCGCGCTGGGTCTCGGAAAGCTGGCCCTCCAGCTCCAGCCCGGTCCGGGTCAGATGCAGCAGCCGCTGGCGTCTGTCGGTCTCGCCGACGCTCTGCTCGACCAGCCCGTCCTCGATCAGCTGGCGCAGCACCCGGTTCAGCGACTGCTTGGTGACGGAGAGCAGTTCGATCAGCGCCGCCACGGTCAGGCCCGGCCGGTGGCGGATGAAATGCAGCGCCCGGTGATGCGCCCGGCCATAGCCGCGGTCGGCGAGAATCCGGTCCGGGTCGCCGGTGAAGTCGCGATAGGCGAAAAACAGAAGCTCGGCGCCGGTCCGCAACTGCTCGTCGGTCAGGAAAAGCCGCTGGTCGGCGTTCATCGACGGTTGCGGGCGCGATGTGCGGATCGGTTGCTGCACGCTGCTCTGATCTCCTTGTCGGTCGGCCCCGGGCGTTCCCCCGGGTATTTTACGTCAGTCTTGTTGACATAGAAATAGTCGAATGATAGGCGGACCGCAAGGCGAGGGTCATTTCATTGCTCAACGCTGTCGATTTGGGAAATATTCGCCAAGTCGAGGGGTAGATTCGCGCGGCGCCGCAAATGCGGGCGCGCCCTATGAAGAGGAAGCGACAAATGGGCGGCGAAGCTTACGACGATCGTGACGGCGTCATCTGGCTGGACGGGGCGATGGTTCCCTGGCGCGAGGCGAAAGTGCATGTGCTGACCCATGCGCTGCATTACGCCTCCTCCGTGTTCGAGGGGGAGCGCGCCTATGGTGGCGTGATCTTCAAGGGCCATGAGCACAGCCTGCGGCTGCTGGCGAGCGCCAAGGCGATGGACATGCCCGCGCCCTATTCGGCCGAGGAGATCGACGCCGCCAAGGCCGCGGCGCTTCAGGCCTCCGGCCTGACGGACTGTTATATCCGCGCCTTCATGTGGCGCGGCTCCGGCCCGGACATGGGCGTCTCGGCGGCCCAGAATCCGGTTCACATGGCGGTCGCCGTCTGGGGCTGGGGCGCCTATTACGGCGATGCGAAGATGAAGGGCGCGAAGCTCGACATCTCGAAATGGAAGCGCCCGAGCCCGGAGACGATCCCGAGCCACGCCAAGGCGGCCGGGCTCTACATGATCTGCACCATGTCCAAGCACGCGGCGGAGGCGAAGGGCTGCTCCGACGCGCTGATGATGGATTATCGCGGCTATGTCGCCGAGGCGACCGGGGCGAATGTGTTCTTCGTCAAGGATGGCGTGGTCCACACCCCGCTGCCCGACTGTTTCCTGAACGGGCTGACGCGCCAGACGGTGATCGAGCTTCTGAATAAGCGCGGCGTCGAAGTGGTCGAGCGCCACATCATGCCCGAGGAGATGGCGGATTTCGAGCAGTGCTGGCTGACCGGCACCGCCGCCGAAGTCACCCCGGTCGGCCAGATCGGCGATTATAATTTCGAGGTCGGCGCGCTGACCCGCACCATCGCCGAGGATTACGAGGCGCTGGTGCGCGGCAATCGCTGAGACGGTCGCCGCGATGGCCGAAGGGGCGGATTTCATCATCGTCGGGGCCGGCGTCGCCGGTCTCGGCGTCGCCGCGCATCTGGCGGGCGATGCGAAGGTGATCGTGCTGGAGGCGGAGCGCGCGCCCTGCCTCCATTCCACCGGCCGCTCCGCCGCCGTCTACATCAAATCCTACGGCCCGCCCGGGGTCCGGGCGGCGACCATCGCTTCGGAACCCTTTTTCGAGGCTCCGCCCGAAGGTTTCGCCGAGGCGCCGCTGCTGTCGCCGCGGGGGATTCTCTTTCTCGATTACGAGGGCGGCGGCTTCGAACGGCTGATCGCGGAGACGCCGGGCGTTCGCCCGCTGACCGTGGCCGAGGCGCTGGAGATGGCGCCGGCCCTGCGCCCCGAACGCATCCTCGCCGCGGCCCATGAGGAAGACGCGCGCGATATCGACATCGACCTTCTGACCGGCGGTTTCCGGCGAATGATCAAGACGGGCGGCGCCCGGATCGTCCTTGACGCGGAGGTCGGCGCGCTTGTCCGCAGCGGCGGCCTCTGGCGGGCGGAGACGAAGGCGGGGGTTTTCGAGGCGCCGGTGATCGTCAACGCCGCCGGCGCCTGGGCCGGCCGGGTCGCGGCGCTGGCCGGGGCCTCGCCGATCCCGATCCAGCCGAAACGCCGTTCGGCGGCGATCGTGCCGGCGCCTGCGGAATACGATCTTTCCCGCTGGCCGCTGCTGAACGACGCCGCCGAAAGCTGGTACGCCAAGCCCACGGGCGGCAGGTTCATGGTCTCCCCCGCCGACGCCGATCCCGTCGAGCCCTGCGATATCTGGCCCGACGACATGGTGCTGGCCGAGGGGATCGACCGGTTCCAGCAGGCGGTGAATTTCGAGATCACGCGGGTGGAGCGAAGCTGGGCCGGGCTCCGGAGCTTCTCCCCCGATGGCGAACCAGTGGTCGGGTTCGATCCTTTGGCCGAGGGCTTCTTCTGGCTGGCGGGGCAGGGCGGCTACGGCATCCAGACCGCCCCGGCGCTTTCCGCCCTCGCCGCCGATCTGGCGCGCGCG
>JBKECG010000233.1:0-8471 GCA_047974395.1 Pikeienuella sp. | reverse complement strand
CGGCTCAGGCTGGAGCGGGCGCGCGAGCTTTTGCGCCAGACCGATATGCGGGTGCTCGACGTGGCGGCGGCGACGGGGTTCAGCTCCGGCGCGTCGCTGGCGCGCGCCTATCGCGGCCGTTTCGGGCTCTGCCCGCGCGCAGACCGGCGCGAGCCGGGCGGAACCGACGCGATGCGCCCGCGGGCCGGGCCGGAAGCCGAGAACGATCCCGGCCTTCCGCTCACGCCCCCCACCCCGTCGCGGCGCCGTCCTCGGTCGTCGCGTTCCGCCGCCGGATCTCCTCGATACGGCTGATCCGGTCCCTGAGCCGCGACCCGCGCCCGGCGACGATCTGGGCGACCAGCGCCTCGGTCTGCGCCAGCGCCGGCGTCATGGTGTCATAGGGGGAGCGCGCCTCCACCGGGCTGACCAGCACCACGCCGGCCGCCTTCGCCGCAGGGGATTTCCAGCGATCGGTGCAGATAATCACCTCCGCCCCCGCCTCGGCGGCCTGGGTGACGAAGGCGATCACGTCGCGCTGATAGCGCCGATAGTCGAAGGCGATCACGACATCCTTTCGCCCGAGATCGACCAGCCGGTCGAAATCCGCCGCCGAAAGCGCGTCGATATGCTCGATCCCGGGCCGGAACTGGTCCAGATGCGCGGCCAGGATCCCGGCGATGAACCGGCTGAACCGCCCGCCGAGCAGCAGCACCCGCCGCGCGCCCATGATCAGCCGCACCGCCCGGTCATAGCTGCTCTGCGGCGTGGCGGTGCGCCCGGCCATGAGCGCGGCCACGGCGGAATCGAAATAGGCCTGCGCCGGGCTGTCGTCGCCGCCCTGCATGGCGGCGCCCATCATCGCCAGCGGCGAGCGCAGCCGCTCTTCGATCTCGCCAAGGAGGCGGGCCTGGAAATCGGCGAAGCCAGCGAATCCGAGCTTGACGACAAGCCGGTTCACGGTCGGATCCGACACCCCCGCCCGTTTGGCGAGCCCTGCCGCCGGGCCGAGCCCGGCGCCCGGATAATCGTTCAGAAGCGCCTGAACGATGCGCTCCTCGGAGGGAGTGAAGGCGAAACCGCCGCCGGTCAGAAGCTCCCGTATCTGCATCGGATCACGCCCCGTCCCTTTCGGTCACAACCGCGCCAGCGCCCGGCTCAGCCGTTCCGCCCAGAGCATGACGTCATCATCGCCCCGCAGCAGATCGTTCCGGACCTCGATCAGCAGCGCGTCGAGTCCCCTGCCGTCGCCATGCACCGGGATGGCGTAATCGGAAGCGTCGTCGACGACGTAGGGTTCGTCAAGCGCGAGACAGAGATCCGGGCTTTCGGCGCCGACCGCCTCCAGCAGCCGCGCGGCGAGCGCGCGCGACGCCCCGGACAGCACGCCGAGATGCCAGGGCCGGGCCCGCCCGAGAAAGACCGGGGTGAAGCTGTGCACGGTCAGCAGCCGTGTGCGGCGCCCTGCGGCGGCGCGGGCGTCGAGCACGCGGCGAAGCTCCGCATGGAAAGGGTCGAAGATCCGCGCGACGCGGCGGGCGCGCTCCCGCGGGTCCAGATCGAGATTGCCGGGGATATCCGTCGCTTCGGAACGGACCGGAATACTCGACGGCGCGCCGGTCGGGCGGTTGAGGTCGATCAGCAGTCGCGAATAACGCGCCGTCACCGCGGCCGCGTCCATCCGCGCCGCCAGCGCGCGGGTCAACGCCGCCGCGCCGATATCCCAGCCGATATGCGCCCGCTCCGCCCCCGGCGGCAGGCCGAGCCGGCCATATTCCGCCGGGATATGGCGGGAGGCGTGCTCGCAGACCAGAAGCCAGTCCGAGGCGCCCGCCTCATTCGCCACGGCCGCCGCCGCGGGCCAGTCCGCCTCGGGTCCGGGCGGGTCCGGGGGCTGGGTTCCGGGCGCTTGACGGATCATTGCAAAACCTCAGGCGAGGGGTCTGGGAGCGACCTTCGGCGCCAGGGGCGCGGAATTGAAGGATTACATACAACTACATCGGAATTTAATAAATTTGAAGATATATTGACAAATATGTCGCCAACGCCATAGTGCGATGGAACTGGATCTTCAGCAGGCTCGCGATCCAAAACGAACGGAGATTGGGGATGTCCGCCGAGCTGGAGGACGCGATTCATCGGGCTTGGGTGGAAATCGACGCGGAACCGGACTGGGCCGTCGATCTGGCCGCGCGGCTGGTGAAGATCCCCTCGGTCAATCCGAAATTCCCGGCCGGCGGCGATATCGACATCGAAGGGCGCGAAGCCGAGGTTCAGGACCTGCTCGAAGGCGAGTTGACCGCCCTCGGCCTGACCACCCGGCGCTGGGACGCGCTGCCGGGGCGGCCCAACCTGATCGCGAAAACCGAAGCCGGGGGCGACCCCGCGCGCTCCCTGATCCTTTGCGGCCATGTCGATGTGGTGCCGGTGGGCGACGCCTCCGCCTGGTCCTGGCCGCCCTTTTGCGGCGAGATCCGCGACGGCAGGCTGCTCGGGCGCGGCGCGCAGGACATGAAGGCGGGCCTGGCCGCCGCCGTCGGCGCGATCCGCGCGATCCGCAAGGCGGGGTTGCGGCTCGACGGCCAGCTCGCCCTGCATGCCGTGGTCGATGAGGAGGCCGGCGGTTTCGGCGCCCGCGCCGCCGTCGCCGAAGGCGAACTCGCGGCGGCGGCGATCCTCGCCGAACCCGGCAATGGCGAGATATTTCTCTGCCAGGGCGGGCTCGAATGGCTGCGGGTGACGATCCGCGGCCGGCAGGGGCATTCCGCCTATCGCTACGCCGGCTATTACCCGCAGCCCCACGCCGCGCGCACCGGGAACGAACCGGTCAGCGCCGCCGATATCGCCACGCGCTTCCTGATGGCGCTCCGGGATTTCGAGGCCGGCGTGGCGCGCTCGCGCTCGCATCCGCTGATGCCGGCGGGAGCCAATCACTTCGGCGTCGGAACCGTGCGGATCGGCGCCGGCATGGGGCCGGACGGGCTGCCGGCGATCATGAACAATCCCGGCATCGTGCCTGATGTCGCCGTGATCGACATCGACATGAAATTCCTGCCGCAGGAGAAGACCGAAGAGGTCCGGGCGGAATTCGAAGCCTTCGTCGCCGGTTTCTGCGCCGCCGATCCCTGGCTGCGCGAACACCCGATCACCGTGGCGTGGGAGCTGTACGGCCTGCACTTCCCGCCGCAGAACACCAAGCCGGATCACCCGCTGGTCGGCGCGCTGCTTTCGGCGCGCCGGCGGGCGGGCCATGAGAACACGACCTTTCGCAGCTCAGTCGGCGTGACCGACGGCGCGCATTACGCGGCGAAGGGCGTGACCGCGCTCAGATACGGGCCTGCCGGGGCCAACCAGCACGGGGCAGATGAATGGGCCGATGTCGCCTCGATCCGCGAAACCGCCAGAATTCTCGCCGCCGCCGCTATCGAATGGTGCGGGCTCGGGGCAGACTGATCGCAACGCCAGAGGATTCGTCCCGTGGGGCGCGTCCCGCCAACAGAGAGGACCGACATGTTTCCGACCAGCAGCTTTCGCAGGGTGCTTCTCGCCGCGCTTCTCGCCGGAAGCGCCCTGCCCGCTTCGGCCGAGACGCTGAACTGGGCCCGCGCCTCCGATGTGCAGACGCTGGACCCGCACGCCTATAACGAAGGCTACACCCACGCCTTCAACCATCAGATCTATGAATCGCTGCTGTTCCGCTCGGATGAGGGCGAGCTGACGCCGCTGCTGGCGACGTCGTGGACGAACCTGCCCGAAGATCCCTCGATCTGGGAGTTCAAGCTGCGCGAGGGCGTCACCTTCCATGACGGAACGCCGTTCGAGGCCGACGATGTCGCCTTCTCATTCGAGCGGGCGCTGTCGGAACGGTCCAGCATGAAATCGCTGGTCTCCTCGGTCGAGCGGGTGGAGGTGGTCGATCCGCTGACCGTGCGGCTGCACACGAGGGGGGTGAACCCGATCCTTCCCAACAATCTCTACAATGTCTTCATCATGAACCGGGAATGGGCCGAGGCGAACGGCGCGACCAGCCCGCAGGATTTCAAGGCCGGCGAGGAAAGCTACGCCTCCACCCATGAGAACGGCACCGGCGCCTATGTGCTGGTGAATCGGGTCCCGGACAGCCGTACCGAGCTGAAGGCCTATGACGGCTATTGGGGCAAGGATGTCTTCCCGCTGGATATCGACCGGATCGTCTACACCCCGATCCAGTCGCCGGCGACGCGGGTTTCGGCGCTGCTTTCGGGCGAGGTCAATTTCCTTCAGGACGTGCCGCCGCAGGACATCGCCCGGCTGGAGCAGTCGGCGAACATCAGGATCGTGCGCGGGCCCGAGAACCGCTCGGTCTTCTTCGGCGTCAATGTGGGCGCCGCCGAGCTTCAGAACGGCGAGGCGAAGGGCAATCCCTTCGCCGACAAGCGGGTGCGCCACGCGATGAACATGGCGATCGACCGCGAGGCGATCCAGAAAGTGGTGATGCGCGGCGAGTCTATCCCCCTCGGCACCATCGCCCCCCCGTTCATCAACGGCTACACCGAGGCGATGGGCGCCCTGCCCGCCGTCGATATCGAAGCGGCGAAAACCCTCATGAACGAAGCCGGTTACGGCGACGGCTTCACCGTCACGCTCAGCTGCACCAATGACGGTTTCATGAATGACGAGGCGATCTGCCGCGCCGTGGTCGGCATGCTGGGCAAGATCGGGATCAATGTGAAGCTCGACGTGCAGCCCGGCGGCGTCCAGTTCCCCGCCATCGCCAACGGCAAATCCGATTTCTACGGCATGACCTGGGGCGTCTCGACCTATGACAGCCAGTACATGTTCGACAATCTCGTGCATTCCAAAAAGGACGGCTTGGGCAACTGGTCGGCGATCAATTACCAGAATCCCGATCTGGACGCGAAGATCGAGTCGCTGGCGACCGAGGCCGACATCGCCAGACGCGACGCCACGATCAGGGAGATCTGGGACGTCGTGCAGGAGGAGACCTTCTATCTGCCGATCCATGTGCAGATGCTGGCCCGCGCCACCGACAGCCGGATCGGGATCACCTCGAACATGGGCAATCAGGTCTTCGTCAAGACCATCGAAGTGGCTGAATGATCGGCTTTCTGCTTCGACGGCTCGGGCAGGCGGCGCCGGTGATGCTGGCGACCGCCTTCCTGTCCTTCGCCGCCTTCCGCTTCATCGGCGACCCGGTCCAGAACATGCTGGGCCAGGACGCGACGCAGGCGGACCGGGCGGCGCTGGAGGCGGCGCTGGGGCTGGACCAGCCCTTTCCGGTTCAGTTCGCCCGCTTCATCCGGGCGGTGCTGAACGGCGATTTCGGCATCTCCACCCGGATCGGCCAGCCGGTGCTCGACCTGATCATCGAGCGGTTCCCGGCGACGCTGGAGCTGGCGCTGATCTCCTTCGTCGTGGCGCTGGCGGCGGGGATTGCGCTGGGGGTGATGACGGCGCTGCGCCCGCGCTCCTGGGTCTCGCGCATGGTGATGACCGGATCATTGATCGGGGTTTCCCTGCCCAATTTTCTGATCGGGATCGTACTGATCCAGATCTTCGCGGTGCAGCTCGGCTGGCTTCCGGCCTTCGGGCGCGGCGAGGTGGTGGATCTCGGCTGGTGGAGCACCGGGCTGCTGACCGTCTCCGGCTGGAAGGCGATCATCCTCCCGGCGATCTCGCTTTCGCTCTATCAGATCACGCTGATCCTGCGGCTGGTGCGGGCCGAGATGGGCGAGGTCCTGACCTCCGACCATATCCGCTTCGCGCAGGCGCGCGGCATTCCCGACCGGACCGTCAATTTCCGCTATGCGCTGAAGAACACGATGATCCCGGTGATCACCGTCTCCGGCCTTCAGCTTGGCGCGATCATCGCCTTCGCGGTGGTGACGGAGACGGTTTTCCAATGGCCCGGGGTCGGGCTCCTGTTCATCAACTCGGTGAACTATTCGGATGTGCCGATCATGGCCTCCTATCTCCTTCTCGTCTCGTTGATCTTCGTGACCATCAATCTGATCGTCGACGGGCTCTATTACCTGTTCGATCCGCGCCTGCGCGCGGGCGGAGGCGCCGATGGCTGAGGCGACGCGCAAGGACGACGCCCCGAGCCGCTGGGAGCGGTTCGGCGATTCCGATCTCGGCTACGCCTTCCTGCATTCGCCGACCGCGATCATCTGCCTGACGCTGGTGCTCTCCATCATCGCCATGGCCGCGCTCGCGCCCTGGATCGCGCCGCAGGATCTTCGGATTCCGGGGGGCGTGGACCTGATGAACGGCTTCACCCCGCCCCTGTCGCGGAACGAGTTCACCGGCGAGTATTTCCTGCTCGGCGCTGACGATCAGGGCCGCGACATCCTTTCGGCCATGCTGTTCGGCGCCCGCGCCTCGCTGACGGTCGGCATCGCGGCGGTGGCCCTTTCGGCGAGCATCGGCGTGACGCTCGGGCTGATCGCCGGCTATGCGGGGGGCTGGATCGGGGCGCTGATCATGCGGATGGCCGATGTGCAACTCGCCATCCCCTCGATGCTGGTCGCGCTGCTGATCTTCGGCCTGACCCGCTCACTGCTGCCTTCGGGGATGCGCGACGCGATGGCGATCTATGTGGTGATCCTCGCCATCGGGCTTTCGGACTGGGTGTCCTATGCGCGCACCGTGCGCGGCGCGGCGATGGTGGAGATGCGGCGCGAATATGTGCAGGCGGCCGAAATGATGGGCCGCCCCGCCAGCGCCATCCTGCGCCGGCATCTTCTGCCCAATGTGGCGCGGCCGATCCTGGTGATCTCGACGATCAATTTCGCGCTGGCGGTGATCGCGGAATCCACCCTCTCCTATCTCGGCGCCGGGCTGCCGCTGACCCAGCCGTCGCTGGGCACGCTGATCCGGGTCGGGCAAGGGTTCCTGCTGTCGGGCGAATGGTGGATCCTGACCTTCCCCGCGCTGTTGCTGCTGACGCTGGCGCTCTCGATCAATCTCCTCGGCGATTGGCTCCGCGACACGCTCAACCCGAAAGGGCGCTGAGATGGCGGATCAGGCGCAACCCGTATTGCAGATCGACAGCCTTCGGGTCGAATTCCCGCTGCGCCGGAACACCCTGGTCGCGGCGGACGATGTCAGCCTCGCCATCGGCGAGGGCGAAATCCTCGGCGTCGTCGGCGAAAGCGGGGCCGGGAAATCGACCATAGGCGCGGCGATCACCGGGCTGTTGCAGCCGCCGGGCCGGATCGCCGGCGGCGTGATCCGGCTCAAGGGCGAAGAGATCGACGCGCGGGACCGCTCGGCGATGCAGGCGCTTCGCGGCACACGGGTCGCCACCCTCTTCCAGGACCCGCTGACCAGCCTCAATCCCCTCTTCACCATCGAGCGCCAGCTTGTGGACACGATCCGCACCCATCGGCCGATGTCGCAGGCGGAGGCGCAGGCCGAAGCGGTGCGCCAGCTCGACGCGGTCGGCATCCCCGATCCGGCGCGGCGGGTGAAGAACTGGCCGCATGAATTTTCCGGCGGCATGCGCCAGCGCGCGGTGATCGCGCTGGCGCTCTGCTCCAACCCGGAACTGGTGATCGCGGACGAGCCCACCACCGCGCTCGACGTGACGGTGCAGGCGCAGATCCTGCAACTGATCCGTCGCCTCGCGCAGGAGCGGGGCATCGGCGTGATGCTGGTGACCCATGACATGGGCGTGATCGCCCAGATCACCGACCGGGTGGCGGTGATGCAGGGCGGCAAGCTGGTGGAGATCGGCCCGACCATGGAGGTGCTGGAGCGCCCCGCCCACCCCTACAGCCGGGCGCTGATCTCGGTGGTCCCGCGGCTTGACGTCAAACGCGCGCGCTTTCCCGTCACCGGCCCGGCGCGCGAGACCGAGGCGGCGCTGGAATGGCTCGCCGGCGAGGCGAAGACGACGGCGGACGGCTCCCGCCCGCTGATCGCGCTCGAAGGCGCCTCGATGATCTATCGCGGGGCGCGCGGGTTATTCGGCCGGGGCGCCGATTTCACCGGGCTGGACAGGATCGACCTGGAGATCAGTCGCGGCGAGGTGCTGGGCCTCGCCGGGGAAAGCGGCTCCGGCAAGACCACGATGGCGCGCATCCTCGCCGGGCTGACGCCGCCGAGCGCCGGGCGGATGCTCTTTGACGGGCAGGATGTCTTCGCCGCGCCGAAAGCGGCGCGGGCGGAAATCCGCCGGCAGACGCAAATGGTGTTTCAGGACCCCTATTCATCACTGAACCCGCGCATGTCGGTGGCCGATATCCTGACCGAGCCGCTCCTGCATCACCGCTTCGTCTCCGGCGCCGCCGCGGCGCGGGAGGTGGTGGGCGAATTGCTGAAGGCGGTCGGGCTTTCGCCCGACGCCGCGCGGCGCTATCCGCTCGCCGTCTCGGGCGGGCAGCGCCCGCGCACCGCCATCGCGCGGGCGCGGGCCCGCCGGCCGCGCTTCCTGACCCGCGCCGAGCCGACCCCGGCGCTCGACGTCTCCATACAGGCGCCGATCCTGA
>JBKECG010000218.1:0-4199 GCA_047974395.1 Pikeienuella sp. | reverse complement strand
CTCGCATTGCTCCGCCTCCAGGACTAACTTGGCGAAGCAGACGCTGAGCCCGCCTTCGAGCCAGCCGGCCGCAGGCCAGATGAAATGCGCGCCCGAAAGCATCGAGGCCTGGAGCGCGAGGCTGGCCTCGTAGCCGGCCTGCGCATCGAACGCCTTTGATCCGGTCATCGCCCCGCTGGTGCGCCATGGCAGGTTGTAGCGCCGCGCCAGTTGCCCGGCGATGAACTGCATGTGCGAGATTTCCGGCGTGCCGACGATGGGCGCGCCGGTCAGCATGGAGACGGTGAAGGCCGCCTGCCCGTAGACCATCGGGCAACCCGGCCTGAGAAGCTGGGCGAAGGCGATCCCGGCCAGGGCCTCGGCGTTCATCTGGGTGATGGCGCCGATCAGGCTCAGCGGCGTGCTGGCCCCGGCGAGGATGAAGGGCGTGACCAGCGCCGCCTGATTGGCGCGGGCGTAGACCTTCAGCGCGTCCAGCATGGTCTCGTCCCAGACCAGCGGCGAATTGCCGTTGATGATCGAGATCATCACCGTCCGGTCCTCGGCCGGATGCTCCGGCATGGCGATCCGGGCCATCTCCACCGAATCCTCCGCCGCCCGGCGCGAGGTGGTGCCGCCCATATAGGGCTTGTCGGAATAGCGAAGATGCCCGTAGGCGGTGTGGAGATGCCGGTGCGGGACCGGAATATCCATCGGCTCGCAGGTGACGCCGCCGGTCAGATGCAGGCCGGGGCTGAGATAGGCCAGCTTGTGGAAATCGTCGAGGTCGCGCAGCGTCCCTTTGCGCCGCTTGCCTTCAAGATCACTGAGATAGGGTGAGCCGTTGCTGGGCGCGAAGACCTGATGGCGCCCGCCGATGCGCACCGAACGCGCCGGGTTCCGGCCGTGCAGGGTGAACTCCGCCGGCGCCTTCGCGACCAGCGACATCAGGAGATCGGGGTCGATCCGCACCCGATGGCCCTTCACATCCGCGCCGGCCTCCTTCCAGATCGCCGCCGCCTCGTCATCGCGAAAATCTATGCCGGGGTCGCGGAGAATGGCGAGCGTCGCCTCGTGGATCCGGTCCAGCGCCTCCGCGCCCAGAAGCTCAGAGGTCGGGATCGAGCGGCTGACCTGCGGCATCGCCCGCAGACCCGGCTCCCGCCGCTGCGCCTGCCGGTTCGCCCGCCCGCCGCGGCGGGGAGCGGCGTCTCTGGTTTCGTCATGTGTTTCCACGTCGTGAATCCTGCTGGCTGGAAACGGTGGCGTCGGATTTCATCACGCCCGCCCCATCAAGGCGGCGTCGAACGGGTATGAAGTGAGGTTTTCGAAACCGTCCTCGGTGATCAGCACCTGATCCTCGAGCTTGATCGAGAAAGCGCCGCCGACCGCGCCCACGGCCGCCTCGACGCAAAGCACCATCCCCGGCTCCAGCGCATAGTCGAACGCGCCTTCGACCACCTGATCGGGATAGGGCACGATCGGCCATTCGTCGCAGAGCCCGACCCCATGCATCATCAGCCCGTATTTCTGCGCCTGGAACTGGTCATCCAGCCGATGGGCCCTGGCGGTGAGTTCGGGGATGGTCACGCCGGGCTTCAGCATCGCCATGTTGGTCATGATGTGCTCATGGGCGTGGCGCATGGCGTAGATCATCTCCGCCGGCGGCTTTTCCTCGCCGATCCACCAGCTGCGCGAGATGTCGGTGCAGATTCCGTAGCTGCCGATCAGATCGGTGTCGAAAGACACGATTTCATTGTCCCGGACGATCCTGGGGCCGCATTCCTGAAACCAGGGGTTGGTCCGCTGGCCCGAAGACAGGAGACGGGATTCGATCCATTCCCCGCCGCGGCGGAGGTTCTCGGCGTGAAGCACGGACCAGATATCGTTTTCGGAGACTCTTCCGACGGGGACATTGGCGCGGGTGAAATCCTCCATCGCGCGAACCGCCGTCTCGCAGGAGTGGATGGAGCAGCGCATCGCCAGGATCTCGTCGGGGCCCTTGACGGAACGGGACTTCTCCGTGACCTCCTCGCCCTCCATGATCTCGAAGCCCTGCGCCTCCAGCGCCCGGATCCCGCGCAGCATGGCCTTGTCGACGGCGAGGCGCATGTGGCCGGGCGCATGTTCCGCCATCAGGCGGCGCACCTCGTTGGCGAAGACATCGGCCGCCACGTCGATCCTGTCGCCGCGGTCGAAATAGAAGAGGTCCGCGCCCGAGCGGATCTCCCGCACCAGCGGATTGAACTCGGCCAGAAACGGCGTGTTCTTGTAGTCCCAGAGGACCATGTAGCCATCCGCCGTCAACAGACAGGCGCGGAACGGATTATGGGCGTTCCAGAGTTGCATGTTGGTCGAATCCGTCGCGTAACGGATATTGAGCGGGTCGAACATCAGGAGCCCGCCATAGCCCCGCTCGACCACATGGCGCGTCAGCCGCTTCCAGCGATATTCGCGCATCGCTTCGAGATCGGGCAAGGCGAGGCCGGCCGCCGCCCATTCGGCGAAGGCGAGCTGGGTCGGGCCGATCTCGATACGGTCATTGTCGTTCGGAGAGCCGTCGCCAAGCCGGTCGCCCCGCGTCGGGTCGATCTTGCGACGATCGCGATGATGCGTGTTCATGGCGCATTCCAACCCTGTGATCCCTGGGTCCGAGGAAGGCGGACCTCCACCCCGGACCTGGGTTTTGTTGCAGGGCGCAGGCTTCATTGAGCGAGCCCGCGCCGCCTCCGCTCCCCGCGAAAGCGACTTCAGGTTAATGACGGCGGGAAGCCCTGTGATCTTGAAAAACCTCGCCCTTGACGTAAGAATTATTTCATGCCTGATCCGGTCAACTCCCTGCCGCTCCGGGCGCTTGTCGCCTTCAGGGTCGCGGGCCAGCACCTGAATTTCACCCGGGCGGCGCAGGACCTGAACGTGACGCGGGAGGCTGTGAGCCTTCAGATTCGCGCACTGGAGGCGCATCTCGGGGTCAAGCTTTTCCGGCGCCTGCATCGCGGCCTTGCGCTCACCGAGCCGGGTCGCCGGCTCTACGATAGCGTGAAGCTGGGCCTTGACGCGATCGGCTCCGCCGTCGAGGAACTGCGATCAACGCCGGAAAAACCGGCAGTGTCGGTGACCACAACCATCGCTTTCGCCGCCTCCGCCCTGATCGCGCGGCTCCCAGCCTTTCATCGCGAAAATCCCGGCGTCGATATCCGCGTCATCGAAAGCGACGAATGCCATGACCTGGATCGCGACGGCATCGACCTGGCGATACGGTATGGTTCGGGGCACTGGCCAAACGTCTCTGTCGTTCACCTGTTCGACGAGGAGACCTTTCCGGTCTGCAGCGCCAGAATGGCGGCGGAGAACCCCGAGCTCAGCGATATCGCAAATATCCCGAAGCACCGGCTGCTGCATCTCAGCGGCGCCGCGCATCAATGGGAGGACTGGCGGCATCTGCTGAAACTGGCCGGCGTGCGCCATTCCGGCGACCTGGGCGGCCTTTGGTTCTCCAATTACACCAATGTCGTTCAGGCCGCGCGCGACAGCCACGGCGTCGCCATCGCCTGGCGGCATGTGATTCAGCGGCACATCGAATCCGGCGAACTCGTCAACCCGACAGGAGAGGTCTTCAAGACCGGGCATGGATTCTACCTGTTGAAAAGCCAGTCCCGGAAACTTTCCGCCGGCGCCCGCAAGCTCCATGACTGGCTTCTGCACGAGTTCAGGGAATGAAATGACGGCGTTTACCGACAAACGGCGCGATCGGTCGCGCCGACCGCTACGTTTGGACATCATGAAGCCAAACATCCCCGAAAAATCCCGGTGCGCCGAGTTCCTTCAAGGCCATATAGGAGACTGGCCTGAACGCTGTCGAAGTCGACAATCTCGAAGACGTCCGGCGGCGCGACGGGAAAGCCGGGCTGAAGGTCGAATATGGCCCGATCAACGAGCCCCGGGGCGTCAGGCGCTTCCATGTCCGCGCCCCTTTCGGACGCCTTATCAACACCCTGAGCCACTCATAGGTCTAACAACTGTCGCCGATTGAGTCTGAACGCCAAGATGCGCTTCTCCTGGCCCCAAACTCGGAAAACCCGCGGTGATTTTCATGGTGTTCAGCCGACAGGCTGAAGGGCCGCGGCGATCACATCTTCCGCGCGCTTTTCCCCTTCATCGTCCGCGTGCCCGGCTTGCCGGAGCTTGACCGCCCGCGGGTCCGCGAGGCGGAGGCCCCT
>JBKECG010000211.1:0-2001 GCA_047974395.1 Pikeienuella sp. | reverse complement strand
CGCGCGCGGATCATCCGAAATTGCAGGGCGAGACCCGCGCCGATATCTGCGTCGTCGGCGGCGGCTATACCGGGCTTTCGGCGGCGCTGCATCTGGCGGAGCGGGGCCATGACGTCGCGCTTCTCGACGCGCAGCGCGTCGGCTGGGGCGCCTCGGGTCGCAATGGCGGGCAGGTCGGATCGGGGCAGCGGCTGGAGCAGGAGGCGCTGGAGGCGATGCTGGGGCGCGAACATGCGCGCCGGCTCTGGGACCTGGCCGAGGAGGCGAAGGCGCTGGTGAAGGCGCTGATCGCAAACCACGGTATAGATTGCGATTTCCGCCCCGGAATCATCCATGCCGCGCATCGCGCCCGGCTCGGCCCGGAACTGGCGCGCGAAGCCGAGCATCTGGCCCGCGCATATGATCACCCGATCACCTTTCTCGATCGGGCCGCGCTCTGCGAGATCGTCGGCAGCCCCGCCTATCACGCCGGAACCATGGACCCGAGCGCCGGGCACCTGCATCCGCTGAACTTCGCGCTCGGCCTCGCCCGCGCCGCCGCTTCGGCCGGCGCCCGCCTCCATGAGCAAAGCGAGGTCGTCGCCATCGACCGCGCCGGCGGGCTGCGCGTGAGAACCGCCGAAGGGGCGGTGCGCGCCGATCAGGTCATCCTCGCCTGCAACGGCTATCTCGGCCGGCTGGCCCCGGAGGTCGCCGCGCGGGTGATGCCGATCAACAATTTCATCATCGCCACCGAACCGCTGCGCGAAGACCTGGCGCGCCGGGTGATCGCCAACGGCATGGCGGTGGCGGACACCAAATTCGTGGTGAACTATTTCCGCCTCTCCTCGGATCGAAGACTTCTTTTTGGCGGCAGAGAGAGTTACGGATATCGCTTTCCATCCAACATCAAATCCTTCGTGCGAAAGGCGATGCTGGAGATCTATCCCTGTCTGGCCGATGCGCGCGTCGATTACGGCTGGGGCGGCACGCTCGCCATCACCATGAACCGGATGCCGCATCTGACGCGCCGGCCCGATGGACTCATCTCCGCCTCCGGCTATTCCGGGCACGGGGTGGCGATGGCGACCCTGGCCGGCAAGCTGGCGGCGGAGGCGGCGGCCGGCGCGGCCGAGCGGTTCGACATTCTGGCGGATGTGCCGACGCCGCGCTTTCCGGGCGGGGCGGCGCTGCGCTCGCCGCTCCTCGTCCTCGCCATGCTCTGGTATTCGATGAGGGACCGGCTTTGAACGCGCCCTGGCTCGATGTGATCGGGATCGGCGAGGCGGGGCTGGACGGGCTCCTGCCCGAGGCGCGGGCGCTTCTGCTTGCGGCCGAGGTCGTCATCGGCGGCGACCGCTTCCCGCAACTCGCCGGCGCGGAACAGGCGCGGCGCATCCCCTGGCCCTCCCCCTATCAGGCGATGATCCGCGCCATCCGGGCCGAGCGCGGGCGCCGGCTGGCGGTGCTGGTGACCGGCGATCCGCTCTGGTACTCGGTCGGCGCGCGGCTTTTGCGCGCGATCCCCGGAGAGGAGATCCGCTTTCATCCGCAGCTTTCCGCCTTTCAGTTCGCGGCGGCGCGGATGCGCTGGAGCCTTGCGGATGCGGAGACGCTGACCCTGCATCGCCGCCCCGCCGAAACCGCGATCCGCTATTTCGCCCCCGGCGCGCGGCTGCTGATGCTGGCCGAGGGCGCGGCGACGCCGCCCGCGGTCGCGCGGCTTCTGGTCGAGCATGGCTATGGGCCGAGCGCGATGACCGTTCTCGGCGCGCTTGGCGGGCCGCGGGAAAGCCGGATCGACGGGATGGCCGAAAGCTGGTCCGCCCCCTGCCCCGATTTCCTGACCCTGGCGGTCGAATGCCGCCCGGCGCAAGGCGCGAAGCTGGAGAGCGCGGCGCTTTCAGACCGGGCGCTGGCCCCGCTCGCGCCGCCGCCCTTCGCGGTCCGGGCGGCGGTTCTCGCCGCGCTCTGGCCGCGACGGGGCGCGCGGCTGCTGGCGCGGGGGCCGGGCGCGGGGGC
>JBKECG010000192.1:0-5634 GCA_047974395.1 Pikeienuella sp. | reverse complement strand
GGCGCGCTGCATCGAGCCGGTGACATGATCGGCGTACATGATCACCTTGCCGTCCACGTTCCGCGCCGCCCGTCCGATGGTCTGGACCAGCGAGGTCTCGGAGCGCAGGAACCCCTCCTTGTCGGCGTCCAGAATCGCCACCAGCGCACATTCGGGAATATCCAGCCCCTCGCGCAGGAGGTTGATCCCGACCAGCACGTCGAAAGCGCCGAGGCGCAGATCGCGCAGGATCTCGATCCGCTCCAGCGTGTCGATATCGGAATGCATGTAGCGCACCCTGACACCCTGCTCATGCAGATATTCGGTCAGGTCCTCGGCCATCCGCTTGGTCAGCACCGTGACCAGCGCCCGGTAGCCGGCCAACGCCACCCGGCGCACTTCGTCCAGCAGATCATCGACCTGGGTCGTGACCGGGCGCACCTCCACCGGCGGGTCGATCAGGCCGGTCGGGCGGATGATCTGCTCGGCGAAGACGCCGCCCGAACGTTCCAGCTCCCACGGGCCGGGCGTCGCCGAAACGAAGACCGATTGCGGGCGCATCGCGTCCCATTCCTCGAATTTCAGCGGCCGGTTGTCCATGCATGAAGGCAGCCGGAACCCGTGCTCGGCCAGGGTCGATTTGCGCCGGAAGTCTCCCTTGTACATGGCGCCGAGCTGCGGCACCGTCACATGGCTCTCATCGGCGAAGACGATGGCGTTGTCGGGGATATATTCAAAGAGGGTCGGCGGCGGCTCGCCGGGTTTGCGCCCCGTCAGATAGCGCGAATAATTCTCGATCCCGGCGCAGGAGCCGGTGGCCTCCATCATCTCCAGGTCGAAATTGGTCCGCTGCTCCAGCCGCTGCGCCTCCAGAAACCGGCCCTCCTCGTTGAGCTGCGCCAGACGGATCGTCAGTTCCGCCTTGATCTGCTTGATCGCCTGATTGAGCGTCGGGCGCGGGGTGACGTAATGGGAGTTGGCGTAGATGCGGACATGATCCAGCGTTCCGGTCTTCTCTCCGGTCAGCGGATCGAATTCGCTGATCGCCTCCAGCTCGTCGCCGAAAAAGGCGAAGCGCAGCGCCCGGTCCTCCATATGCGCCGGCCAGAGATCGAGCGTGTCGCCCTTCACCCGGAAGGAGCCGCGCTGGAAGGCCTGATCGTTGCGCCGGTATTGCTGCGCCACCAGTTCGCGCATGATGTCGCGCTGGACATAGCTTTCCCCGGCCTTCAGGTCCTGCGTCATCGCGCCATAGGTCTCCACCGCGCCGATGCCGTAGATGCAGGAGACCGAGGCGACGATGATCACATCGTCCCGCTCCAGCAGCGCCCGCGTCGCCGAATGGCGCATGCGGTCGATCTGCTCGTTTATCTGCGCCTCTTTCTCGATATAGGT
Source organism: Pikeienuella sp. (assembly GCA_047974395.1). GTDB lineage: Bacteria > Pseudomonadota > Alphaproteobacteria > Rhodobacterales > Rhodobacteraceae > Pikeienuella. The sequence continues at coordinate 4,260 of JBKECG010000192.1, read as the reverse complement.
GTCGGAACGGGGCACATAGGCTTCGGGCTGGTAATAGTCGTAATAGGAGACGAAATACTCGACGGCGTTATTGGGGAAGAAGGATTTGAACTCCCCGTAAAGCTGCGCGGCCAGGGTCTTGTTCGGGGCGAGGATGATCGCCGGGCGCTGCGTCGCCTCGATGATCCTGGCCATGGTGAAGGTCTTGCCGGTGCCGGTCGCGCCCAGAAGCACCTGATCCTGCTCGCCGGCATTCACCCCTTCGGCAAGCTCGGCGATCGCCGTGGGCTGATCGCCGGCGGGGCTGAACGCCGTCTCCATGACGATCCTGACGCCGCCTTCGAGCTTGTCGCGCTCAAGGCGTCGCGGTTGCGGGACGGTGACAAGGGTATCCACGGTCATGGGCTGCGCCTTTCCATGGTCCGATACCTAAGATGCGCGACAAGATGCGGCAACAGCCCGGCGCCGACGTCTTGCGCGCCGGCGCCGATCCGACATAATGGACCGACGACGCAAGCTTCCGAGGACGCCATGCCAGCCCGCATCCTGCTTCCCGCCCGCAACGCCATGCAATCCGGTCAGGCGAAACATGAATGGGTGCTGGAATTCGATCCGTCCGAGGCCAAGCGGATCGACCCGCTGATGGGCTGGACCGGCTCGGGCGACATGAACGGCCAGGTGCGTCTGCGGTTCGAAACGCAGGAAGCCGCCATCGCCTATGCCGAACGGCACGGCGTCCCTTATCGGCTGGAGACGCCGCAGAAGCGCAGGTTCAACATCCGCCCCAACGGCTATGGCGGCAATTTCGCCCATAACCGCCGCGGCGCCTGGACTCACTGAAACGCGCCTTCGCGCTTGCGCAGGGTTTTGCGCATCGTGTAGGCGAGGGGCGTGGTCCCGTAGCTCAGCTGGATAGAGCACCGGCCTTCTAAGCCGATGGTCGCAGGTTCGAATCCTGCCGGGATCGCCAACGCCTTCTTAAATATATGTTTATCCTCATTTTTTTATGAAGGTTTGGGACTTTGGTCGGATGAGTTGGAACTATTTGTTCCGTTTTCGTGCTGCTGAGCACCTTCCGCTTGTTGAAGTTGCGAATGTATCGTTCGATCTCGGACATGCTTTCATGCCCCGTCCAAGCCCGGCGCGGTTCAATAAGCTCGCTGAATCTGACTGTTGTTGATCTTCAGCATTGGTCAGGCCGACCCTGTCCAGACAGCCCATGACAAACCCAGGCTGACCAGCGCGAAAACCGCCATGGCGCCGATGCTGATATTGGTGATGGCCCTGGGAAAGCCGGGGCAGCGAATCCACCGGGCCATGGGGCCCCGGGCGCCGCCACGCGCGATAAGGCCCTGCGCATGTCTTGCATAAGCACCCCACAATGCGGGCTGCGCGAATGCGAAGCCGAGACCGCCCAGACTGATGAAGATCGCCTTCATCGCGCGCCCCGCCAGATCGCGGTCGCCATGAAAAAGAGGAAGAAGCCGCTCACCCGCAACGGCCAGACTGATGAGAATCAGAAAAAATGAAATCCCAACAAACAGAAGCCTTCGAAACCACACCATCCACACGCCTTCAGGCCGAATTCTTACAGCGGCACCATGCGAAACCGCCTGCGACGACGTGCGTTATACGATGACCCTCTGCCGATGGCGAGACCGATGGCCCGCTTTTGACGCGCCAGACGCCCCCCCAATCGCAAGAGTGACATTTTCCATTTATTATCAAAATTATAAATACCACCATGAGGAGGGATGCCGATGGTGTTTAGTCCCAGCGTGTGGTGGGTTGGGTTGACTTTGAATCTCTCCGGCTCGGATGTCCAGATTTTGCAGATGCATTCGTAGGGCGTGAGGCCTTGAAGGGTATTCAGCCGGCAGGCGTAATGATACCAACGGTCGTTGTTCATGACTCATGCAGGATTCCCTTCTGGATAAAAATCTGAATCATCGCCGTCGCAAGATGGAGGGTTCGATGGCGGTTGAGATAAAGCGGAAAGACATGTCGGCGGGCGAGCTTCGGTTGGCGGCTGCGCGGACGAAAGATGCGCAGGCGGCGCGTCGGATGCTGGCGCTTGCGCTGGTTCTGGAGGGTGTGGACCGGGGGACGGCGGCGGAAACCTGCGGGATGGCCGACCATTACGACCGGCCTTCGGCGCAAGCCACACCATGTCCTTGTCCAGCCAGATCAGCAAAGATCCTCGCCGCCGCAGAGCGTCATTGTAGGACTTCCAGTTCGTCGTGCGGTAGCGGGCAGGATCAGGTCAGGTCAGGTCATGACAGATCATTAACCCCATGGATTCGCCATGTGAATCCTGCGACGAGGACTTCTGCAACAACGCCGGTTCACCCCGTTCTGCCGGGATCGCCATTTCGGAGACTATCGTCCGCGCTGCGATCGCCCTGAAATCGCGTCATGAAAATCCAGACGGGGGCCTATTTCCGCCGGCGGCAATACAGCTCCAGCCGGTGATGGACCAGATCATAGCCCAGCTCTTCGGCGATCAGGGCCTGCAGGGCCTCGATCTTTTCGGAGCGGAACTCGATCACCTCGCCGCTGTCCATGTCGATGATATGATCGTGATGCGGGGCGTCAGTGGTTTCGAACCGGGCCGGCTCCCCTTCGAAAGCCAGCCGGTGGACGACGCCCTGCGCCTCCAGCGCCGAAAGCGTGCGATAGACGGTGGCCAGCGAAACCGTGGTTTCGATCGCCTTCGCCCGGCGGTGAAGCTCGGTCGCGTCGGGGTGGTCGTCGGCTTCGGCCAGCACTTTCAGCAGCGCCGCGCGCTGGCGGGTGATGCGCACCCCGTCGGCGCGAAGCGCCTTCTCCATATCTTTCGCGCTCGCGCCGGTCATGGGCCGGTTATACCGGGCGGCGAAGGGCGCGTAAATCCGGGCGCGCTCAGGGCTTTCGCGCGCCGCTCTTCAGCAGCGCCGCCAGGCTGTAATCATGCGCTTCGAGATCGGCCCGCCGCACCACCCCGCCGGCGGCCATGAGCCGCCGCGCCGCCATGTGCTCGCCGGCCGCGTTCACGGTCTCGGCTGCGGTCAGCAGATCGTCGCAGAAACGCAGGACGGAAAAACCGCCCTCGCCCCGGTCGCGAACGAAGGTTTCGTCATCCGCGCCCGACAGGCCGGCGATCTGGAGCTTCCAGTCCGCCTGATCGCTCCAGAACCACGGCGCGGCGTCATAGGGGGCCGGGGCGCCGGTCAGCCTTCTGGCGATGGCGCGCGCATGATCGGTCGCCGCCTGCACCGATTCCAGCCGGACGCGCCGCCCGGTCCGGGGGTCGGGGAAAGCGGCGCAATCGCCAAGCGCGGAGATCGCGGGATCGGCGGTCAGCAGCAGCGAATCGACGACGACGCCGTTATCGACCTCCAGCCCCGCCCCGGCGGCGAGTTCGACATTCGGCAGAACCCCGGAGGCGAGCAGCACGAGATCGCCTTCAAATTCCCGCCCGTCGGCGAGGCGAACGCCCCGCGCGGCGCCGCCCGGCGCGGTCAGCACCCCGGTCGCCGGCTGGCCGAATATCAGGCGCGCGCCCATGGCTTCGTGCTTTTCGGCGAAGCGGCGCGACATTTCCGGGCTGACGACCCGCGCCATCAGCCGGGGCGCCATCTCGATGACGGTCACATCCAGCCCCGCCGCGCGGGCCACCGCCGCGAATTCGAGACCGATGAAGCCGCCGCCGATCACCAGGGCGCCGCGCGCTTCGGCGACGGCCGCGCGCAGCGCCGCCGCGTCGGCCATGCTGCGCAGGTCATGAACGCCGGGCGTGTCGATATTCGCGATCGGCGGGCGGGCGTTGCGCGCGCCCGTCGCCAGCACAAGATGATCATAGGGCCGGGGCGCGCCGCCCTCGATCGAAACCTCGCGCTTCGTCCGGTCTATCCCGGTGGCGCGAACCCCGCGCAGAAGCTCGATCCCGCTCGCCTCGTAGAAACTCTCCGGCCGGAGCGACAGCCGGCTCGCGTCGCCGTCCTTCATATAGGCCTTGGAGAGCGGCGGACGCTGATAGGGCAGGTCCGGCTCGCCCCCGATCATGGTGATCCGGGCGTCGCTTCCGTCCTGGCGCAGGCTGGAGGCGAGCTGGAACCCGCCCTGCCCCGTTCCGATGATGACGATCCGTTCCGACATGGGGCCTCCGCGTCTTTCTGCTGCGGCGCCGGCCGCAGGAGTCTTCCCGGGCCGGGATATAGCTCAGCCTGCCGGACCCCGCACGCCCGCCTCCCCGTCGAGGAGTTTGCGCATCAGGGCGATGAACTGGCCGCGCTCCGCATC
>JBKECG010000187.1:0-13084 GCA_047974395.1 Pikeienuella sp. | reverse complement strand
CATCGACAAAGCTGGAGTTGGCGACCCCGAGAGGATTCGAACCTCCGACCTGCCGCTTAGGAGGCGGCTGCTCTATCCAGCTGAGCTACGAGGTCTTCGCCGGGGGCGTTTATGGGCCGGCGGCGGCGGGCATGCAAGCGGGGAGGCGGTCAGTCGAAGACTTCGCCTTCGCCGACGCCCCAGATCTCCGGCTTGGCGACCCAGCCGATGGATTCCTGCGCTTCCGCCTCGCACCATTCGGCGGCGCATTTGTCGATCGAGAGGATCACCCCCGCTTCGGCCAGCGCCACAAGGGGCGCGCCGCGTTCGGGCTCTCGCCGCAGGGCGGCGCGGGGGGCGGTGACCACGGCGGAACGCTCGCCCCTCAGCATGGCGAAATGCACCCAGCCGCCGGCGTCGTCCACATCGCGCACCTTTCGCCAGTGCCCGTATTCGGCGACGATCTCCAGCGGCATGCCGCGCTTCAGGAACACCCAGTCGATCCTGTGGGTCAGCCCCGGGCCGCGGCGCACATTGGCGCGGCTGGTCTTGAGGCTGACGAAACGCGGCAGCGGCAGGTTCGTCTCGGGCCCGAGGCTCTGGGCCCGGGTCGCGGCGGCGGCCTCCTCCGCGCGGGCGGGCGCGCCGCCCGTCGTCAGGGTGAACAGGATCGCCGCGAGCAGGAGCGCGCCGCGCTTCGGACCCTTCATCTCCGCCTCCTGCTCCGATCAGTTTCTTGTGCCGGCTCAACGCATACAATATCACCGGAAGAACCGCATCTCGCAACAGCAGGGGCCGCGCATGCCTGATCGTCCGCCGCACCGTCTTTCGGTCATCGTCACACGCCGCCTTCCCGAGCCGGTGGAGACGAGGCTTCGCGAGCTTTTCGACGTGACGCTGAACGAGAGCGACCAGCCGATGGACGCCGCCGCTTTGGCCGCCGCGGTCAAGAACGCGGATGTGCTGGTCCCGACCGTGACCGACGAGATCGACCAGAAGCTGCTGGCCCAGGCCGGCGAGCGGCTGAAGCTGATCGCCAATTACGGCGCCGGTTTCGACCATATCGACGTGGAGACGGCGCGCCGGCGCGGGATTCTGGTGACCAACACCCCGGGCGTGCTGACCGAGGACACGGCCGACATGACCATGGCGCTGATCCTCGCGGTGCCGCGGCGGATCGCCGAGGGCGCGGCGCTGATCCAGTCCGGCGAGTGGCGAGGCTGGTCGCCGACCGCGCTGACCGGCCGGCGGGTGACGGGCAAGCGGCTGGGCATTCTCGGCATGGGCCGGATCGGGCAGGCCGTGGCGCGCAGGGCGCGGGCTTTCGGCATGCAGGTGCATTACCATAACCGCCGCCGGCTTCACGCCGACACCGAAGCGGCGCTGGAGGCGACCTGGTGGGAAAGCCTGGACCAGATGCTGGCGCGGATGGACGTGGTCAGCGTCAACTGCCCGCATACGCCGGCGACCTATCACCTGCTGAACGCGCGGCGGCTGAAACTGCTGAAGCCGGCCGCCTATATCGTCAACACCGCCCGCGGCGAGATCGTGGACGAGAACGCGCTGACCCGCATGCTGGTCAGGGGGGAGCTGGCCGGCGCCGGGCTGGACGTGTTCGAGCATGAGCCGGCGGTCAACCCCAAGCTGATGGCCCAGCCCAATGTGATGCTGCTGCCGCATATGGGCTCGGCGACGCAGGAAGGCCGGATCGAGATGGGCGAGAAGGTCATCATCAACATCAAGACCTTCGCCGACGGCCACCGCCCGCCGGATCAGGTGCTGCCCTCGATGCTCTGACCCGCACCGCCTCGGCCGAGGCGTCGCCAGACCGGATGGACATGAAGCTTCCCGCCGCCGGGCGCGGTGAAGGACGGCGCCCTGTTTTGCAACTCGTCATCGCCATCACCGGCGAAGCTCAACGGTTGTGTTGCAAAATTTTGTAATTTTCCGAGGGTCATGGATATGTCAGCGTCGTCAGACAGTTGGCGAGGGGCGATTTGTGTGATTGAGTTCAAGGGCGCGCACTATCCGAAGGCGGTGATCCTGTACGCGGCGCTCTTCCATGTCCGCTATGCCGTGTCATATCGTGATCTGGAGGAGATCCTGGCCGGCCGCAGCCTAGGGGTCGCCCACGCTACGCTGAACCGCTGGGTGACTTCGCGCCATTGATCGCGGCGCAAGCTCAGGTGAAGAAGCGAACGACAGCCAAGTCATGGCGGGTGGACGAGACCTAATATCAAGGTCAAGGGCAAGTGGACTTATCTGTACCGCGCCGTGGACCCGGCCCCCTTTCATGGTTTGCAGGCAAACCATTGCCGGGCAATGGGGCAAACCCTGGACTTCGTACTCTTCGAGCGCCGTGACATGCCGGCGGCCCGGCACTTCTTCAAGCGCGCGATCGCCGCCAATGGCGCGCCCGAGCGCGTCGTCATCGACAAGAGCGGCGCCAATCTCGCGGCCTGCAAGCGGTGAATGCGATCCTGAAATTCACCGGCGTCGGCAAGATCATCAAGGTCCTGCAGGTGAAATATCTCAACAACATTCTCGAACAGCCCTCTCGTGGTTTGCAGGCAAACCACTGCCGGGCAGCGGACGATGAGTTTCAAGGCGTTCCATTCGGCGGCCGCGACCATCGCCGGGATCGAGACCGCCCACATAATCCGCAAACGCCAGTTCGACACTGGCGGCCTCTCCGTCTTTCAGCAGTTCGCCCGGCTCGCAGCATAATCATGTCCGGATTCTGGCTGACATCGGCCAGCTAGAAAATTTGCGACACAACCAATCCGGGACCCCCAGGCCATTTCTCAACGCCGCCTCGCTTACGTGACATCACCTGCTGCGGGCCTCCATGGCGGTCTCCTCTCTAGCCGGTCCAGCCCAGGCCGGCGGCGATGCAGTTCATGGATTGCATGAGCGGGACAGATATCTTCGCCGATCGGTCGGCCCGCCGGTCCCGCAGCAGGTCCACCTGAAGCCGGTTGATCTGGTCCAGCTCCCGGCGGACCCGGCCGAAACGGGCGCGCATCCGTGGAAAGCGGGCGCCGATCTCGGCGCCCCGGTTGAGAAAGCGCACCGCATCGACCGAGCGCCGGTATTCGGCCTCGATCGCGCCGAAGACCGCGGCGGCGGCTTCGGCGTCGGTCGCCAGCGAAGCGTAGAGCCGGGCGATCTCCATGTCGGCCTGGAAGAGCGCCTTCTCGACCTCATCGACGATCAGCCGGAACAGGGGATGGCGCGCGAACATCTCCGCGAGGAGCGCATCGCCCCGCGGGCCCCGGAAACGGCGGAGCGAGGCGACGGCGGCGCCGAACCCATACCAGCCGGTGATCAGGTGGCGGTTCTGCGACCAGGCGAAGACCCAGGGAATCGCCCGAAGGTCGTCCAAGCTCCGCGCGCCGAAACGCCGCGCCGGGCGCGAGCCCATCTTCAGCAGCGCAAGCTCCTCGACCGGGCTCGCCTCCTGAAAATAGTCGAGAAAGCCGGGCATGCCGAGCAGGGTGCGATAGCTGGTCTGCGAGATGCTGGAGAGCGCCTCCATCACGTCGTCATGTTCGGGATCGGCCAGCTGAGGCGCTTCGCGGAGCGAATGCGCGAGGACCGAAGAGACGAGCAGCTCCAGATGATTGAGCGCGGTGCCGCGGTTGGCGTAATTCGAAGACGCCACCTCGCCCTGTTCGGTCAGCCTGAGCCCGCCATCAATGGTGCCCGCCGGCTGCGCCGCGATCGCCCGGCCGGTCGGCGCGCCGCCGCGGCTGACCGAGCCGCCCCGGCCATGGAAGAAGACCGCGCGCATTCCGCGCCGCGCGAGCATGCGGGCGATGCGTCGCTGCGCCTTGTCCAGCTCCCAGGTCGAGCAGAAGAAACCGCCATCCTTGTTGCTGTCGGAATAGCCGACCATGACCTCGATCCGTCGCGCGCCGGTCATCAGGCTGCGTTTCGCCAGCGGGACCGAAAGAAACTCGTCCAGAATCGCGGGCGCCGCCCTGAGATCGTCGATGGTCTCGAAGAGCGGCGCCACCCGCAGGTCGAGCTTTTCCGCGCCGAAACCGGCATGGCGCGCCAGAAGATAGACCGCGAGCAGATCGTCGCTCGACCGGGTCATCGACAGGATGAAGGGGCCGATCGCGGCCGGGTCCAGCCCGGTGAGTTCGTCCCGCATGAAGGAAAGCAGCGCCAGAAGCTCGCGCGTCTCCGCGCCGAGGCGCGAAAGATCCGGCGCGGCGAGATCCGGCGCAGCCAGGTCCCGCCGCAGCCGCGCCGACCATGCCGCGCTCCCGGGCGCCGGCGCGCCGTCGCCATCGGTCAGGCCCCAGATTTCGGCGAGGGCGGCCGTGGTCACGGTGGAGTTCTGGCGGATGTCGAGCGTGACGGTGCGAAAGCCGAAGCTCTCCGCCTGCCAGCGGATCGGCCGCAGATATCGCTCTGCGAGCCGCCCGGCGCCGATCGCGGTCAGGGCCGCCTCGACGCGGCCGAGATCGGCGATGAATTCGACGACGCCGCCATAGCTTCTCGGCCCGTTCGCCGCAGTGGCGGCGATCCGCTCCCCGATCGCGGTCAGCGCCTGGCGGAACTGCTCCCCCGGATTGCGCCGGCGGAGATGCTCGGCCCGGTCGGAGGCCGCGGTGATCGCGTCGAGCGCGCCCGTGATCTCCTGCCCCGCCCCCGCGATCCGCGAACTGATGCTGATCTGCGCGGCGGCGCGCGCCAGCCCTTCGCCATAGCGCGCGAGGATCGCCCGCCGCGCGCGCCGGACCGCGTCGCGGGTGATCTCGACGGTGACGTTCGGGTTGCCGTCGCGATCGCCGCCGATCCAGGAATGGAAGCGGATGCGGGGCGTCGGCGCGCCGGCGTGATCCGGACAGGCCGCCATCGCCGCTTCGAACCGTTCGAAAAGCTGCGGCGCGGCGTCATAGATGCTGTCGCGGAAGAATTGCAGGCCCCATTCGATCTCGGCGATCAGGCCCGGGCGCTCCATCCGCAATTCGCCGGTGAGCCAGAGCAGATCTATATCGCTCTCTATATCGCTCAGTCGGTCGGCGGTCTCGCGCGGGGTCCAGCGCCGCGCTTCGAGCGCGACCAGGCCCAGGTAGATGCGGCGGTGGATCTCCAGAACCGTGGTGCGTTTCGCCTCGGTCGGATGCGCGGTCAGCGTGGGGCCGACGGAGAGCCGCCCGATCAGGGCGCGAAAGCCCTCCGGATCCACGGACGGCCCGGCCTCTGCGAGGACCTCCGCGAAACTGCCCTCCACCGCGCCGGGGCCGGAGCGCGTCTCGGCCTGGCGGCGCTCGCGCATCGCGGCGTTCTCTTCGATGATCTTGAGAAGCTGGAACCAGATATTCGCCGCCTGAAGATGCGGGATCGCCGCCTCGCCCCGCGGCAGTTCGGGCTCATTCGCGTCGATGAAGCGCAGCACTTCGGGCGCGCGCCGACCGATGACGTTGCGCCAGAGGCGCATCAGGTCGCGGCGCAGGGCCTCCGCATAGGGCGACGCCGCCGTATCGACATGCTCCGCCGCCTCCGCAGGGTGAGCCATCTCAGTTCACGCGACCCGGTCCCGCGGGCGCCGGCCTTCGAAGAAATCGCTGAGATTCTCCAGCACGCGGAACCCCATCGCCTCGCGCGTCTCGCGGGTGGCGGAGCCGAGATGCGGCAGCATCACCAGATTGTCCGCGCCCATCAACTCCTCGCTGATCGCGGGTTCGCGCTCGAACACGTCGAGCCCGGCCCCGCCGATGGAGCCGAACCAGAGCGCCTGCGCCAGCGCATGCTCGTCCACCACCTCGCCGCGCGCGGTGTTGATCAGGAAGGCGGTGGGTTTCATCAGGTCGAGCCGGCGGGCGGTGATCAGATGCCGGTTCGCCGCGCCGCCGGGGCAGTGCAGCGAGACGAAATCGCATCGCGGCAGCATCTCCTCCAGCGTCTCCACCTGCTCGGCGTCGTAGCGGGCCAGCGTTTCCGGCGCGACAGGGGAGCGGTTCTGGACCAGAATCCGCATGCCGAAGCCGAAATGGGCGCGCTGCGCCATCGCCTGGCCGATCCGGCCGAAACCGACGACGCCGAGCACCGCGCCCGAGACCTTGGCCCCGATCATGTGGGTCGGCCGCCAGCCGGTCCAGCGCCCTTCGCGCAACTCGCGCTCGCCCTCGCCCGCCCGGCGCGCGACCATCAGCAGGAGCGTCATCGCGATATCGGCGGTGCATTCCGAAAGCACGTCGGGCGTGTTGGTCACGGTGACGCCATGCGATTGCGCCGCCTCGGTGTCGATATGGGCGAAGCCGACGCCATAATTGGCGAGAATCCGCGCCCGCGGCTTCGGCAGGTCGAAGACCGGCGCCGGCAGCCGGTCGGTGACCGTCGGCAGGACGGCGTCGAAATCGCCCATCGCCGCCTTCATCTCCGCCACGCCCAGCGGCCGGTCGTCGCGGTTGAGGGTGAGGTCGAAACGCTCCGCCAGCCGCGCCTCGACCGCCTCCGGCCAGCGCCGGGTGAGCAGAACCCTGGGTCTCGCCATGCTCATCTCCCTCATGCGGCTTCTTTCTTCAGCACCCTGACGACGGTCTCGCCGATCACCGAGGGGTTTTCCGCCACCGTCACCCCGGCGGCGGAGAGGATCTCCACCTTTTCCGAGGCGCTCTCGCCGAAGGCGGAGATGATCGCGCCGGCATGGCCCATGGTGCGGCCCGCCGGCGCGGTGAGGCCGGCGATATAGGCGATGACGGGCTTGGTCATGCGGCTCTGGATATAGGCCGCCGCCTCGGCCTCCTGCGGGCCGCCGATCTCGCCGATCATGCAGATCACATGGGTTTCGGGGTCCTGTTCGAATTTCTCCAGGATATCGCGGAAACTCGACCCGTTGATCGGGTCGCCGCCGATGCCGACCGAGGTCGAGACGCCGATGCCGCGATCCTTGAGCTGTTGCGCGGCCTCGTAGCCGAGCGTTCCCGAACGGCCGACGATACCGACATGGCCGGGCAGGTAGATATGGCCCGGCATGATCCCGAGAAGGGCCTTGCCCGGGCTGATCGTGCCGGCGCAATTCGGCCCGGTCAGCACCATCCGGCGCTCCTTCGGGTAGCGATACATGTAGCGCTTGACCCGGATCATGTCCTGCGCCGGGATGCCGTCGGTCACGCAGACGCAATAGCGGATCCCGCCATCGGCGGCCTCCATGATCGAATCGGCGGCGAAGGGCGGCGGCACGATGACCAGCGAGGCGTCCGCGCCCGTCGCCCGCACCGCGTCCTTCACGGTGTCGAAGACCGGAATCCCCTGAACGGTCTCGCCGCCCTTGCCCGGCACCACGCCGCCGACGACATTGGAGCCGTAGTCGATCATCTCCCTGGTGTGGAACTGCGCGAGCCGCCCGGTGACGCCCTGGACGATGATGCGGCTGTCGCGGTCGAGATAGATGCTCATCAGATCGCCCTCAGCTTGGAGTTCTGCGCCCTGTCGTTCTTCCAGGCCGCGACCGCCCGTTCGGCGGCTTCCATCAGCGATGCGGCGCGGATGATCGGCAGGCCGGATTTGGCCAGGATCTTCTGCCCCGCCTCGACATTGGTCCCGGCGAGGCGGACGATGATCGGCATGTCGACCGGATTCTGGGTCAGCGCCTGCACCACGCCCTCGGCGACCCAGTCGCAACGGTTGATGCCGGCGAAGATATTGACCAGGATCGCCTCCACATTCGTATCCGACAGCACCAGCCGGAAGGCCTTCGCCACCCGCTCGGGCGTGGCCCCGCCGCCGATATCGAGGAAATTGGCGGGCTCGCCGCCGGCGAGCTTGATCGTGTCCATCGTCGCCATGGCGAGGCCGGCGCCGTTGACGATGCAGCCGATATTGCCGGTCAGCCCGATATAGTTCAGGCCGCGATCGGCGGCGCGGCTCTCGCGCGGGTCCTCCTGGCTCTTGTCGCGCAATTCGGCCACATGCGGATGGCGAAAGAGCGCGTTGCCGTCGAAGGTCATCTTGGCGTCGAGGGCGAGGATGCGGTCATCGGCGGTGATCACCAGCGGGTTGATCTCGACCATGGTCGCGTCTAGCTCGGTGAAGGCGCGGTGGCAGCCCTGCAAAGTCCGCACCATCTGCTGGACCAGCGCGGCGGGAACGCCGAGCGCGAAGGCGATCTCGCGCGCCTGAAACTCCCGCAGCCCCACAGCCGGCTCCACGGTGGAGCGCACGATGGAATCGGGCTTCTCGGCGGAAATCTCCTCGATCTCCATGCCGCCCTCGGATGAGGCGACGATCATCACCCGCTGGGAGCTGCGGTCGAGAACGAAGCCGAGATAGATCTCGCGGGCGATGGGGACCGCCGTCTCGACATAGACGCGGTAGACGCCCTTGCCCTTGGGGCCGGTCTGATGGGTCACCAGCTTGCGGCCGAACATGTCGGAGGCCGCGTCCAGGATCTCGTGCTCCGATTCGCAGAGCCTGACGCCGCCGGCCTTGCCGCGCCCGCCGGCATGGACCTGGGCCTTGACGATCCAGCGGCTCCCGCCCAGTTCGCGGGCGCGATAGGCCGCCTGTTCGGGGCTGTAGGCCAGCGCGCCCTGCGGCACGGCGACGCCGAAGCCGTTCAGGAGCTCCTTGGCCTGATATTCATGAATGTCCATTTTCGAGTCTCCTTGCCCATCCCTTCGCCCGTCCGCTCGCCCGGCGTCACGCGACCACGAAAGCGGCCCGATAGCGCCGATCGAGAACCGCCTGCGCCCTGGCGGGATCGACCTTGGCGCCCATCTCCCGCATCGCCTCCGCGAAGCGCGTCACGATCTCGGTGATCGCCGCCTCCGAAAGCTGGTTGAGGATGCCGATCCGCACCTGCACCGGCTCGGATAGCGTCGGCCAGATGCCGAAACCCTTCACACGGCAGCTTTGGACCAGCTCTTTCTCGCGCCCGGCGAGCGACGCCGGCAGGTTCAGGACCACAAGGCTGGTCATGTCCGAGGTGACGGCGCAGCCGAGCGCGGCGACCGCCTCGCGAAGCGCCTTCTCGTGGCGGGCGTAGTCGCGCGCCCGTTGCGCCAGCCCATGCTGAAGCGTGATCCGCAAGGCTTCGTGGAAGGCGGCGACGGCGTAGCCCGAATGGGTGCGGTGATAGCTGCCGGCGGCCACGTCCTTCCCGTCGATGATTCCCCAGTGCCGCGCCTCCAGGATCGGGTGATGCACATAGGAATGGCAGCCATTCGCGCGCACCTCGGCGATGTAGCGGTCGGTGAAGCTGACCGGCGCATAGGTCAGCGGCAGGCAGAGCACTCCCTTCTGCGGGCAGGAGGCCCAGCCGACCACGCCGGGGTGGTCGTCGATCGAGAAATCCGCGATCCCGAGCGAAGAGACCGCATCCACCAGCCCCATCACATCATGGCGGATGCAGGCGTCCGAGAAGCCCTTGAGGTCGTTGATCCGGCCCGAGCCGGTTTCCCAATGCGCCATGAACGCCCATTTCGGCCGGACCGTGGCCAGAGCCTTCTCGACGATCTCGCCGGTGACGGGCCGCCCGTGCGGAACGTTCACGATGGTGACGGAGGCGGGGCGCGGATCCATCGGGCTGGCGCGAAGCTCGTCGCGGGTCGCGGCCTTCATCCGGATGGTGAGCCCGTCCAGCCCCGAGAAGGTCCCGTTGACGAAGGCGACGACGGTGTCGCCGGGCAGGATGGCGCCGAGGAGGCAGTCGAGGCCGGAAAAACCGGTGCCGCCGACGCCGAATGTGTGGGTGTTCCGCGTGCCCCAGACTTCGCGGAGCATCAGCTTGCACTCGATCATGCCGCGCAGCACGTCGGCCTGCATGTGATCGGCCAGACCGGATTGGGCGAAGCGCGCCAGAACCCGCGGGTCGGTGTTGCCCGGCCCCGGCCCGGCCGCGAGGGTTTCGGGAATCTCGAGCGGCGGGAAGATCGTGGCGTCGGTCATCGGGCAGGTTCCCCTTTGTCGCACCGCCGGCTGGAAGGGTCCGGCGCCTCGGTAGGGAGCTAAATTGACTTGCCGCGCCGTCACAACCTGCGTTACTCCTGCTTTTGGGTATCCAGTTGGGCAGGTAAAAACCCATCCATTTGGTTGAAAATACGCATGTATACCGGGCATCAACCTATACCAATAGGTGGTTTTTTGGAAAAAGGCCAATGAATGCAATCGCCTGACCCGCAGGCCGCGCCGATCCTGATCTCGCTCGCGGATGGCAATCCGCTGGTCCTCTCGGGGATGGCCGAGCTTTTCGAGCGCGATCCCCGATTCTCGCTCGTCGCCACATCCGCCACCGCCGAAGGCTTTCTCGGCATGGCGATGCGGGCCCCCGTGCATGTCGGCGTCATCGAATGGAACCTGCCGGTTCTCGGCGGGCAGAAGCTGATCGAGGTCATGCGCGAACAGACCAACGCGCCGCGCTTCGTGGTCTATGGCGACGATCCGCGGGGCGAGACGCCGCGGCTCGCCATGCTCTCGGGCGCCGCCGGCTTCGTCGCCCGCACCACCCCGGTGGAGAAGCTGCTCGACACCTGCGCCGCCGTCGCCCAGGGCCCGATGGTCTTTCCCTTCCTCGACATCCGCGAATTGCAGGCCGATCCGATCCACAGCCTGACCCGGAGGGAGCGCGCGCTGCTGGAGGCGCTGTCGCGCGGGCTGACCAACAAGGATCTGGCCCGCGATTTCGGCATCTCCACCAACACGGTGAAATACCATCTCTCCAACCTCTTTGAGAAACTCGGCGTCTCCAACCGGGCTCAGGCGATCGCGTTCTACTATTCCGCCCGGCGCCCGGATGAGGGCCCTGCGCCGCGATGACGCGGGCCGCGCCGATCCCGGCCGGCGGGCTTCCGAATATTGCGCCAATATATCATCTTATGAAATAATATTGCTTGACAGTGCGGATATCTTTCGCCCTTGAATGGCGCCCGTCACCCGACGGCAAGGCGAGAGGACCCCATCCGATGAGCTTCCACGTTATCCGGCAGGCCCCGGCCCGGCTCAACCGCAGCGAATTGGCCGTTCCCGGAAGCGCGCCGCAAATGTTTGAAAAGGCGTCGCAATCCGACGCAGATGTGATCTTTCTCGACCTTGAGGACGCCGTCGCTCCGGACGACAAGGCGGAGGCGAGAAAGAACATCATCAGGGCGCTGAACGAAGTGGACTGGGGCGCCAAGACCATGTCGGTCCGAATCAACGGCCTGGACACGCATTACATGTATCGCGATGTCGTCGACGTGGTCGAACAGGCGGGCGAGCGGCTCGACCTGATCATGATCCCCAAGGTCGGAACCGCAGCGGATGTCTATGCGATCGACATGCTCGTCACCCAGATCGAGGATGCGAAGGGTCTCAAGAAACGGATCGGCTTCGAGCATATCATCGAAACCGCGCTCGGCATGCAGAATGTCGCCGACATCGCCGCCGCCTCGGGGCGCAACGAGAGCCTGCATTTCGGCGTCGCCGATTACGCCGCCTCGACCCGCGCCCGCACCACGATCATCGGCGGCGTGAACCCGGATTACGCGGTGCTGACCGATCCGCTGGAGGATGGCGGCCGCGCCGTTCACTGGGGCGACATGTGGCACTATGCACTGGCCCGGATGGTGGTGGCCGCGCGCGCCAACGGGCTCAGGCCGGTTGATGGGCCTTTTGGCGATTTTTCCGACCCGGAGGGCTATCGCGCCGCCGCCAGACGCGCCGCGGTTCTGGGCTGCGAGGGCAAATGGGCGATCCACCCCTCCCAGATCGCGCTCGCCAACGAGGTGATGAGCCCTTCGGAGGCCGAAATCACCAAGGCCCGCCGCATCCTCCAGGCGATGGAGGAGGCCGCCGCCGCGGGCAGGGGCGCGGTCTCGCTTGACGGGCGGTTGATCGACTACGCCTCGATCCGTCAGGCCGAGGTTCTGGTCGAGAAGGCGAAGCAGATCGCCGGCGGCTGATCACATCCCGGCTTGGACGTATCACCGGTTCGCGCTCGGCGCCGGGGATGTCGAGGCTCTGCCGGCCGAGCGCGGCGTGACCGTCAGTCGGGAGACCATCAGGAAGCGGGTCAACGGTTTCGGCCGACATTTCGCCGCCCGCCTTCGCAGGAATCGGCCTCGAGCGGCCGACAAATGACGTCCGGGTGAGGTCGTCGCGCCGATCGGCGGGGTGAAGTTCTGGCTCTGGCGCGTGGTCGATGCGAACGGCGATGCGCTCGACATCCTGATGCGAAAGCAAGGGAATGCGAAGGCGGCGCGTCAGTTCCCGGAGCGGCTGATCGACCGGTTCGGCCTTCCGCGGGTCGCGGTGACCGGACCGACAAGCTGCGCAGCTGCGCCAGGCCGATCCGCCATCCTGCTCCGGGCGCGGATCGCCGCGCGCGCAAGGGATTGAACAACCGCGCCGAGGCTTGGCGCCGACCGACCCGAAAGCGCGAGAAAATCCCTCTCGTGGTTTGCAAGCAAACCACCGCCGGGCAGCGCATGGGGCGGTTCAAGCCCCCTGGCCGGGCGCAGAGGTTTCCCGTCGCCCATGATCGGATCAACACGCTCTTCCGTCCCCGCCGCTATCGCCTCTCCGCTCACTCCTGGAGCCATGCGCGCGCCGGCGCCTTCGATCTCTGGCGCGCTTGCGCCCTCGAAATGACCGCATGACGCGCGCTGCTCGGGCCCATGTCATACCGGCTCAAACAAGTTGGCAAGGCAGGGTCACATGCTGTTCAGGCTATCCGCCGCGTCCAGCATGCCTATCGCTTTCGTGTTTTACTTGGCACAAGTGTGCCTATCATAACATAAATTGCCAAGCGGTGTGGACGGATTTCAGCAGGACGAATGTGGCGGTGAGGGCGACGATGGATCGGAAGTTCCTCGCGGTCTTCTCGCATCGTAGCGCGACGCGCTTGAAGCGTCTGATGGTTCAGCCCATGGCCCTGCTGCGCCGAGTAGCGGTCGGAAGTCCAGAAGACCGGGCGATGGCCGCCCATCACCCCGCGCGCCACCTTCGCGCTGCGGCTGAAGGCCATCTCGTGCAGCACCGCATCCTTGCTGCGGAACACCCATTGCTGCGCGTTCGCGCCTTCGATCCGCACTCCGGTCTCATCCGAGGCTACGGCCTCGGCCCGCCGCAGCCGCGCCAGAATATCGGCCTTGCCGGCCTCGAAGCGCGC
>JBKECG010000185.1:0-5237 GCA_047974395.1 Pikeienuella sp. | reverse complement strand
CGACGTCGGCCGTGCGCAGCACCGGCATGCCCTTGCTCTTGAGGCGAAACTGGCGCCCGTTCTGTGTGCCTTCCGGGATCTTCACCCGAGTCTGCGTGCCATCGAGGGTCGCGACCTCGATGCTGCCGCCCAGCGCCGCAGTGATGATCGAAAGCGGCACCTTGCAATAGAGATCGGCACCGTCACGCTGGAAAAATTCATGCGGCCGTGTTGACAGGAAGATATAGAGATCGCCCGGCGGCCCGCCGCGCCGCCCGTCCTCGCCCTCGCCGGCGAGGCGGATGCGGGTGCCGTTCTCCACGCCCTCGGGTATGCGCACCGAAAGCATGCGCTCCCGCGCGACGCGGCCCGGCCCGGCGCAGGCGCGGCAGGGGTTCTTGATCACCTGGCCGCGCCCGCCGCAGGTCGGGCAGGTGCGCTCGATGGTGAAGAAGCCCTGCTGGGCGCGGACCTTGCCGAGGCCCGAGCAGGTCGGACAGGTGGTCGGTTCGGCCCCGCCCTCGGCGCCCGAACCGTCGCAACTGTCGCAGGTGACGGAGCCGGGGACGGAGATCTCGGTCTCCTTGCCGAAATAGGCGTCCTCCAGCGTGATCTTCAGATTATAGCGGAGGTCCGATCCCCGCGCCTGCCCTCGATTGCCGCCGGCGCGCCCGCGCTGGCCGCCCATGAAGTCGCCGAAAAGATCGTCGAACACATCCGAGAAGGCGGAGGAAAAATCCGCCCCGCCGCGCGCGCCGCGCGCGCCCGCCGCCCCGGCCGCGCCGAAGCCGCCCTCGAAAGCGGCGTGGCCGAACTGGTCATAGGCGGCCTTTTTCTCAGGGTCCTTGATGACGTCATAAGCCTCGTTCACCGCCTTGAACTTGTCGGCGGCTTTCGGATCGTCCTTGTTGCGGTCGGGATGCAGATCCCGCGCAAGCCGGCGATAGGCTTTCTTCAGGTCCGCTTCGGAGGCGCCGCGCGCGACGCCCAGCGTTTCGTAGAAATCTCGCTTGGCCATGGGTTCCGCCGAGAACTCAGATCATCTTGATTAGAACGCGCCGCATCCGGGGCCAAGAGCAGATTTCCCGGCCCCGGAATTATTGAAAGAATGGCGCGCCGCGCGGGGTCAGGACTTCTTGTCGTCCTTGACCTCTTCGAAATCGGCGTCAACGACGTCTTCGTCGGGTTTCGCCTTTTTCTCGCCCGCGCCTTCGGCCTCGTCGCCCTCACCGGCCTCGGCTTCGGCCATCTGCGCCTTGTAGATCGCCTCGCCGAGCTTCATCGCGGTTTCGGTCAGCGCCTGGGTCTTTTCCTTGATCGCCTCGGCGTCATCGCCCTCGGCCGCTTCCTTCAGCGCGGCGACGGCGGCCTCGATCTCGGCCTTGACCTCGGCGGAAACCTTGTCGCCATGTTCGGCGAGCGATTTCTCGGTCGAATGCACCAGGCTCTCGGCGTGGTTCTTCGCCTCGACCCCGGCGCGGCGGGCCTTGTCGGCCTCGGCGTTCTCCTCGGCCTCCTTCACCATCTTGTCGATATCCTCGTCGGAAAGCCCGCCCGAGGCCTGGATGGTGATCTTCTGCTCCTTGTTGGTGCCCTTGTCCTTGGCCTTGACCGAGACGATGCCGTTCACGTCGATGTCGAAGGTCACCTCGATCTGCGGCATGCCGCGGGGCGCGGGCGGGATGTTCTCCAGGTTGAACTGACCCAGCAGCTTGTTGTCCGCCGCCATTTCGCGCTCGCCCTGAAAGACCCGGATCGTCACCGCGGACTGGTTGTCCTCGGCGGTGGAGAAGGTCTGGCTCTTTTCGGTCGGGATCGCGGTGTTGCGGTCGATCAGCCGGGTGAAGACGCCGCCCAGCGTCTCGATGCCGAGCGAAAGCGGGGTCACGTCGAGAAGAGTCACGTCGGTGACGTCGCCCTTGAGGACGCCCGCCTGGATCGCGGCGCCCATGGCCACGACCTCGTCCGGGTTCACGCCCTTGTGCGGCTCCTTGCCGAAGAAGGCCTTCACCGTCTCGATCACCTTCGGCATCCGGGTCATGCCGCCGACCAGCACCACCTCGTCAATGTCGGAGGCGGAGACGCCGGCGTCCTTGAGCGCCTTCTTGCAGGGCTCCAGCGTGCGCTTGATCAGATCCTCGACGATGCTCTCCAGCTTCGCGCGGGTCAGCTTCAGCGTCAGATGCTTCGGCCCGGTGGCGTCGGCGGTGATATAGGGCAGGTTGATCTCGGTCTGGGAGGCGGAGGAAAGCTCGATCTTCGCCTTCTCCGCGGCCTCCTTCAGGCGCTGGAGCGCGAGCTTGTCATTGCGGAGATCGACAGAATTCTCCTTCTTGAACTCGTCGGCGAGATAATCGACCAGCCTGAGGTCGAAATCCTCGCCGCCGAGGAAGGTGTCGCCATTGGTGGACTGCACCTGGAAGAGCCCGTCGCCGATCTCAAGGATGGAGATGTCGAACGTGCCGCCGCCGAGGTCGTAGACGGCGATGGTCTTGTCGCCCTCCTTCTCCAGCCCGTAGGCGAGCGCGGCCGCGGTCGGCTCGTTGATGATGCGCAGCACTTCGAGCCCGGCGATCTTCCCGGCGTCCTTGGTCGCCTGGCGCTGGGCGTCGTTGAAATAGGCGGGGACGGTGATGACCGCCTGGGTGACGCTCTCGCCCAGATAGCTCTCGGCGGTCTCCTTCATCTTCTGGAGGATGAAGGCCGAGATCTGCGAGGGCGAATATTTCTCGCCCCGGCTCTCGACCCAGGCGTCGCCATTGCCGCCCTTGACGATGGCGTAGGGCACCATCTTCTTGTCCTTCTCGACGGCCTTGTCCTCATAGCGCCGTCCGATCAGGCGCTTGACCGCGAAAAGCGTGTTTTCCGGGTTGGTGACGGCCTGGCGCCGGGCGCCTTGGCCGACAAGGCGCTCGCCGCTCTCGCGGAAGGCCACGATGGAGGGCGTGGTGCGCGCGCCCTCGGCGTTCTCGCCGACCTTGGGGGTCGCGCCGTCCATGATGGAGACGCAGGAATTGGTGGTCCCGAGGTCGATCCCGATTACCTTGGCCATATGTTCATTCCTCTCTTTCGGCGATGTGCGGCCGTCGGGTCCCTTGAGGCCCCCGGCGGCCTATCCCTTGGGTGAAATTCACGCGGGGCTGAACCCGCGCGTCACCGGGCTATATAGTTGTGGCTTTTTTGCCTCGCAATGCCGCGCGGCCTGATTTTATCGCGACTTCGCCGTGAAATCCGGGCCGTGAAAAACAGGCGGGCGCCGGGGACGCCCCGGCTGGCCTTGGCGCGGCGCTTCCTCTAGTCTCGCGCGCGATGTGTGTATGTGAGCAGGGATGTTCAATGAACGGTTCGCAGCGATGCCTGACGATAGGCGACAGGGCGGCGGGGCGGGAGAATCACTTCAATCTGATCAGGATGATGGCGGCGGGCGGCGTGCTCGTGTCTCACGCCTATCCGATCTGCTTCGGCGCCGGCGCGGTCGAACCGCTTGAAGCCGCGCTGGGGATGACGCTGGGTGATCTCTGCGTCTATGTGTTCTTCGTCGTCTCCGGATTCTTCATCACCAAGAGCTTCGTCTTCGGCTCGTCATGGCGGCGGTTTCTCGCCGCGCGGGCGCTCAGACTGTTTCCCGGCCTCGCCGTGGTGCTGGCGGTGACGATTCTGGTGGGCGGGATTTTCCTGACCACGGCGACGGCGGGCGCGTTCTGGGCCAGCGCGCCATTCTATTTCCTGCAGAATCTCGTGCTTTTCATGCCGCTATACGAACTGCCCGGCGTATTCGAGAACAATCCCTACGGGTCGGATATCAACGGCTCGCTATGGACGCTGGCCTATGAGGTGCTTTGCTATGGCGCCGTGTTCTTCGCCGGCATGGCCGGGCTTTTCCGGGCGCCGACGCTGGTGGCGGCCCCGGCCTTCGCGGCGGCGCTGGCGCTGCTGATCGTCGCGCCGCATCTCGGGCTTCATGTCCGCGTCGAGAAATTCTCCCTGCTGGCGCTGCCCTTTTTCCTCGGCGCGGCGATGCTGGTCTGGCGCGACCGGATCCCGCTGAGCCTTGCGCTGGCGGCCGGTCTATGGGCGCTGGCGCTGGCCGCCTATTGGTGGGCCGGGCCGGGCTTTCGCCCGGTCTTCGTGCTGGCGCTCAGCTACTCCACGATGTTTCTGGGCTTCGCCCGGGCGCCGGCGCTGCTGGCCTATAACCGGCTCGGGGATTATTCCTACGGGCTCTATGTCTACGCCTTTCCGGCGCAGCAGCTTGCGACCCATTTCGGCGTCAGGGACCCGCTGATCAACGTGGCCGTCGCGCTGCCGGCGACGCTGGTTTGCGCGGTGCTCTCCTGGCGGCTGGTCGAGGAGCCGGCGCTGCGGTTCAAATCCTATCGCCGGGGCCGTTCGCAGGCGGCCTGAGCGGCCCCCTCAGACGAATTGCACGGAGACCGAGCCGAGCGGCCCGAAATCGGCGTGCAGCGTGTCGCCCTTCGCCGCCCAGACCGGGCGGGTGAAGCTGCCCGACAGCATCATGTGTCCGGGCTCCAGCACCGTCCCGAAGGGCGCGAGCTTGTTGGCGAGCCAGGCGATCGCCATCGCCGGATGGCCGAGGACGCCGGCGGCGATCCCGGTCTCCTCTATCTCGCTGTTGCGATAGAAGATCGCGCCGACCCAGCGCAGGTCCAGCTCCTCCGGCCGCACCGGACGGCCGCCGAGGATCAGCCCCGCCGCCGCGCCATTGTCGGCGACGGTGTCGAAGATCCTGCGCGGCTCATCGACCCGCGCGTCGATGATCTCGATCGAGGGGACCACCCATTCCGTCGCCCGCATCACGTCGATCAGCCCGACGCCCGGCCCTTTCAGCGGCTCCTTCAGGATGAAGGTCAGCTCCGGCTCGACCCGCGGGGCGCAGTAATTCTCGAACGGCGCTTTCGCGCCATTCTGGATCAGCAGATCGTCGAATATATAGCCGTAATCCGGCTCGTCGATCTTCGACGCGGCCTGCATCGCCTTCGAGGTCAGGCCGATCTTGTGGCCGATGATCCTCGCCCCCTCCTTCACCCGCGCTTCGGCGAGGGCGGAGGAGATGGCGTAGGAATCCTCGATCTCGATATGCGGGAACCGGGCCGAGGGCCGCTGGCACTGAACCCTGGTCCGATGCGCCTCCTTCAGGGAGGCGACCACCTCCGCCCGTTCCGCTTCCGTCAGCATGCCCGCATCCTCCGCTTCCGCCATCGCCGGCGATATTGCCGGGGGCGGGAAAAGATTCCCAT
>JBKECG010000076.1:0-21831 GCA_047974395.1 Pikeienuella sp. | reverse complement strand
CATTCGGCGCATATTCGGCCTGATCGAGCGCGCCGCCGGGTTTCGCGATCTCCCAGAAGGCCATGGAGCCCTGACAGGAGGTGGTGAAGGCCTCCGGCAACTCGCCGACCGAGGAAAGCGGCAGCTTGTCGCTGACATAGGAGGCGCCGACATAGCCGATATCGGCGACGCCGGTCTGGGTCAGGCTGAGAAGATCCTTCGCCTTGCCGAGTTGCTGGGCGGGGAAATACTCGAACTCGGTTCCGGTCGTCTCCGTCACCTCCGCCATGAACGGGCGGAGGAGGTTTTCGGCGATGTAATGGCCGACGGGGAAACTGTCGGCGACGCGGAGCGTGTCGGCCGCGGCGGGCGCGGCGACCAGCAGCGCCGAAAGCGCGGCCGTGAGGCGGGTGGTTCGGGTCATGCGGGCGTTCCTTCCTTGTCGCGCCATCCGGCGTCGGTTTCTTGTTCGTGATTTTCATCTCATCGTGGACGGAAGCCAGAGGATGATCGAGGGAAAGGCCGCGAGGATCGCGATCACCAGCAGATGCGCCCAGACATGGGGCATGACGCCGCGAAACAGCTCTCCGAGCGGGCGGCGGGTGTAGCGCGCGACGACAAAGACATTCATCCCCAATGGCGGCGTCACCATTCCCACCTCGGCGGTGACCACGACGAGGACGCCGAACCAGACCGGATCGAAATCGAGTTGAAGGATCAGCGGCAGCACCACCGGCACGGTCAGGATCAGGATCGCGATCTGGTCCATGAAGAATCCGAGGATCAGATAGCCGATCAGGATGAAGCAGAGGATCGCCCAGCGCGACATCTCCAGCGCGCCGACCCATTGGGTGATGTCGTTCGTCACCCGCGTCAGGGTGAAGAAATAGCCGAAGACATGCGCGCCGAGGATGATGAACAGGATCATGCAGCTGGTCTGCGCCGCAGAGCGCAGCGCATGGGCGGCGGCGGCGAAGCTCAGCCGCCGCTCCCAGGCCGCGATCAGCATGGCGAAGAGCGCGCCGAGGCCCGAAGCCTCCGTCGGCGTGGCGATGCCGGTGTAGATCGTGCCGGTGACGGCGAAGAACAGGATCACCATCGGCCCGACCCGGCTGAGCGAGGCGAATTTCTCGCGGAACGTATAGGGCCGGCCGGCCGGCGCGGCCGAAGGGTCAAGCCGCACGATCACCGCGATGGTCAGCATGATGGTCAGCGTCACCATCGCCCCCGGTATCACCCCGCCGATCAGCAGGGCCGAGATCGGGATATCGGCGATGATCCCGTAGAGGATCAGCGCGATCGAGGGCGGGATCAGCATCGCCAGCGTGCCGGAGATGGCGACGACGCCGCCGGCGACCTTGGGATCGTATCCCTGCTCCAGCATCGCCGGGATCGAGGTGGAGGCCAGCGTCGCCGCCGCGGCGGTGGAGGAGCCGGAGATCGCGCCGAAGCCCGCCCCGGCCAGCGCCGTTCCCATCGCCACCCCGCCCCGGAGCCGCCCGACCCAGATCGTCGCGGCGCGGAACAGATCATTCGCCACGCCCGAAATGATGACGAATTCCGCCATCAGGAAGAACATCGGGATGGTGATGATTTCATAATCATTGGCTGTGGATAGCGGCGTCGTCCTGAGAATACCCTCAAGGATCGGCAGCCCGCCGAACATGTAGAGGCCGATCGCGCCCGAGACGCCCATGGCCAGCGCCACCGGAAGCCCGGCGATCAGGAAGAGGACGAGAAGCCCAAGAACGATGGCGACGGTCATTCTCCGTGCTCCCCGGCATGCTCTTCGATGATCGAGGCCGGCGGCTCATCCGCCAGCTCGCGCCCCGTGACCAGCGACGCGCCATGGCCAAGCGCGCGCCAGAGCAGCCTGAGCGCCAGCGCCGCCGAGCCGAGCGAGACCAGCGCATAGGCCGGCCATGTCGGCCAGGGGATGGTCGCGGCGATGCGGTCGTCGCCGATCCAGGCGGAAAGCATCTGCTCCCACCCCAGCCAGCCGATCAGCCCGATGAAGGGCGCCGAAAGCCCATAGCCGACGAAAAGCCCGAAATGGCGCACCGCCCGCGGCAGGATCGGCCGCGCCACATCAAGCGCGATATGCCCATGCGCGCGCATCGTGTCGGAAAGCGCGAGAAAGAAGACCGCGACCACGAGATAGAGCCCGATCAGCCCATAGGACCAGCCGAGCGGCGCGTTGAAGGCGTAGCGCATCGCCACGTCGATGGAGACGATGACCATGATCAGCGCCATCGCGGCGCCGGAGATCGCGATCAGCGCGGTCTCGAACGCGCCGAGCAGGCGCGAGACCGGATCCTTCGGCGCGGGTGCGTCGATGGGCGCGCTCACGCCGCGCCCTCCGGGGTGATGAGGACGCCGGCGGCGATCATCGCGTCGATCTCCTCGGCGCTGTAGCCGGCCTCGGCCAGAACCTCCGGCCCCTGTTCGCCCTGGCGCGGCGCGAGGCGTTCGGGCTTCACGCCGCTCCGCGAGAACCGCGCCGGCACGGCCATGGAGCGGATGCGCCCTTCGGTCGGGTGATCGACCTCGGCGAAGAAATCCACCGCCTTCAGATGCGGATCGGCGAGGATGGATTCGAAATCGTTCATCCGCATCGCCGGGATGTCGGCCTCCTCCAGCAGTTTCAGCCATTCGGCGGATGTGCGGGTCAGGAAGATCTCGCCAAGTTCGGCGTAGACCTCGTCGATATGGGCCATCCGGGCGGAGAAGCTGGCGTAGCGCGGATCGGCGGCGGGCGTCTCCGGCCGGCCGATGGCGGCGAAGAAGCGCCGCCAGTGGCCGTCATTGTAGATCAGCGCGCAGACATGGCCGTCCTTCGTCGCGTATGGGCGCCGATCCGGCGAGAGGTGGCGGGCGTAGCCGCCCCTGTCGAGCGGCGGCTCATAGGTCAGCCCGCCGAGATGATCGGCCATGATCATGCTGACCATGGTCTCATACATCGGGATCTCCACCACCTGCCCCTGACCGGAGCGGTCGCGCTCCACCACCGCGGCGAGGATCGCGTTCACGGCGGCGAGGCCGACGATGCGGTCGGCGATGGCGGCGGGCACATAGGAGGGCCGCCCGCCCGTCACCCGCGCATAGAGATAGGGAATGCAGGCGCCGCCCTGGATGAGGTCGTCATAAGCGGGCCGCGCGGCGTAGGGGCCGCCCTGCCCGTGCCCGACCATCGCCGCCTGGATGATGCGCGGATTGGCCCGCGAAACGGCTTCGGAAGACAGGCCGAGCCGGGCCATGGCCTGCGGGCGGATATTATAGGTCAGCACATCGGCCCCGGCGACGAGACGCAAAAGCGCCTCGCGACCCGCATCGGTTTTCAGATCAAGCGAGATCGAACGTTTGGAGCGGTTCACGTTCAGATAGATCGGCCCCATGCCCTTGTTGCGGGTCGGTCCGATCTGGCGGACGAGATCGCCGTCGGGCGCCTCCACCTTGATCACATCGGCGCCGAAATCGCCCAGAACCTGCGTCGCATATGGCCCCATCAGCACGCTGGTCATGTCGATGACGCGAAGTCCTTCGAGCGGCCCCATCCCGCGCATCCTCCCGTTGTTGTCCATATATATGAACGATTATTGCAAGTTTATGGATATTCCTATAGAGACAGGCTACGCTGTCAATCGGAATCCGCAACGGCTCACGCGACGCCGAGCCGGGGAGAAGGCCAGATGATCGTCCGCCAGGCCCGCAACGTCCTGCGGCTGCTGGAGTTCTTCGCGGAACGCAAGGCGCCAGCCACTCTGGCGGAGATTTCGGCGGCCTTCGACTGGCCGCGCTCCAGCACGCACAACATCCTGACGACGCTGGTGGAGGACGGGTTTCTCTACGAGCCGCGGGCGCGGGCCGGGTTCTATCCGACGCCGCGCTGGTTGCAGCTGGCGCGCGAAGTGACCGAGGCGGAGCCGATCCCCGAGGCCTTGACCAATCTGATCCGGCGGGTCGCGGCCGACACCGGCGAGACCGCCTGGATCTCGGCCCCGAGCGGCCTGCACGCGGTGATGCTCGACGTGGTCGAAAGCCGCGCGCCGATCCGCTATGCGGCCCGACCGGGCGACAGGGTGCCGATCCACGCCACCGCCTCGGGCCAGGCGCTGCTTTCGCGCATGCCCCGGCGCGATGTGGACGTGCTGCTGCGCAAGGTCGAATACAGGCGCTACGGCCCCGGCACGCCGGTGACGCGCGCCGAAGTGCTGCGCGATCTGGAGCGCGGCGCGGCGCGGGGCTGGTTCTCCAGCGCCTCCAATTACAGCGCCGATCTCGGCGGCGTCGCCGCGCCTGCGGAAATGGCCGGCCGCATCTTCGCCGTCACCGTCGCCGGCCCGCTCTTCCGGGTCGAGGCGCGGATGGAGGAGACCGCGAAAGTGCTGCTGACGGCGTTGGGAGCGATCGGGCGACAGGGCCCTTCGGACCCTTGACCGACTGCGCCGGATATAGCCTAAGCGGCCCGCTACGGTGGTCGCGCAGGGTGCCGCATTGAAGTTCATCGCAAACATGTTCCGCAGAAAACGGACCGGGGGCCTTCGCTACGCGCTGGAGCGGATGGACGCCGCGACCGAACAATTCCGCATGGCGGCGGAGATGACGGCGCAGCCCCAGGCGCGGCTGTTCTGGGATCTGGCGGCGGCCAGCGTCGAACTTCGCGCGCAGGTCGCGGCGGAGCCGGGCGTCGGAGGCTCTCTCCGCCGTTTCCTGTTTTTCCACATGCCGAAAATGTCCGAGCTTTGCCTCCGCTGGGCGCGGATATCGCAAGCCGATCCGCTGCGGGCGCCGGATGACTCCGCGATCGAGGCGTTTCGCGGCTATCTTGGCATGATCCGGGCCGCCAGGGATGCCTGTGTCTCGCGCCGTTATGACGAGCTTGATCTGAATATGGAGGCGTTCGACGAGCAGCTTCGGCGTCTCTCGATCTGAGGCGCGAAATCCGGAATGCCCACCCCGCCGAAGATGACGGAGCACTGTTTCGCCCGGATGCGGTTCCGCCATGACTGGCGCAGCTATCAGGCGCGGGTGCTGGCCGAGATGGACGAGCATCTCTCCGACCGGAAGCTGCATGTCGTCGCCGCGCCCGGCGCGGGCAAGACGGTGCTGGGGCTGGAGGTGATCCGCAGGCTGGGGCTGCGCGCGCTGGTCCTGGCGCCCAGCCTTCTGGTGCGGGATCAGTGGATTTCCCGTCTGCGGCTGGATTTTCTGGATGGCGACGCGCCCGAGTGGATCAGCGTCGATCCCGGCTCGGACGCGCCGCTTCGTTTCAGCACCTATCAGAACATCCACCAGAACCGCGACAGGGCCCTGCCGCCCTTCGATCTCCTCTGTCTCGACGAAGCCCATCACCTCAGACGCGCCTGGTGGCTGAGCCTGACCCGTTTGGCGGAATCGCATCAGCCGGTCACGCTCTCGCTGACCGCGACCCCGCCCTATGACGCCGATGGCGCGGAATGGGACAATTACAACGCGCTTTGCGGCCCGATCGACGCCGAGATCTCCGTACCGGAGCTGGTGCGCTCGGGCGATCTCTGCCCGCATCAGGATCTGGTTCTGGCCTGTCAGGCGACGGACAGGCGGGCCTATGACGAGAACCGGGGCGCGGAGGCGGCGCTTTTTCGCGCCCTGCGCGCCGATCCCGAGGTTCTGGAGGCGCTGCTCCGGTCGCCATGGATCACCGATTGCCGGCGCCATACCCGGCAGATCCTGAGCGACCCGGAACTGTTCAGCGCCATGCTGATCTATCTGCGCGACGCCGGCGGGCCGACGCCGCCCTACGCCAGACGGCTGCTGCGGCTGGGCGACGCCGAATGGCCGCCTCTGGATTGGGAATGGCTGCGCATTCTTTTCGCCGGGCGCCCGGATTTGCTTTCGTCCGCGCTGCTTTCGCGGCTGAAAGCCGCCGGCGCCCTGCGCAATGACCGGCTGGCGCTGCCGCCGCCGAAATTCGTCGATCGGGTGGAGCTGCTGCGCGACGATGCGGCCCGGCTGGCCGCGACCTGCGAGATCCACCGGCTTGAGCGTGAAAACCGCGGCGATGATCTGCGCATGGCGATCCTTCTGGACAGGATCGGCAAGAGCGCGCTGAAGCTGGATCAGGACCCCTGCGAACACCATGATGAATACAACGCCGGCGCGGTGTTTCGCGCGCTCCACGCCGAGGGGTTCTCCGATGACCTGGCCCTGCTGACCGGGCAGATCGCATGTCTGCCGGAGCGGTCATGCGCGGGTCTGTCCGGCCGGGAGGTGCCCGGGCTTCCGGGCTATCGGCTGATCGCCGGCGCGGATTTCGGCGCGGCGGTCGCGCGCGCCCAGGCGGGTTTCGCGGCCGGCGACATCCGGGTGATCATCGGGACCCATTCCTTTCTCGGGCAAGGCTGGGACGCGCCGGCGCTCAATTCGCTGATCCTCGGGGCCAATCTCGCGCGGTTCGTGGCGGTGAACCAGTTGCGCGGGCGCGCGCTCCGCATCGACCGGGGCGCGCCGGGAAAGGCTTCCAATATCTGGCATCTGGCGATCACCCCCGGCGCGGAGATCGAGGGCGAGGATATCGACCGGCTGCGACGCCGGTTCGACTGTTTCGCGCGGCTCGACCGGAGCGCGGGCGCGATACGCTCCCATTTCGCGCCGCAGGGCGAGGTGACGCGGCATAACGAGACGACGACCGCCATGGCCCGCAGCCATGGCGCGCTGGCCGGAGAATGGCGCGACGCGCTTCACTCAAGCGGCGATTTCGAGGCGCGGCTGCTGCGCGAGACCAGCATCGGCGCCGGCATGCGGCGGATGATGCTCCCGGTCTCCGGCCTGCCCTTGCGGGAACGCATTCGCTGGATATTCGGCCGCGGGCCTTCGGATGACGAGATCCGGCGCCGTCTCCGGCGCATGGCGCGGCTCGTGGTCGAGGCCCTGCGCGAGCTTGGCGATTTCGCGCCCGCGCATGACCCGCGCCCCGAACTGACCGAAAGCGCCGGCGGCTACCAGATCAGCCTGCGTGATGCGAGCCGGCTGGAGGAAAGCCTGTTTCACGAGGTCCTGCGCCAGACCCTCGATCCGGTCCGCAACCCCCGCTACATCATCGTGGTCCGCTCGGGGCTTTTCCGTCGGCGTTTCCAGTATTTCGCCGTTCCCGAACGTTTCGCCGGCCACAAGAAACGGGCGGAGATCTTCTGGCGCAACTGGCAGGGGGCGATCGGGCGCGGGAATCTGATCTTCACCCGCACCGTCGCCGGGCGCGGCGAATTGCAGGCGGCGCGGCTGAACAGCCATGCGCGCCGGATCTCAACCCATCTGAGCTGGCGCTAGCTCCCGCGTTCAGGCGGCGACAACCCCGGCCCATGCGCGCGCCATCGCCTCCCTGCTGAATTCCGGCGCGACGCCGATGGCGACGACGCGGGTTTCGCCGGCCTCCGCCCGCGCTATCTCCCATGTCCGGCCGACCAGATGCGCCTCGACCGCGCCGCCCCCGGCGAGACGGAGCCGGCCCTTGAACCGGTAGAGACCTTCGGGGGGATCGTTCAGGAAAGCCTCCAGCGCGGCGCGGCTCCCCTCCCCGCCCTCGGCCGACCAGGAGCGATAGAGCGCGCCGTGATCCTCATGGCCCGGCGCTCCATGCGGCGCCCGCGCCGGAGCGTCGAGGATCAGATCCACCGGGCCGGCGCCGCGGGGCGCGGCCAGCACCGGCGCGGCGGTCAGCTTCGCCAGCAGCTTCCTCGCCCGGTCCAGCGGCGCGAGATCGGTCTTCGTCACCAGCACCAGATCGGCGGCGCGAAGCTGCTGCGCCACCTGCGGGCCGATGCGGCGGTCGGCGACCAGATCGGCGATATTGGCGGCGTCGGCCATGGCGACGACGCCGCAATAGCGCATTTCCGGCTCGGCATGGGCGGCGGCGGCGATCTTGTCGGGCTGGGCGACGCCCGACGCCTCGATCACCAGGCAATCGGGACGCGGGCGCCGGTCCAGCGCGTCGGAAAGCGCGTAGAGAAGCTCCGTCCCCATCGTGCAGCAGATACAGCCGTTGGAGAGCGTGAGCGTGTCTTCGTCCGCACTCTCCAGCAGATCGGCGTCGATATTCAGCGCGCCGAAATCGTTGACCATGACCATGATCCGTCGTCCGCCGGCATGGCGAAGCAGGTGATTGACCAGCGAGGTCTTTCCCGCGCCGAGATAGCCCGAGATCACCGTCACCGGCAGCGGCGGAAGCTGACCGGTCATGATCAGTTCATGAACACCCGACCGCCGCTGACGACGCCAAGGACGGGCACGTCCTTCAGCTTCATCGGGTCGATCGCGGTCGGGTCCTCTCCCAGCACGGCGAAATCGGCGATCTTGCCGGTCTGGATCGAGCCGAGTTCGTGGTCGAGCTTCAGCGTATAGGCGGCCCCCAATGTGATCGCCTCCAGCGCCTCCATCACCGTGATGCGCTGCTCCGGCCCGAGGCAGCGGCCCGACATGGTGATCCGGTTCACCGCGCACCAGGCGGTGAAAAGGGGCGCGAGCGGCGTCACCGGCGCGTCGGAATGGACCGCGAGCGGCACGCCCTCGTCCAGCGCCGAGCGGCAGGCGTCCATCCGCCGGGCGCGATCCTCGCCGATGCTTTTCGCGACATGCATGTCGCCGAAATACCAGATGTGGTTGGAGAAGAGATTGGCGCAGAGGCCGAGCGTCTTCATCCGCTTGAACAGCGCCCGGTCGATCATCTGCCCGTGCTGGAGCGTGTGGCGGTGATCGGACCAGCTATGTTCGGCCATCGCCTTCTCCACCGCGTCGATGGCGACGACGCTGGCCTCGTCGCCATTGGTGTGGATATGCATGTGCACCCCGGCCTTGTGGAGCGCGATGATCAGTTCCTCGGCCTGTTCGGGCGCGGTGACCCAGATGCCGTTCGGCTCTCCATGCAGATGGCCGGGCCAGCGCAGACGCGCGGTGTAGCCCTGGATCGAGCCGTCGAGCATCATCTTGACCCCGCCAAGGCGGAGCATGTCGGTCGCCTTCTCCCGCAGCGCCAGAGCGCGCGGCCCGACCTCCGCCGGCGGCATCATCGCCGCGCCGAGAAAGGGCACGACGCGGAGCGGGAAATCGGCGGCCCCGGTGATCGCCAGCAATCGCGGCAGGTCCGCGTCGGGAAGCTCCGCATGCAGGTCCGTGGCCGTGGTCGTGCCGGTCTGCCGGGCGATGGCGCCATAGGTCCTGATGCTTTCCTCGCTGGCGGCGAGATCGCGGAAATTCACCCCGACCCGGCGCATCAGCGGGAACATCGCCGCCATTTCCTGCAACTCGCCGTTCAGCTCGCCATCCGGCCCCTTGGCGACGCCGACGACATTGGTTTCGCGCGTGTATTGCGCCAGCGCCAGCGCCGGCGAGTTCGCCGTCAGCAGGTGGAAATTCGAATGCTGGACCACGATCGGCCGGGTGGCGGAAACCGCGTCGAGATGGCAGCGGTTCAGCCGCTCGGTATCGAGGAAGATCGGATCGAACCCCCAGGCGAAAAGCGGCGCCTCGGGCGCGGCGCCCGAAGCGGCCATTTCGGCTTCGGCCTTTTTCAGCCCCTCGATCACCTCTTCGATATTGGTCAGCCCGGGCCAGAGCCGCCCTTCCGCGTCGATCCGGTCATGATAGCCGACATAGGGAAAACGCCACATCGCGCCGGCCATCATATGCGCGTGGCCCTCGATGAAGCCGGGGGTGAGCACGGCGCCGGCGAAACGGTCATCCGCCCTGCCCCCGCCCCATTGCCCGGCGCAATCGGCGCCGCCGACCGCGAGGATGCGGCCGTCCCGCACGGCGACATGGGTCGCCTCGGGCATGTTGGGGTCCATGGTGATGATCTTGCGGGCTTTGTAGATGATTATATCCGACATGGCGCGACTCCTGTTGATTGCATGAACCCTAGCGAAGCGCGGGCGCGAGCGATGGCGCCAATATGCGCTAATTTGATTGGACAGGTGGGAATATTATGGACAGAAAGGAGAGGAGGCTGGTTTGCTGCATCAGCTAAAACAGGGAGATAAGGAATGAATCTACCTCGTCTGCTGGGACGATTCGCTCTGGCGTCCATGATCGCAGGGCTGGCCGCGCCACTCGCCGCGCAGGAGAATGAAGGCGGCACGCTGGTCATCGTCGGAACCCAGGTGCCGCGGCATCTCAACGGCGGCGTCCAGTCCGGCATCGCGACGGCGACGCCCTCGACGCAGATCTTCGCCTCGCCGCTGCGCTATGACGAGAACTGGAATCCGCAGCCCTATCTGGCCGAAAGCTGGGAAGTTTCCGAAGACGGGCTGTCGGTGACGCTCAATCTGGTGAAGAACGCCACGTTCCATGACGGAAAGCCGATCACGTCGAAGGACGTCGCCTTCTCGCTGATGGCGATCAGGGAGCATCACCCGTTCAAATCCATGTTCGCCCCGGTGGAGACGGTGGAGACGCCGGACGACCATACCGCCGTCATCAGGCTCTCGCAGCCGCATCCGGCGCTTCTGCTGGCGCTTTCCCCCGCGCTGGCGCCGATCATGCCGGAGCATGTCTATGGCGACGGGCAGGACATGAAGAGCCACCCCGCCAACTCCGCCCCGGTCGGCTCCGGCCCGTTCAAGCTGGTGGAGTTCACCCAGGGCGAGGCGGTGATTCTGGAGAAGAACGAGAATTTCTTCCGCGAGGGCTATCCCAAGCTCGACCAGATCATCCTGCGCGTCATCAAGGATGAAAACGCCATTCAGATCGCGATGGAGAATGGCGAGGCGGATATCTTTCCCTTCATCTCCGCCTCCACCGCCATCAAGCGGATGCAGGATGTGGACCATCTGACCGTCACCGATCAGGGTTACGCCGGCATCGGCCCGATCAACTGGCTCGCCTTCAACCTGAAGAACGAGAAGCTCGCCGACCCGCGCGTCCGTCAGGCGATCGCCTATGCGACCGACCGGACCTTCATCACCAAGGCGCTGATGCGCGGCGTCGCCAAGCCGCAGCGCGGCCCGATCATCGAATCCTCGCCCTTCTTCGACGAGACCATCCCCGCCTATGACGTCGATCTGGACAAGGCCAAGGCGCTGATGGAGGAAGCCGGCTATGGCGACGGGATGGAGCTGACGGTGGATTTCGAGCCCGGCTCCAAGGAGCAGCTCCAGAATGTCGCCGAATATCTGAAGTCCCAGCTCAAGAAGATCAATATCGACGTCATCGTCCGGTCCTCGCCCGACTTCCCGACATGGGCGAAGCGGATCTCGAACTATGATTTCGAGATGACCATGGATGTCGTCTTCAACTGGGGCGATCCGGTGATTGGCGTCCACCGGACCTATCTTTCCTCGAATATCGTGCCGGGGGTGATCTGGTCCAACACCCAGCAATACGCCAACCCGAAGGTGGACGAGATCCTGAACGCCGCGGCGAAGGAGATCGACGCGGAAAAGCGCAAGGCGCTCTACGCCGAGTTCCAGCAGATCGTGGCCGGAGACCTGCCGATCTACTGGATCAACGCCACCCCCTATTACACGGCCTATGACAACCGGCTGGGCAACCCGCCCCTGACCATCTGGGGCGTGATGTCGCCACTGGACGAGGTTTACTGGAAAGAGCCCAGGAACTGAGTCCGATGCGCCGGGCTCGGGGACAGGTCGCCGGGGACAACAGGATCAAACGACCCGGCGACCGCATCGACCTGGCGCCACACGTAAAAAAAACAGGGAGACTACCGGATGAAAATCAATAACCTCTCACGGCGAATCGCTGCGGCGTGCCTCGCCGCCAGCCTTGCCGCCCCCGCCGCGGCGCAAGAGAATGCGGGCGGCACGCTGGTGATCGGCGGCACGCAGGTGCCGCGGCATCTGAACGGCGCGGTCCAGTCGGGTACGGCGACGGCGATGCCCTCGACGCAGATCTTCGCTTCGCTGCTGCGCTATGACGAGAACTGGAACCCGCAGCCCTATCTTGCTGAAAGCTGGGAATTTTCCAACGATGGGCTTTCGCTGACCCTACATCTGGTCAAGAATGCCACTTTCCATGATGGCAAGCCCATCACCTCGAAGGATGTCGCCTTCTCGCTGATGGCGATCAAGGAGAACCATCCCTTCAAGTCGATGTTCGCCCCGGTGGAGGCGGTGGAGACGCCGGACGATTACACCGCCGTCATCAAGCTCTCGCAGCCGCACCCGGCGCTGCTGCTGGCGCTGTCGCCGGCGCTGGCCCCGATCATTCCCGAGCATGTCTATGGCGACGGGCAGGATCTGAAGAGCCATCCGGCCAACTCGGCCCCGGTCGGCTCCGGCCCGTTCAAGCTGGTGGAGTTCACCCAGGGCGAGGCGGTAATTCTGGAGAAGAACGAGAATTTCTTCCGCGAGGGCTATCCGAAACTCGACCAGGTCATCATCCGCATCGTGAAGGACGAGAATTCGCTCCAGATCGCGCTGGAGAATGGCGAGGTGGACGTCGTCCCCTTCATGAACAATTCCAGCATCATCAAGCGGATGCAGGATGTCGACCGGCTGATGGTGACCGATCAGGGCTACGCCGGCATCGGGCCGATCAACTGGCTTGCCTTCAACACCAGGAACGAGAAGCTCTCCGACCCGCGGGTCAGGCAGGCGATTGGTTATGCGATAGACCGGACCTTCATCACCAAGGCGCTGATGCGCGGCATCGCCAAGCCGCAGCGGAGTCCGATCATCGAAACCTCGCCCTTCTTCGACGAGTCGATCCCCACCTATGAGGTCGATCTGGACAAGGCGAAGGCCCTGCTGGAAGAGGCCGGTTATGGTGGTGGGATGGAACTGACGATCGACTTCTATCCGGGCCTGAAGGAGCAGTTCCAGAATGTCGCCGAATACCTGAAATCCCAGCTCAAGAAGGTGGATATCAACGTCATCATCCGCCCCTCGCCGGATTTCCCGAGCTGGGCGAAGCGGATCTCGAACTATGAATTCGAGATGACGATGGACAGCGTCTTCAACTGGGGCGACCCGGTGATCGGCGTGCACCGGACCTATCTCACCTCCAATATCGTGCCGGGGGTGATCTGGTCCAACACCCAGCAATATTCCAATCCGAAGGTGGACGAGATCCTGAACGCCGCCGGGCAGGAAATGGACCCGGAGAAGCGCAAGGCGCTCTATGCGGAATTCCAGCAGATCGTCGCCGAGGACCTGCCGATTTACTGGATCAACGCCGTGCCCTACCACACCGCCTATGACAAGCGGCTCGGAAATCCGCCGCTGAGCATCTGGGGGCTGATGTCGCCGCTGGACGAGATCTACTGGGCCGAGCCCAAGAACTGAGTCCGATGCGCCGGGCGGTCCTCGCCCGGCGCCCAGCTAACCCACCGCCACCCCATACGGGATGGCGGCAAGGCGGCGAGGGGAGCCAATGGCGGCCTACATCATCAAGCGCATTTTCTATGGCGTCCTGCTCATGGCGGGCGTTGTCATCCTGAATTTCTTCCTGATCCGGCTCGCGCCGGGCGATCCGGCCGAGGTCATCGCCGGCGACATGGGCGGCGCCACCGCCGAGGTTCTGGCCGCGATCCGCGCTGATTACGGGCTGGACCAGCCGCTGCTGACGCAGCTCGGCATGTATCTCGGCTCCATGCTCCAGGGCGATCTCGGACAGTCCTTCTATTTCAACCGCCCGGTTTCGGAACTGATCGGAGAGCGGATCGGGCCGACCATCCTGCTGGTGGTCGCGGCGCAGGTGATCGCCATCGTCATCGGCACCACGATGGGGGTGCTGGCCGCGCGAAAGCCGAACGGGCCGCTTTCGGGCTTCGTCGCGATCTTCTCCACCATCGGCTATGCGGTGCCGGTGTTCTGGACCGGGATCATGCTGATCATTCTCTTCGCCTCGGTCTATCCGATCTTCCCGGTCGAAGGGATGGCGGATGTCCGGCTCAGAAGCGCCGACTGGATGACCCAGGCGATCGACATCATCCATCACCTGTTCCTGCCGGCCTTTACGCTCGCGATCATCTATCTGGCGATCTACGCCCGGCTGGCGCGGGCCTCGATGCTGGATGTGCTCGGGGCCGATTATGTGCGCACCGCGCGGGCCAAGGGCGCCTCCGAACGTTCGGTGCTGTTCCGTCATGCGCTGCGGAACGCGGCGCTGCCGATCATCACCGTCGCCGGGCTTCAGTTCGGCGGGCTGATCTCCGGCGCGCTGCTGGTCGAGACGGTGTTCAACTGGCCGGGCATGGGCACGCTCGCCTTCGACGCCATTCTCAGGCGCGACTACAACATGCTGCTGGGCGTTCTCTTCTTTGCGGCGGCCATGGTCGTCATCGCCAATATCGTCACCGATCTCAGCTACCGGCTGGCCGATCCCCGCCTGAGAGGAGAAAGCTGATGAGCGTCGAAGCGCAAAGCCCGCTCCGCGAAGCATGGCGCATGTATCGCCGCAACGTGCCGGCGCTGGTCGGCACCACGATCCTGCTGGCGATCATCCTCGTCACCTTCTACGGCGCCTTCATCTATGCCGGCGATCCCTACGAGATCGTCTGGGCGCCGCATGAGCCGCCGGGGATGACGCCGGAATTTCCGCTCGGCACCGATTATCTCGGCCGCGACCTGATCGCGGGGCTCCTCGCCGGGGGCGGGCCGACCCTTGCGGTCGGGGCCGCCGCGGCGGCGATCACCATGGTGATCGGGGTCGCGCTCGGCGCCATCGCCGGTTATTTCGGCGGCTGGGTGGATAACGCGCTGATGCGTTTCACCGAGTTCTTTCAGGTCCTGCCGGCGCTTCTTTTCGCCATGGTGCTGGTGACGCTGTTCTCGCCTTCGCTGATCGTCATCTCGATCGCCATCGGCGTGGTCAGCTGGCCGCAGACCGCGCGCCTGACCCGAGCCGAATTCCTGAAGATCAAACGGCTGGAATATGTCACCGCCGCCCGCGCCATCGGCGCGAAGAACGGGCGGATCATGTGGAAGGTCATCCTGCCGAACGCGCTGCCGCCGCTGATCGTCTCGGCGACGCTGACGGTCGGCGTCGCGATCCTGTTCGAGGCGGGGCTGTCCTTCCTTGGCCTCGGCGATCCGAACACGATGAGCTGGGGGCTGATGATCGGCGCCAACCGGAGCTATATCCTTCAGGCATGGTGGCCGGTGACCTTCCCCGGCCTCGCCATCTTCCTCACCGTCTTCGCCGTCAGCCTGATCGGCGACGGGCTGAACGACGCCTTCAACCCGAAACTGAGGGAGCGTTGATATGGCGCTTCTGGAAATCGAAAACCTCCGCGTCGAATTCTCCACCCGCTACGGGCCGGTCACGGCGCTGGACGGCGTGTCCCTGTCCGTGAACGCGGGAGAGACCCTGGGCGTCGTCGGCGAGTCGGGCTGCGGCAAGTCGATCACCGCGCTTTCCACCATGGGGCTGATCCCCTCCCCTCCCGGACGGATCGCCTCCGGCTCGATCCGTCTGGACGGGGAGGAGCTGATCGGGGCCTCGCCGAGGCGGTTGAGGCAATTGCGCGGGGCCGAGATCTCGATGATCTTTCAGGAGCCGATGACCTCGCTGAACCCGGTCTTCACCGCCGGCGACCAGATCGCCGAGGCGATCATGCTGCATCAGAACCTGGACCATTCCACCGCGCTCGGCCGCGCGGTGGAGCTGCTGGACCGGGTCGGCATCCCCGAGGCCAAGCGCCGCGCGGGGGATTATCCCCACCAGCTTTCGGGCGGCATGCGCCAGCGGGTGATGATCGCGATGGCGGTGTCCTGTCAGCCGAAAGTGCTGATCGCCGATGAGCCGACCACGGCGCTGGATGTCACCGTGCAGGCGCAGATCTTCGATCTTCTGAACGATATCCAGCGCGATTTCGGCACCGCCATCGTCCTGATCACCCATGACATGGGCGCGATCGCGGAGATGGCCGACCGGGTGGCGGTGATGTACGCCGGCAAGGTGATCGAGGAGGGAACCGCGGATTCGATCCTCGATCAGCCGCTTCACCCCTATGCGCGCGGGCTGATCGCCTGCATCCCGGCGCTCGGCAAGGATGACAGCGACGATCCGCCGCCGCTTTCCGAAATCCCCGGCGTGGTGCCGCCGCTGCATCTTCTGGGGGCCGGTTGCTCGTTCAAGGACCGCTGCCCGCATCGGTTCGAACGCTGCGACAGCGACGCCCCGGCGCTGATCGACGCGCATGGCCACCCCGCCGCCTGCCACGCCTCCGAGGAGGGACGGATATGAGCCTTCTCGAAGCAAAGGACCTCACGGTCAGGTTCGCGATGCCGAAAGGCTCGCTTTTCGCGCCGCGCCAGTATCTGGAGGCGGTGCGCGGGGTCAATTTCTCGCTGCCCGAGGGGCGCACGCTGGGCATTGTCGGCGAATCCGGCTCCGGCAAGACCACGACGGCGATGGCCGCGATCCGGCTGACCGGCCCGGCGACGGGCGAGGTGCGGTTCCGGGACGAGGACCTTTTCACGCTCAGCGAGGAAAGGATGCGCGACCGGCGCAGGGATATCCAGCTGATCTTCCAGGACCCCTATTCCTCGCTCAACCCGCGCGACCGGGTGAACCATATCGTGCGCGAGCCGCTGGACCTCTTGCATATCGGCGACGACCAGAGCCGCAACGCGCGGGTGGAGGAATTGTTCGGCCTTGTCGGGTTGAGACGCGACCAGCTCAATCTCTTCCCGCATCAGTTCTCGGGCGGGCAGCGCCAGCGCATCTCCATCGCCCGGGCGCTGGCGACCAACCCGAAGCTGATCGTCTGCGACGAACCGGTCTCGGCGCTGGATGTGGCGATTCAGGCCCAGATCCTGAACCTGCTGGTCAGGCTGCAGGAGGAGCTGGGGCTTTCCTATCTCTTCATCAGCCATGATCTGGGCGTCGTCCGGCAGATCTGCCACGAGATCGCGGTGATGTATCTCGGCCGGATCGTGGAGCAGGCCCCGCGCGGCGAATTGTTCCGCCGCCCGCGCCATCCCTATACGCAGGCGCTCCTTTCCGCGGCGCCGTCGCTGGCGCGGCGGAAATCGCGCGGCTACACCCGCCCCGGCAAGCTGAAGGGCGACCCGCCGAGCCCGATCAACCCGCCGCCCGGCTGCGCCTTCGCCGAGCGTTGCCCGAACGCGCAGAAGATCTGCCGCGACACCCGCCCGGAACTGGTGACGGAGGGGGGCGCTTCGGTCGCCTGCCATTTCCCCGGCTGAGCCGGGCCGGAGGTCAGGAAAGGGGATTGTCCCGCAGCCAGTCGGCGAGCGCCGGAAACAGGCGCCCGTCGCGCCCCCGGCCGGATGGCGCATGGCGAAGCGCGTTCAGAACCGCCTCCTCCGTCGCCTCGGCGGCGGCGCGAAAAGCGTTGTCGATCAGCGTATCGGACAGTCGCGATTGCGGCGCGAAGGGCGCCTCCGGCTCATGCGCGACCGGATCGGCGGTGGTGAAGCAGATCGCGACATCGCCGCTGCCATGCCCCCAGAAGGACCCGAGCCGCGCCAGCCCCGCCCCGGCCCTGCGGGCGACGCGCTGCAATTGCCGGTCGCCAAGCGGCAGATCGGTGGCGAGAATGACGATCACCGAACCTTGCTCCGCCAGCGCCCCGCCGCGCGGATCGGGCCTGCGCCCGTCAGGCAGGCGCAGATCGCCCGGCGCGCCGAAATTGGCCAGAGTCAGCGCCCCCATGACATGCGCGCCGATCCCGACCCGGCGCGAGGCCGAACCGATCCCGGCGCGAAAGCCGAAGGCGGTCATGCCGGAACCGGCCCCGACCGCGCCCTGCGCCACCGCGCCGCCCCGGGCCGCGTCGATCGCGGCGAAGGCGTCGGTTTCGGCGACCGCCATCGCCTGTATGTCATTGATCCGGCCGTCATTGCATTCGCAGACCAGCGCGTTGACGGTGGAGGTTCCGCGCCCGATCTCCGGGTTCGCGGCGACGGCGCGGCGGATCAGGGCGCTGACGCAGGGCGCGACCGAGAATGTGTTGGTCAGGAGGATCGGCGTCTCGATCACCCCCAGCTCCGCCACCTGCATCAACCCGGCGGATTTGCCGAAACCGTTGATGACCTCCACCGCGGCGCGGGGCTTCATGCGAAAGAGATCGCCACCATGCGGCAGGATCGCGGTGACGCCGGTGCAGACGCCCGGCCCCCTGACATCCCGATGGCCGATCATCACCCCCGGCACATCGGTGATGGCGTTGTCCGGCCCCGGCGTCATGCCGCCGGGGATCGGGCCGAGATCGGGGGGCGAGTTCACGCCGCGCCTCCGCCGACGCGGCGATAACCGATCCCCCGCGCCAGCCAGCAGCCAAGCGTCGCCCCGGAGACGAGCCCGTCCGCGCCGCGCTCGACGCGCAGCGTCCAGTCGCCCGGCGCCGGCGCGTCCAGCGC
Source organism: Pikeienuella sp. (assembly GCA_047974395.1). Lineage (GTDB taxonomy): Bacteria > Pseudomonadota > Alphaproteobacteria > Rhodobacterales > Rhodobacteraceae > Pikeienuella. The sequence continues at coordinate 3,535 of JBKECG010000076.1, read as the reverse complement.
GCGGCGGGTGCATATGATCCAGAGGTCCTCTCCCGCCGGGCGCATGATCTCCGGCCGCCCGCTTCCCAGAAAACCCTCGAACCAGGCGTAAACGCCGCCATCCCTGGCCTCGATCACCATTTCACCCTCCAGCTCCGCCGCGTGATAGCGCCCGGCGATCTCCGCCCCGTCGGCGCGTTCAACGGGCGGGGCGGGATCGAGGCGCTCCTGATAATTCTCCTGCGGGCGACGCATGACCAGCGCGTCGCCTTCGCGGCCGCTCTCGACCGAGGCGGAACCCAGCCGGCCATCCCCGGTTTCCGTCAGCGCCTCCGGCGAGGTTCCGAAGCGCAGCGCGACCGTGCTCCGCTCCGGCGAGAGCCGGGCCAGAAGCCCGGTCTCCCGGCTGATCCACTGGCCGGACCAGCTCCCGGCCACGGGGCGCGGCGCCGGCGCCCCCTGCCCCAGCGCGGCGCGGACCAGCGCAAGCGTCGCCCCTTGCGCGTCGGCCTGATGGTTGAACATCGCCACAACCGAAAGCCGGACATCAGGCGAATAGAGCCGGAAAGCGCGAAAACCGCGCAGCGCGCCGCCATGGCCGGTGAAACGGGCGCCGGCGATGCTGAAATGCGCCAGCCCGAAACCATAGGCGGCGGGGTTTCCGTCGCGAAAATCCTGCGGCGCGGCGATGCGCCGATAGAGATGCGCAGGATCATCGCGCCCGGCGTCGATCCAGCATTCATAGGCCAGCATATCCTTCAGCGAAGCCGAGATCCCGGCGTCGCCGAACCAGTGGACCCCGTTTCGCGCCGGCAGATAGCCGGTGGCGTCCACGCCCTCATAGCCGGTCACGCCATCGACCGGGCTTCGCGTATCCGCGGTCAGCGCCGCGCCGGTCATGCCGGCCGGGGCCCAGATATGACGGGCGTAAAGCGCCTCGATCGGCTCGCCCGTCTCCGTCTCGATCATCTCGGCGAGCAGACGGAAATTGCCGTTGCTGTAGGAATAGCGCGCGCCGGGTTCGAAATGGCCGGTCTTCATCCGGGCGAAGACCGGGGCGGCGTCCTCGCGGCGGAAATGCTGCTCCGCCCGCGCGCCATGGAGAACCGTCAACGCCCAGTAGTCGCGCAGCCCCGACTGGTTGTTGCAGAGGTCCCGAACCGTGGGGAGCTTCCCCTCGAAGCGTGGCAGATGCGCCCGCAGCCGGTCGTCCAGCGCCTCTGGCGCGCCGCAGGCGGCCAGAAGCGCGGCGCAGGTGAACTGCTTGGAGATCGAACAGAGCGGCAGGCGTGTCTTCGCCGTCATCGGCTGGCGGCTGTCGAGATCGGCGAAGCCCCAGGCGCGGCCGAGAACCGCCCGCCCTTCGACCGCCACGCCGAGCACGCCGCCCGGGCCGCTGAACCGCGTCGGAATCGCCTCCGCCGCCGCCTCCAGCGCCTTCATGTCGATCCCGGTCATGCCGCCGCCCCCCATTTTCCTGATCATGGGTAGAGCAAGAGCGGCCCGCAAAAGCAAACGCCCCCGGCGGAGGAAACCGCCGGGGGCGTCTGATTTTCAGTCCTGCGGATCAGGTCCGCGAGGCGCTTACGCCTTGCGGCGACGGCCGAGCAGCGCCGTGCCGCCGAGGGCGGTCAGGAGCAGCACGCCGGCGGCCGGCAGCGGAACCGCGGAGACGGTCACGAGGTTCTGGCCCGTGCCGCGCGCGCGATCGGCGGAGAGGCCGGCGACCTCCAGGAAGGTCATGTTGAACTTCTGGGCGCCGGCGTAGCTCGCCGCGGCGGCCAGGTAGGTGTTGGCCAGCGCGGTGCTGCCCGAGCTGGCGGCCTGGAAGACGCCGTCGGTCACGTCGGCGACGGCGGAGTCGTCCTCATAGGCCGATTCCCAGAGCGCCATCTGGAAGGCCGCCGCCTGGTCGCCATTGCTGGTGTCCAGATCGGCGTAGTTGGCGTCGAACAGCGCCTGCACGCGGGCCCGGGCGGTGTCGCTCAGGCCATAGCTGTTCGAGAACGGCTCGTTCGTCTCAACATATTCCTGCGAGTCGCCAACGCCGATCAGAGTATGGCCGAGGTCGAGGCACCAGGCGATGAAGGAGCCGAGGGTGGTCGAGGTGTCGGTCATGTTGAAGCCCGAACCGCCGACACGGGTCGACGAATCGAAGGGCGCGGCGTTGATGTTCACCGTCTCAAGGGAGGAGGTGAAACCGTCGAGCCGAAGGGTGGCCGCTTCGGCACTGGCGGCGAAGAAGAGAGAGGCCGCGAAAGCGGCGCACAACTTGCGGTTCATTTGAAGCCCCATATACAACTACACGATGACGATATGTCATCGAATACAGGCCACCCTTATACTTGGTTTCACTCAGTTTTAAAGTATTTTTTTCATATACTTTAAGGCGATATTTAGGCAAGCCCCGCCGCCCGGCGGCTCAGGAAAGCCCCGAAAACACGGGGCTAACCCGGCGAAATCGCTCGGACTCGCAGCATGACCGCCCCCCCGCCCCCGGCGCGCGGCCGGCCGGGACGTCTCCGCCCGCCGCAATTCGCCTTGATCCCGGAGGTTGCGCAGGACGCCGCGTTTCGGTTTTCGCCCCATCGGGCCGATTCGACATGCGAAGCGTTCCGGCGTCTTGCATCGCGCCCGAACGCGGCATATGACCCGCGAAGCGTCGCGGGTATGATGTAATGGTAGCCTGTCAGCTTCCCAAGCTGAACGCGCGGGTTCGATTCCCGCTACCCGCTCCAACCCCGTTCATGCCCATGGCCATGCCCCCTCCCCCCCATCGACCGCGCGCCGCAAGTTCCGGGTGGCGATGGCGCGAACCGGCGCGCTAATCCGCATTCATGAACACATCGACAGACATCCCGCTGCGCGCCTGGGCCGACATGGCGCTTCTCGCCCTGCTCTGGGGCGCGATCTTCCTCTTCACCGCCATCGCGCTCCGCGAACTGCCGCCGATCTGGATCGTGTTCCAGCGGGTGTTCTGGGCGGCGGCCCTGCTCTGGCTCTATGTGCTCTGGCGGGGGTTGCCGGTCCCGCGCGCGCCGCGAATATGGGGCTCCTTCCTGGTGATGGGCGCGCTAAACAACGCGATTCCCTTCGCGCTGATCACCTGGGGACAGAAAACCGTGGAGAGCGGGCTGGCCTCGATCCTGAACGGCTCCACCGCCTTTTTCGGCGTGCTGGTCGCGGCGCTCTGCTTGCGGGACGAGCGGCTGACGGCGCGCCGGGGCGTGGGCGTGCTGACGGGCTTCGCCGGCGTGGTCGTGATCATCGGGCCGGAGGCGCTGACCGGGTTCGACCCGCGCGCGCTTGGCCAACTCGCCATTCTCGGCGCGACGCTTTCTTACGCCTTCGCCGGGGTATGGGGGAAATTGCGGCTCGCCGGCCTGGCGCCGGCGGTCTCGGCCGCGGGGATGCTGACCGGATCGAGCCTGATCACGCTGATACTCGGGCTGGCTCTCGACGGGGCGCCGCCGCTCTCGCTCTCCTGGGCCACGATCGGCGCGCTGGCCTATGCGGCGGTGGCGGCGACGGCGGGCGCTTACCTTCTCTATTTCCG
>JBKECG010000075.1:0-2215 GCA_047974395.1 Pikeienuella sp. | reverse complement strand
GCAGACGCTGTCGAGATCGACGCCAAGCTGGCGCGCCGCCGACAGGATCGGGGTGCCCACCGCAAAACGGCCGCGTTTGCCCGAAGGCGTGAAGACCACGAGAGGGTCGGCTTCGCTCATTCCCGGTATTCCATCCTGCCGTTTCGGCGCATTGCTAACGGTTTCCCGTCGCCGCGCCAACCGCGCGCCCGATTGCGTCTCTCAAGGGGCGGAAAACGGCGGAGGCGGGTTCAGCCCGCGGTGAAGCCGCCATCGGCCACCAGCGTCGCCCCGGTGACGAAGGAGGAGGCGTCGGAGAGCAGCCAGCTTGTCGCCTTCGCCATTTCCTGCGGCGTGCCCATGCGGCCGATCGGATAGGCGTTGTTGATCTGCTCGGCGACCAGGGGAACGACTTTCAGGATCGGGTCGTTGATCGCTGTCGGCACGAAACCGGGGCAGAGCGCGTTGATCCGGACGCCCTGAATCGCATGGGCGATGGCGCTGGAGCGGGTGAGCCCGACAACGCCATGTTTCGCCGCCGCATAGGCGGGCAGGGCGGCCCTGCCGACAAGCCCGTAGATCGAGGACATGTTGACGATGGAGCCGGCGCCGTTGGCGATCATCGCGCGCAGCTCGTATTTCATGCAGTAGAAGACGCCGGAAAGATTGACCTGGATGACGCGGGCCCAGTCCTCCTCGTCCAGTTCGTCGACCATGGCGATGTCGCAATTTATCCCGGCGTTGTTCACCGCGCCGTCCAGCCGGCCATAGGTCCGCACCGCCTGGTCGATCAGGGCCTCCACATCGCCGGGCCGCGCCACATCGGCGCGGTGGAAAGAGGCCTTGCCGCCAAGCTGGCGGATCTGCTTGACGGTTTCCATCCCGCCAAGCTCGTTGATATCCGAGACCAGAACCTTCGCGCCCTCGGCGGCGGCGTCGAGGCACACGGCGCGCCCGATGCCGGAGGCCCCTCCGGTCACAAGGATGACGCTGCCATTGAGCAAGAGCCCCATGGCGATCTCACTCCGCAGAGTTCATCGACTGCAACGCCATATTTCGCATTATCGCCTCGCGTTTGGCCCGACTCGCGACTGGATCTGCAAAACTACACGTTAATTTGGTTGTATCGAATATTCAACGGGTAAGGAAAGGGCGGTGTTTCAGGTCTTTTTCAGCCCCTTGCGGAAACGGCGCATGTTCTCCTGATAATGGCGGGCGGATTCGGCCAGGCCGGCGATGGCGGCCTCATCCAGCGCACGCGCCACGCGGGCCGGCGCGCCGACGATCAGCGAGCCGTCGGGGAACTCCTTGCCCTCGGTCACCAGGGCGTTGGCCCCGATCAGGCAGTTCCTGCCGATTTTCGCGCCGTTCAGCACCGTCGCGCCCATGCCGACAAGGCTGCCGTCGCCGATCTCGCAGCCATGCAGGATCGCCTGATGGCCGATGGTGCAGTTTTTTCCGACCGTCAGCGGAAAGCCGATATCGGTGTGCATCACCACGCCGTCCTGGACATTGGAGCCGTCGCCGATCTCGATCCGTTCGTTATCGCCGCGCAGCACCGCGTTGAACCAGACGCCGACGCCGGAGCCGATCCTGACATCGCCCATCACACGCGCGCCGGGGGCGATCCAGAAATCGCGGTCCTTCGGCAGTTTCGGCGCGACCTTGTCCAGAGCGTAGATTCCCGTCATGTCCGTCTCTCCTCGAATTCCGTGTTCAGGTTCTGCACCAGTTCGTTCAGCGCGGTCCGGCGCCGGGCGGCCCTGACGCGCTCCGCCTTCAGGATCGAGGCGACCTCGGCGGCGCAGCGGTCGATATCCTCGTTGACCAGCACGTAATCATAGGCGTCCCAATGGCTGATCTCGTCGCGGCTGCGCTCCATCCGCCCGCGGATCACCTCGTCGCTGTCCTGCGCGCGGGCTCGCAGGCGCGCCTCCAGCGCGGCGATCGAGGGTGGCAGGATGAAGACCGAAACCACGCAGTCCCGCAGCGGCGAGGAGGCGATCTGCTGCGCGCCCTGCCAGTCCACGTCGAAGATCACGTCGCGCCCGGCCTCGATCGCCGCCTCGACCGGCGCGCGGGGGGTGCCGTAGAGATTGCCGAAAACCTCGGCATGCTCCAGCATCTCGCCGGCCTTCGCCATGGCCAGGAATTCCTCGCGGCTGCGGAAATGATATTCGCGCCCGTCCTCCTCGCCCGGGCGGGGCGGGCGGGTGGTGGCGGAGATGGAGAAGCC
>JBKECG010000016.1:0-9686 GCA_047974395.1 Pikeienuella sp. | reverse complement strand
GTCAGCCGAAAACGAAAGCGCGCCGGATGGTCCGACGCCTTCGCAAGATCCATCATCGGCCAAATGCGATAACCTTGGGGGGATATGCCGGCGGTGTTGCCCCTGTCGCGGCGAGGGCCTATATCTGCGGATGAGAGATCGGCGCGGGCGGGCCCCTCGCCAACCCGGTCAGGTCCGGAAGGAAGCAGCCGCAACGAGTTTTGCTCGGGTCGCCGCCGGTCTCTCACCCTCTCGCCGACACGCGCCTATTCGATCACTTCGCTCAGAAGCGGCGCGCTGGCCAGATGCGCCTTCACATTGTCCACCACCATTCGCCCCATCAGGCTGCGGGTGCGATGCGTCGCGCTGCCCTGATGCGGCGAGAGCACCGTGTTGGGCATCGAGAAGAGATCGGGATGCGGGCGGGGTTCGTCCTCGAACACATCCAGCGCCGCGCCGCCGAGCGCGCCGGATTTCAGCGCCGCGACCAGCGCCGCCTCATCGACCACAGAGCCGCGGGCGACATTGACCAGCGCGCCTTCGGGGCCGAGCGCCGCCAGCACTTCGGCGTTCACCAGCCCGTCGGTGCCGGCGCCGCCCGGCGTGATGACGATCAGCCAGTCGCAATCCTTCGCCATCGCGGTCAGCGAGGGATAATAGCGATAGGGCTGGTCTTTCTGCTCGTTGCGGCCGTGATAGGCGACCTCCATCTTCATCGCGACCAGCCGGCGGGCGATCTCCTTGCCGATGCGGCCGAGGCCGAGAATCCCGGCCCTTGCGCCGGTCAGCTCCCCGGTCAGGCCGAAACCGCCCCTGGCCCACTGGCCTTCGCGCACGAAGATATCGGCCTCGGGCAGACGGCGGCAAAGCGCGATCATCAGGCCGAGGGTGATTTCCGCCATGGCGTCGTTCAGCACGTCCGGCGTGTTGGTGACGCGCGCGCCCTGCGCGTTGGCCGCCTTCACGTCGATGCTGTCATAGCCGACGCCATAGGAGGCGATGAGCTTCAGTCGAGGCAGGCGTCGCATCACATCATTGGCGACGCCGGTCACGGTGACGACGATCTCGATCTTCGGGCCGATCTCCGCCAGCAGCGCGTCCTTGTCCGCCGCCTCCCACAGGCGATGGACGGTTCCGAGCCGGGCGGCCCCCTCCATGCAGACCGGGTGCATCGGTCCGATCATCAGAATCTCGGTCATGCGATTTTCTCCAGGGCGATGGCGATCAGCCTTTCGGGCGGATCGGATATGTCGAGCGTCAGATGCGGCTCGGGCGGCGCCGGGGGCTCCAGCGTCGCGAACTGGCTTTCGAGCAGCGCGGTCGGCATGAAATGGCCGCTGCGCGCCGCCATCCGCCCGGCGATCACATCCCGGGCACCGGCGAGGTGGACGAAGAAGACCGGCTCGCCGGCGGCGCGGGCGAGGCGCTGGCGATAGACAAGGCGCAGCGCCGAACAGGCGATCACCACGCGCCCGGTTCGCGGCGCGGCGGCGCCGAGCGCGTCGAGCCAGGGCCAGCGGTCCTCGTCGGTCAGCGGGACGCCGGCCGTCATCTTTTCGACATTGGCCGGCGGGTGATAGGCGTCAGCCTCGATGAAGACGGCGCCGACCGCCCCGGCCAGCGCGGCGCCGATGGAGGACTTGCCGCTGCCGGCGACGCCCATGACGCAGATCAGCCGCGCCGACGCGCTCATCGGCTGAAATACCCGTCCAGCACAAGCCGGTAGATGCGCGAGAGGGCGCGGATCTCCTCCACCGGGGCGCGTTCGTCCACCTTGTGCATGGTCTGGCCGACCAGGCCGAATTCGGCGACCGGGCAGAGCGCGCGGATGAAGCGGGCGTCCGAAGTGCCGCCCGAGGTGGAAAGCTCGGGCCGGCGGCCGGTCTCCGCCTCGACCGCGGCGGAGATCACGTCGGAGAGCGGCCCCGGCTCGGTGATGAAGCTCTCGCCCGAGACCCTGAACTCGGTCTCGATCCTGACGCCGGTTCCGGCGCTGGCGGCCGCGGCCTCCTGCAACATCCACATCGCCAGCTTGCGCGACGTATGCGCGTCGTTGAAACGGATATTGCAGGTGGCGCGGGCGCGCTCGGGGATCACGTTGGTCGCCGGATTGCCCACATCCACCGTGGTCAGGGCCAGGGTCGAAGGGTCGAAATGTTCGGTCCCCTTGTCCAGCTCATTGCTGGCCAGCCGGTCCAGAAGCCGCACCAGCGGCGGCAGCGGGTTGGCGGCGCGGTGGGGATAGGCGACATGGCCCTGCGCTCCGGTGGCGGTGAAATGCGCGGTGATCGAGCCGCGCCGGCCGATCTTGATCATGTCGCCGAGCATCTCGGGGCAGGTCGGTTCGCCGACAAGGCAATGGTCGAGCCGCTCGCCATTGGCCTTCATCCAGTCGAGAATCGCGACGGTGCCGTCGGCGGCCTCGCCCTCCTCATCGCCGGTGATCAGGAGCGCGACCGTCCCCCGCCCCCCGGAAGCGCGCCATCCGGCCAGCGCGGCGACGAAGGCGGCGACGCCGGATTTCATGTCCACCGCGCCCCGGCCCCAGAGTCGCCCATCCGCGACGGCGCCCGCGAAGGGCGGGTGGGTCCATTCGGCCGGGTCGCCCGGCGGCACCACATCGGTATGCCCGGCGAAGCCGAAGACCGGCCCGCCCTCGCCGATCTTCGCGTAAAGATTGGCGATCCCGTTGCGGTCGCAGCGGGTCGCAGCGCAGCCGATCTCCGAAAGGCGCTTCTCCAGCAGCGCGATCGCCCCGCCCTCCTCGGGCGTGACCGAGGCGCAGCGGATCAGCTCCGCGCTCAGCTCCACCGGGTCGATCATCGCGGCCCTCCCGTCAGCGCCGCCACCTCGCCCGGCGCGGCGGCCAGCGCCCGGACCCCGGCTTCCTCCAGCTCCGCGCGCCCGCCGAAACCCCAGAGCGCGCCGATCGGGGTGAGGCCGTTATGGAGCGCGCCCATCGCGTCATGGCGTCGGTCGCCGAGCATGAAGCTCCTCGCCGGATCGGCGCCGGTCTCATTCAGGCAATGGGCCAGAAGCTCGCGCTTGTCGGTGCGGGCGCCGTCCAGAGCCGAACCGAATTCGGCGTCGAAATACGCGGAGAGGCCGAAATGCGCGGTGATCTTTTCCGCATAGACGATGGGTTTCGCCGTGGCGAGGGCGAGGCGGAAGCCGATCTCCCGCAGCCGCGCCAGCATCGTCCCGGCGCCTTCGTACAGGGCCGCGTCATAGATGCCGCCGGCGGCGTAATGTTCGCGGTAGAGCGCGACGGCGCGCCCGACCTCCGCCGCCTCCACGCCAAGCCGGGGAAAGTTCTCGGCCAGCGAGGGGCCGATACAGGCCCGGAGCGTGGCTTCGTCCGGGCGCGGCGCGCCGAGCGCATCAAGCGCATGCAGGATCGCCGCCCCGATCCCCGGCGCGCTGTCGGTCAGCGTGCCGTCGAGATCGACGAAGACCCAGGCGCTCACGCCCCGTCCCCGAAGAGCGGCGTCAACTCCGCCACGATCACCGCGTTCTCCTCCTCGGCGCGGCGCATCAGCGCGCGGTCCTCCTCGCCGATCTCATGGCCCTCGGCCTCGCGGTCTTCGAGCGTCCCGTGGCCCTCGATCTCCAGCACCGAAAGCCCGGCCTGTTTCAGGATCGCCGCGGTCTCGCGCACCGCCTCCGCCTCGTCGCGGCCGGAGGCGTAGCAGAGCAGCGCCGCGCCGGTCGCGCCTTCGGGCAGCCCGTCATCGGGGCCGCGCCCGGCATGGGCCAGAAGGGTGAAGACCGCCGCCATCCCCGCTCAGGCCCGGCGCAGAAGCCGGGCGCCGGCGATCAGCAGACAGGCGCCGATCACCGCGATGACGAGCTGGCCGATCATGCCGCCCAGCGTCATCCCCAGAAGCGCGACGAAAATCGCATTGGCGATGATCGCCCCGACCACGCCGAGGACGATATTCATCACCAGCCCCTGGCTGGCCCCCATGACCATGCCCGCGATCCAGCCGGCGATGCCGCCGATGACGATGCTCCAGATCCAACCCATTTCCGTCTCCCTATCAATGGTCGCATGCGCGGATATTCGCCCGGAAACCGGGCGGAACGGCGCCGTCAATCGCGCAGAAGCTCGTTGACGGAGGTCTTGGCGCGGGTCTTCGCGTCCACCCGCTTCACGATCACCGCGCAATAGAGGCTGACATTGTTCTTCGACGGCATCGAGCCCGAAACGACGACCGAGCCTGCGGGCACCTCGCCATACATCACCTCGCCGGTCTCGCGATCGACGATCTTGGTGGACTGGCCGATATAGACGCCCATGCCGAGGACGGAGCCTTCGCGCACGATCACGCCCTCGACCACTTCGGAGCGGGCGCCGATGAAGCAATCATCCTCGATGATGGTCGGGCCGGCCTGCATCGGCTCCAGCACGCCGCCGATGCCGACGCCGCCGGAGAGATGCACGTTCCTGCCGATCTGCGCGCAGGAGCCGACCGTGGCCCAGGTGTCCACCATCGTCCCCTCGCCGACATGGGCGCCGAGATTGACGAAGGAGGGCATCAGCACCACGCCTTTCGCGATATAGGCCGAGCGGCGCACGACGCAGTTCGGCACAGCGCGAAAGCCGGCTTCGCGCCACTGGTTCTCGCCCCAGCCCTCGAATTTGGAGGGCACCTTGTCCCACCAGGTCGAATTCCCCGGCCCGCCCTTGATCGGCGCCATGTCGTTGAGGCGGAAGGAAAGCAGCACCGCCTTCTTCGCCCACTGGTTCACGGCCCATGCGCCATCCGCGCCCCGCTCGGCGACGCGGAGCGTTCCCGCCTCCATCGCGTCCAGCGCGGCGTCCACCGCCTCGCGCACGGCGCCTCCGGTCGCGGGGGTGATCGCGTCGCGGTCTTCCCATGCGGTCTCGATCGCGGTTTCAAGCGCGGTGTGGCTCATCCTGGTCTCCCTCGCATGTTTCGCCCCGGGGTCTGTTCCGGGCGTGACGGAGCCTATACGATGCGTCAGGGCCCCGCGCAATCGACGCGAGGGCGAGCGACCAGGGGGCGTTCCGACGTGAAGAAGCAGAACAGGCGCACTTCCGCGCTGACGCAGCTCGAACAGGATCTGGGCCATACCGCGCGCGTGCCGGTGACGGCGCAGACCGCGCATCCGGCCTATCGACTGCCCTATGTGGACCCGGATTTCATGCGCTCCGACCCGCTGCGCGGGGTCCGGCTCCAGCTTGAGCTGGAAAAGCCCGAAAGCCTGCTGCGCGCGGAGGGAGTGGCCAGCACCGTGGTCATGTTCGGCGGCGCGCGCATCCCCCCGCCGGCGGAGAGGGACCGGGCGCGCACGAAAACGCTCGGCGCGCTGTCGCATTACTACGAGGAGGCCCGCGCTTTCGCCCGGCTGGTGACGACCGAGAGCCTCGCCCGCGGCGGGGGTGAACTGGTGATCTGCACCGGCGGCGGGCCAGGGGTGATGGAGGCGGGCAATCTCGGCGCAGAAGACGCCGGCGGCCGCTCGGTCGGGCTCGGCATCGTGCTGCCGCATGAGCAGGCCCCGAATGAATTCGTGACGCCGGAACTCTGCTTCAACTTCCACTATTTCGCCATCCGCAAGATGCACTTCCTGATGCGGGCCAAGGCGATCACCGTCTTTCCCGGCGGCTTCGGCACGCTTGACGAGCTTTTCGAGACGCTGACCCTGATCCAGACCGAAAGGATGGCGAAAATGCCGGTCCTCCTTTTCGGCGGCGATTTCTGGCGCCGGATCGTCAACTGGGAGGCGCTGGCCGATTCCGGCACCATCTCCGACGAGGATCTGGACCTTTTCAGCTTCGTCGAGACCGCCGACGAGGCCTGGACGGCGATGCAGGGCTGGATCTGAGGACCGGCCGGGATAGGCGCATGAAACTTCACACTGCCCGATCTGGCGCTTTGGGCCGGGTTCTCGTTCGATGACGGGCGGGAGGTCGATGTGCGGTTGAATCTCGACGGGCTGCATCTCGATATGGGGGGCGAAGACTGGCGGCTCGATCTGATCTGGCGCGGCTGGATGGAGATCTGCCCCGCCTTCTACCGCCGCGCCTTCCGGTCAGTCGAGGGCGGCTTCGACGACGTTTGCGACGTCTTGCCGGGACGACGCAATTTTCCCTGAAGCGCCAGATACGCTTCAGCCAGTTCGTCCTTGCTCAGCTTTTCAAGATCATCGCGATTCATAAGGAGCGTGAATCACGGGACCGACGCCGCGACAAGGGGGGAGTAATTACGGTTGCGCTTGTGGCGGGATCCTGCGGGTGAGGAGATCCACCCGGACGAATACGGTCGTCACCAAGGTGGACGTGGTCATCCGCATACGCCGGGCCTGAGGCCGCGCGCCGACCGCTCAGCGATAACCGGAGGGCGGCGAATTGGTCTCGAAGGCGGTGATCCAGTCGAGCCATTCCGGCAGATCCTCGCCGAACTCCTCGCCCGAGATCCAGCGCAGGCGCTCCAGCATCTCCGCGCGGGTCATCCGCGCCTGCATCAGCTTGCCCCCGCCCTTTTTCCTGAGCGCCGACATGCGGTCGACCCAGACCAGATCGTGGGCTTTCTCGGGGTCAGTCGGCCCGTCATCCCGCCAGAGCTCGCGGATGATCGCGGAGGCCTCGTTCAGATTGACGCTGATGCGCACGAGCATGTCGAGAGGGGATTCCCTTTCGAACCGTTCGAGGATCGCGAAGAACTCCTCGCCGGTCTTGCCGGCGGTCTCCCTCTCGAACCGCTCGTTGTGAGCCTTCATCAGCCGTTTCTCGTAATAGAGATTGTCCTTCCTGACGGGACCGTCCCCGGTGGGCGTCGTCATTCCGCCGCCTCGGCCTTTTTCCTGAGCGCGGCCCGCTTGATCAGCTTCTTGCGCCGTCGCCGCTGATAGGTCTCCACGATCGGCTTGATCAGCAGGTAGCAGGCGACGGAGGAGATCAGCCCCGGAACGATGCCGCCGATGAAATAGGGCAGCACCAGGCTCTTGATGTTGTGGAGCAGCAACATCGTCATTTCGCGAAAGCCGAGTCCCGAGAAATCCGTATAGATCGGCACGTTCATCACCAGAGAGCCCATCTCCAGGCTGGCGGCGGCGATGAAGGGAAAGGTCAGCGGGTTGCCGAAAAACGTGCCGATGGCGCTGGCGAAGATATTGCCGCGGATGATCCAGGCCAGCCCGGCGGCGATCAGGAAATGAAAGCCGAAGAAGGGCGTGAAGGAGGCGTAGACCCCGCAGGCGAAGCCGAGCGCGATCCGGGTCGGGCTGTCGGGCAGGCGCTGCATGCGGTGGCGCCAGTAATGGATCACCCGCCGCCAGCCGGTGCGCGGGGCGACATAGGCCCTGACGATCTCCGCTACGGGTCGTTTATCGCGACGTTTGAACACTCATGCGCCCCATCGGCTGGAAAATCCGCAAGGCCGCGCCATCGGCCCCGTTCCTGTGGTGATGTCATGCGGAAAGATCACGGCGTTCCTCGGCTTCGGCATGTTTCGGCAAGGGGGCGGGCATGCGGGTCCTGCGCACTTCGGTGACGATGGTCTGCGCCTCCAGCGCGCTCAGGATCGCGCTCATATGCTTCACGTCCCGGACCGTAAGTGTGACGCGAAGGCGCCAGAATTCCGGCATGCGCGCCAGGGTGACGATATTCTCGATATTCGCCCGGTGTTCGCCCACCAGCGTCGCCACCGCGCCGAGCGCGCCGGCCTGATTGGCCAGCGTGACGTCGAGAGAGGTGGTCCGCCCGCCGATATGGGCCGCGTCCTCGTCCCATCTGAGGTCGAGCCAGCGTTCGGGATGCTCCTCATGCGCGACCAGAGCGGCGCAGTCGATGCAATGCGCCTCGATCCCGCGACCGGTGCGGATGCCGACGATCCGCTCGCCGGGGATCGGCTCGCAGCATTCGGCGAAGACGAAAGGCGCGCCGGGCGGGGCGCCGAGCACCAGACGGTGCGGGCGCTCGGCCATCTCCTCGGGCTCGATCGCCTCGTTCTCGATCATGCCGGGATAGACCGCGCCGACCAGCCGGCGGCCGGACAGCTCCGCCGCGCCGAGCGCGGCCAGCATCGTCTCCACCGCCCCGTAGCCGAGCTTGCGCGCGGCGGTCTGCAGGGCCTTCGCCCCGCCGTCGAGCTTGCGACGCTCGAAGGCGAGCCGGGCGATCTCCTTGCCGAGGCGGATATGCTCGACCCGCTCCTCCTCGCGCAGCGCCCGGCGAATCGCGGCGCGGGCGCGGCCGGTCCGGGCCATGTCCATCCAGACCGGCGAGGGACGGGAGCTGTCGACGCGGATGATATCCACCGACTGGCCGTTCCTGAGCCGGGTCCAGAGCGGCACCCGCGCCCCGTCCACCTTGGCCCCGACGCAGCTGTCGCCGATCCGGGTGTGGATCGCATAGGCGAAGTCGATCGGCGTCGCGCCGCGCGGCAGGCCGACCACATCGCCCTTGGGCGTGAAGCAGAAGACCTGATCGTGGAACATGTCGAGCTTGACCTGCTCCAGAAACTCCTTCGGCTGGTCGCCCTTCTCCATCCGCTCGACCAGTTCGGCCAGCCAGTGGAAGGGATCGACGGCGAAAGGGTTCTCGCTCCGCCGGCCTTCCTTGTAGGCCCAGTGCGCGGCGACGCCGGTCTCGGCGACCTCGTGCATCTCGCGGGTGCGGATCTGGATCTCCACCCGGCTGGCCGCCGGCCCGTAGACGGTGGTGTGCAGGCTCCGGTAGCCGTTGGATTTCGGCCCGGAAATGTAATCCTTCATCCGCTCCGGCACCGCGCGCATCGCGGTGTGGACGGCGCCGAGCGCGATATAGCAGGCGGGAATGTCGGGGGTGATGATGCGAAAGACGTAAATGTCGGAAAGCTGGCCGAAGCCGATCTGCTTCTCCTCCATCTTGCGCCAGATCGAATAGGGTTTCTTCTCGCGCCCCTTCACCTCGGCGGCGATCCCGGCCTCGTCCAGCGCCTGTTCGATCGCTGTCTTGATCCGGGGGATCAGGTCGCCGGTCTCCTTCCTGAGTTTCAGGAAGCGGCGGATGATCGAGGTGCGCGCCTCGGCGTTCAGCACCTCGAAGGCCAGGTCCTCCAGCTCCTCGCGCATGCGCTGCATGCCCATGCGCCCGGCGAGGGGCGCGAAGATGTCCATGGTCTCGCGCGCGATGCGGGCGCGTTTCTCGGGCCTGAGATGCCCGATCGTGCGCATGTTGTGGGTGCGGTCGGCCAGCTTGACCAGCAGCACCCGCACATCGCGCGACATCGCCAGCAGGAGCTTGCGGAAATTCTCCGCCTGCTCGGTCTCGCGGCTGGCCAGCTCCAGCTTGTTCAGCTTGGTGACGCCGTCCACCAGCTCCGCGATCTCGGCGCCGAAAAGCTCGGTGATCTCGGCATAGGTCGCGGCGGTGTCCTCGATCGTGTCATGCAGAAGCGCGGTGACGATGGTGGCGTCGTCCAGCTTCAGCCCGGTCAGGATCGCCGCCACCTCCAGCGGGTGGCCGAAATAGGGTTCGCCCGAAGCGCGCTTCTGCGCGGCGTGCGCGCGGGCGCCATAGACATAGGCGCGATTCAGCAACGCCTCGTCGGCGTTGGGGTTATAGGCCCGCACCATCTCGACAAGTTCGAATTGCCGGATCACTTTTTTACAATACGCCCCAGGCTGGTCCCGATACTAGCGCCGTCAATTTATGCGCCGAACGCGACAATAGCGAATCCTCACGCGAAAACGTGAAC
>JBKECG010000446.1:0-2237 GCA_047974395.1 Pikeienuella sp. | reverse complement strand
AGCGCTCGGACCGGGGCGCTGTCGCCCCGCCCCCTGTAAGTGGTTGCGGATCAACGCAAGCCCTGCGCCGCAAGCTCCAAGAGCGCGGGCACGTCTTCGGCCACCACGAGGCCCTGGCCGGTGTCCACGTCCGTGGGTGACAGGTTCACGGTATGCGCCAGATAGGCCTGCATGACTGGGATGAAGCCCTGCATGTAGGGCTGCTGGTCGACCTGAACCTGGATGTACCCGTGTTCCATCTGCGTCAGCACCTCGCCCACGATGTCGAAGCCGCCCATCAGCACCTTGCCCGGTTCCACCCCGCGGTCGGCCAGCACCTGCGCCACATAGGCGTGCCAGAGGCCGGTATCGAAATAGACCGTGGTGGCGGGATTGGCGTTCAGGTAGGCGCCGACGCGCTCGGCCACCTGGGCGCCATCGGTGCCGGTGTCGAGCCGCTCGATATTGACCTCGCGGCCCGATGCTTCGGCATAGGCCTCGAGCCCCTCGCGCACGCCCTGGCCGCGCTGTTCCGACCAGTTCTGGCCCGGCGCCGAAATGCCGATGACGGCATTGATCGGGCCTTCCTCGGGGAAGAATTCGGTCATCTTCTTGGCCAGCGACCGGCCGGCGGGAACGAAGCCCTGGCCGATGAAGGCGTCGCGCGCATTGCCGTCCGCGCCCTCGCTGTCGTCCACGTTGACGGCCATGACGATCACGCCGTCATCGGCGGCGCGCTGGATGATCTCATCGAAGGCGTTGTCGTCGACGATAGAGGTCAGCAGCGCGTCGGGGCTGCGCGACAGCGCGGCCTGCATGTTTGCGGCTTGCTGGTCGATGGCGCCCTCGGTCTGGGTAAAGACCATCTGGCATTCCGCCTCGATCATGGCGCAGGCGTCGTCAAAGCCCTTCTTGACTGCTTGCCAGAACGGGTTCGACGCCGAGGAATGGTGCGTGAACACGATCGACATGGGGTCGTCCTGGGCGAGGACCTGGCCGCCGGCGAGGGCCGAGGTCAGGGTCAATGTAGCCATCAGTTTCTTCATCTTCTTTCCTCCCAAGTTTGATGAACGGTCGTCAGAGGTCGTCTTTGGTGAACCGTCGCCGCGCCACGGTGAAGGCGCGATCCAGATCGGGGTTGAGATCCATGCCGAGGCCGGGCCCGGGCGGGACGGTGATCATCCCGTCGCTGACCTCGGGCAGGGCCGTGACCAGATCGCGATACCAGGTGCGGTAAAAGGCGCGGACGCTTTCCTGCACCAGCGCGTTGGGCGCATTCAGCGAAAGATGCGTCGAGGCGCAGAGCACCACCGGCCCGGTGCAATCGTGCGGTGCGACGGGCAGGTGCCAGGCCTCGGCCATGGCGGCGATCTTGCGCGCCTCGCTGAGGCCGCCGCACCACGAGATATCCAGCATCACGATCCCCGCCGCGCCGGTCTCCAGAAGGTCGCGGAAGGCCCAGCGAGAGCCCAGCGTCTCCGAGGCGCTGATCGGCGCGCGGCTGACTTCGGCGTAGCGCCGCAGGTCGCCGAGGCTGTCCATCTTGATCGGGTCTTCGTGCCAGAAGGTCTTGAACGGGGCCAGTTCCCGGGCGATTTCCATCGCCGGCAGCAACTGCCACATCGAATGGAATTCCACCATAATGTCGATCTTGTCGCCGACGGCAGTGCGGATTTTCTCGAACGGCTCCAGCGCCTTGCGCATGTCCGGGCCGGAAATATACTGCCCGCGGGTTTTCTCAGCCGCGATGTCGAAGGGCCAGATCTTGAGCGCGGTGATGCCCTCGTCCAGCAGCGATTGCGCCAACTCGTCCGCGTTGTGTAGAAAGCCGTTCAGGTCGTCGTAGTCGGCGCCCGCGGCCAGGCCGTAATTTTCCGTCTGCTGGCCGGTCGCCTTCTTGATGTATTCGACACCGGCGCAGGTGTTGTAGGTGCGGATGCTCGGCCGCGAGAACCCGCCCAGCATCTGCGCGATGGGCTGACCCATGGCCTTGCCGAAAATGTCCCAGAGCGCGATGTCGAAGGCCGAATTGCCGCGCACCTCGGCGCCGCTGGAACGGAACCCGAGATAGCCCACAAGGTCCGCAGACAGCAGGTCGATCTGCAACGGATCGCGGCCGATGACGCGGGGCGCCACGTATTCGTGAATGTATGTCTCGACCGTTTCGGCCATGAAGAAGGTTTCGCCCAGGCCGGTGATCCCCTCGTCGGTATGGACAAGCACCCAGAGAAGGTTGGGACGTTCGGCGATGCGGACGG
>JBKECG010000403.1:0-6975 GCA_047974395.1 Pikeienuella sp. | reverse complement strand
CGGGCTGGCGCTGTGGCCCGCGACCGGTCGCATCCGTCTGGGCGCGGCCGACAGCCGGCCCGAGTTTTCCGCCTTTTCATGGATCGCCATGATGATCGGCGCCGGCACGGGCATCGGAATGCTGACCTATTCGACCGCCGAGCCGCTTTATCATTTTGCATCCAACCCGGAAATCATCATGGGAGAAGCCACTGCCTCGTCCTCGGAAAGTGTCCGTGATGCGATGAAGTGGTCTCTTTTCCACTGGGGTCTTTCGGCTTGGGGTTGCTATGGCATGATCGGGTTGGCGCTGGCATTTTTTGCCTATGTTCGGGGTCTGCCGCTGACCATCCGCTCGGCGCTGACGCCACTTTTTGGGCGCTCGCTTGAGGGGCCGCTTGGAAATGTCATCGATATCGTTTCGGTTATCGCCACAGTCTTGGGGGTCGCCGTAACGCTGGGCTATGGCGTGTCCCAGTTTGCCGCCGGGATTCACAATATCACCGGGATGGGCTGGCTGATGAATGCCGAAGGAAAGCCTACATTGGCGGCCATGCTGCTGGCACTGATCGTGGTGATGGGTCTTTCGACACTGTCTGCACTGTCCGGTGTCGGCAAAGGCATCAAATGGCTGTCCAACATCAACATGGGTTTGTCGTTCTTTGTTCTCGCCTTTCTGCTGATATTCGGCTCGACGATGTTTGCGCTGCGTTCTCTCTTCGTGGGCATTTGGGACTACATCATCGCCCTCCCGTCGATGGTATTGACGGTCTGGCGTCCCGATGGGGTTGAGGGAAGTGTTGCAACCCAGCTTGCCGACTGGCAGGGCGCATGGACCATCTTCTACTGGGCCTGGTGGATCGCATTTGCACCCTTTGTGGGCCTGTTCCTCGCTCGAATTTCCAGAGGACGGACAATCCGCGAGTATGTGCTGGGCGCGATGATCGTGCCGACCCTGATTCATTGCGTCTGGTTTTCCTTTGCAGGAGGAACCGCCATGGACCTGACGTTGAATGGCGGCGCAGGGGATCAGATCACCGGCGCAGGTATCAGTTCCCAACTTTTTGAAATCGTGAACTATATCCTGTCACCTGCGCTGGCAAAGCTGATGTCTGCGGTGCTGGTCGTGTTGTTGATGACCTATCTGGTTACCTCGGCTGACTCGGCAGTGCTGGTTATCAATACAATCTCGGCAGGGGGTGACGAAGGGCCGAAGGCGCGGATCCATATCCTGACCTGGGGTCTGATCATGACGCTCGTCATCGGCGGCCTTCTGGCGGCCGGCGGGCTGGATGCGATCAATACGGCGATGATCATCGGTGCGCTGCCTTTCTCGGTCGTGATGGCGCTGATGGGGGTTGCCCTGATCAAGGCGCTAATCCGGGATGGCATGCGCCAACGTCACGCCGCCGCAAGCCAAAAATCGGCGGTGTAAGCCGATACGAACAGAGGAAGGAAAATCATGACCCCCCTCAAGAATACCGGCCTATTGTGTAAGGATGCGTTCATCTCGGGGCAATGGCGCGGTGCTTCGCAGCGATTTGAGGTGCAAAAACCCTCGACCGGCGCAATTCTGGCGAAGGCCTCTGATTGCTCCCGCGACGAAGCGCGCCAGACTATTGACGCGGCGGCTCAGGCCCAGCGTGCCTGGGCCGTGCGCCCGGACACCGGATTTGACAATAGCTCATTCTTATGCGGCAGGGCGCGGATCAGATCAAGAAACTATCGCCGGACCTGGGTGGCAATGCACCGTTCATCGTTTTCGATGTCGCCGATCTTGATGCTGCTGTTGAGTGCGAGATCATTTCGAAGTTCCGCAATGCGGGACAGACCTGTGTCTGTACCAACAGGATCTACGTGCAGGACGCGATCTATGATACCTTTACGGAAAAGCTGACCCAAGCAATCTCAGAACTAACAGTCGGCGACGGGTTTATGGAAACAAGCACAATTGGACCGCTGATAAGTGATGCAGCTGTGGAAAAGGTCCGTGCCCATATTCGCGACGCTACGGACCACGGCGCAAAAGTACTGATATACCGTCAGACATACCGTCATCTGGCATACAAGCCCGCCGATAGATGTCGAAACATGAAGGCATATTTATATAGATATTTCAGTTTGTTATGTCGAGTTCTGGCGTATGTTTGGATGCTCCCGGAGGGGCAAAAATCACTCCCACTCGATCGTGCCGGGCGGTTTTGAGGTGATGTCATAGGTCACGCGGTTTATCCCCTTGACCTCGTTGATGATCCGCGTCGCCGTCTCGCCCAGGAATTCATGGTTGAACGGATAGTAATCCGCGGTCATTCCATCGACCGAAGTCACCGCGCGGAGAGCGCAGGCGTAATCATAGGTCCGCCCGTCGCCCATCACCCCGACCGTGCGCACCGGCAGGATGGCGACGAAGGCCTGCCAGATCTCGTCATAGAGCCCATGGCGGCGGATCTGGTCGATATAGACCGCATCGGCCCGGCGCAGGATCTCCAGCTTTTCCGCCGTGATCTCGCCGGGGCAGCGGATGGCGAGGCCGGGGCCGGGAAAGGGGTGGCGGCCGATGAAGCTCTGCGGCAGGCCCAGCTCGCGCCCGAGCGCGCGGACCTCGTCCTTGAAGAGTTCGCGCAGCGGTTCGACCAGTTTCAGGCCCATCTTCTCCGGCAGGCCGCCGACATTAGGGTGGCTCTTGATCGTGACCGAGGGGCCGCCGGAGAAGCTGACGCTCTCGATCACATCCGGGTAAAGCGTGCCCTGGGCGAGGAATTCAGCGCCCTCGATCCGGTTGGCGTATTTCTGGAACACGTCGATGAAGAGCCTGCCGATGGTCTTGCGCTTCACCTCGGGGTCGGAGACGCCTTCGAGCGCGCCGAGAAAGAGCGCGCTCTCATCGGCGTGGATCAGCGGGATGTTGTAATTGTCGCGGAACATCGCGACGACCTCTTCGGCCTCGTCGAGACGCAACAGCCCATGATCGACGAAAACGCAGGTGAGCTGATCGCCGATCGCCTCATGGATCAGCACGGCGGCGACGGAGGAATCGACCCCGCCCGAAAGCCCGCAGATCACCCTTTTGTCGCCGACCTGCGCCCGGATCGCGGCGATGGCCTGATCGCGATAGCCGGCCATGGTCCAGTCGCCGGCGAACCCGGCGAGCTTCACGAAATTCTCGTAGAACCGCGCGCCGTTCGGGGTGTGATGGACCTCAGGGTGAAACTGCACCGCATAGAAGCGCCGGGCCGGGTCGGCGGCGATGGCGAAGGGCGCGTTCGGGGAGGCGCCGTAGACCGCGAATCCGGGCGCGAGCCGGGAGACGTGATCGCCATGGCTCATCCAGACCTGCTCCCTGCCGGAAGCGAACCAGCCGTCGAGCAGGTCGAGCGTCTCGCCCGCAGGCGTCACGAAAGCGCGGCCGAATTCGGCGGTGCCGTCGCCGCGCTCCACCTTGCCGCCCAGCATGTGCATCATCGCCTGCTGACCGTAGCAGATGCCGAGAACCGGAACGCCGAGCGTGAACACCTGCTCCGGCGGCAGCGGCGCGCCTTCGACGAAAACGCTGCTCGGCCCGCCGGAAAGGATCACGGCGCGGGGGGCGAAAGCGGTCAGGAAAGCGTCGTCCACCTGCTGGAAGGGGTGGATCTCGCAATAGACGTTCAACTCGCGCAGGCGACGCGCGATCAGCTGCGTCACCTGGCTGCCGAAGTCGATGATGAGAAGGCGCTGATGGCCTTCGGCTGGGTCGATGGCGGTCATCGGCGCTGATTAGGCGGGGCGGGGGATTCGCGCAAGGCGGGGTCCGATGTCGCTCACGCGCCATCCGGCGGCGATAACGGCCGCCCGGCCGGGCCGGCGCGGCTATACTCAGGCCGTTAACGGCGGATTGCAGGAGCATGGCGATGTCGGAAGGCGCGGAGCAGGGCGCGGCGCGGCGCAAGGCGCGGGGCGGGGGCGCCGCGAGGCGCGCCGAGCGGACCGCGGTGCGGATCGAGGCGGCGCGCTTCATCGAGCGCGCGATCCCGACCATGGAGATCCTCTCGGAAGAGGCGCTCTCCATCATCGAATACAACGCCGAGACCGTGCTGGAGGAGATCGGCGTCAATTTCACCGACAATCCCGGCGCGCTGAAGCTCTGGCGCGAGGCGGGCGCCGATGTGCGCGAAGAGCGCGTGCGCATCCCTCGCGGGCTGGCGCGCAAGCTCTGCGCCACCGCGCCGGTCCGTTTCACCCAGCACGCCCGCAACCCCGAGCGGAGCGTTGAGATCGGCGGCAAGACCACCGTCTTCGCCCCGGTCTACGGCCCGCCCTTCGTGCGCGACGCCGAAGGCGGGCGGCGCTATGCGACCATGGCCGATTTCGAGACTTTCGTGAAACTCGGCTACATGTCGAAATACCTGCACCATTCCGGCGGCACCGTTTGCGAGCCGACCGATATCGCGGTGAACAAGCGCCATCTGGACATGGTTCACGCGCATATGCGCCTTTCCGACAAGCCCTTCATGGGCTCGGTCACCGACCCGTCGCGGGCGGCGGATTCCGTCGCCATGTGCGAGATCCTGTTCGGGAAGGAATTCGTCGCCGAGAATACGGTGATGACCTCGCTGATCAACATCAACTCGCCGCTGACGCTGGACGGGATCATGATGGGCGCGCTGGAGGTCTACGCCCGCGCCAATCAGGCGGTGATCATCTCCCCCTTCATCGTCGGCGGGGCGATGGCGCCGGTCTCCGTCGCCGGCACGCTGACGCAGGTGCTGGCCGAGGTTCTGGCCGGCGTCGCCTATTCGCAGCTAGTGCGCCCCGGCGCCCCGGCGATCTTCGGCGCTTTCGTCACCTCGATCGACATGAATTCCGGCGCGCCGACCTTCGGCACGCCCGAGGCGACGAAGATATTGTGGGGCGCGGGGCAACTGGCGCGGCGGCTGAACCTGCCGTTCCGTTCGGGCGGCGGGCTTTGCGGCTCCAAGCTGCCAGACGCGCAGGCGGCCTATGAGAGCGCGAACACGCTGAATGCGGCGCTGATGGGCGGGGTGACTTTCATGCTCCACGCCTGCGGCTGGCTGGAAGGGGGGCTGGTCTCCTCCTTTGAGAAATTCGTGATGGACGCCGATCAGCTTGGCGCGCTGCATGCGCTGGCTTCGGGGGTCGATATTTCCGAGGACGCGCAGGCCCTGGATGCGATCCGCGAGGTCGGGCCGGGCGGACACTATCTCGGCTGCGCGCATACGCAGGCGAATTTCAAGACCGCGTTCTGGCGCTCCGACGTGCTCGACTACAAGCCTTACGAAACATGGGCCGAGGAGGGCGCGCGCGACACGCAGGCGCTGGCCGCGGCGCGGGTGAGGCGGATGCTGGGTGAATATCAGGCGCCGCCGCTCGATGAGGGCGTCGCCGAGGGGCTGCGCGATTTCATCGACCGGCGCAAGGCGGCGGAGCCCGACGCTTTCGTCTGAGCCGGGTCAGGCGCGCGCCGCGCCCGATTCCGCGACCAGCGCCGCCAGCAGGCTGACATGGCGGGCCGCCGAATAGCTGGCGGCGCCGGCGCGCCTGTCCTTCTCGCAGGCCGCCTCCGCCGCCTGGATAGCGGGCAGCACTGCGGTTTTGCCGAAAAGCTGCGGCAGGATCCGGGCGAGGTCGCGTTCGCGCCGGTAAAGCCGCGCGCCGGCGCGCGCGGCGCGGCTGAGAAGACGGGGGCGGCTGATGGTGTCGGTCATGGGACGCCTCGGTGAAACTGGTTGAGGCCGCAATCCATAAAACACGCATGAGGGGCGTTGCGCGCTTCGCGCGTCAAGCGCACGTTACTTGGTAATTTATTGTAAATATTGGATTTATTTTAGGTAAATTAAATCAATATTCATCAGCTTTGGGTAGCAGGGATTCGTCTCAAATTCGATTCAATCCCGGAGCTTCCGACCATGCCGCAAGTGGACCAGGCGCTCGATCACTACGCCCGCCGCGCCGGGGCGCTGTTCCGCCAGGAGGGGCGGCGCGCCGCCGACATCGCCACCTATCTCGCTCATGTCGGGGCCGGAGAGCCGATGCGCGCCATCGCCCGGGCGCAGGGCAGGCCGGCTTCCTCCGTGCTGCGCGCGGTGCGGCGGATCGAGGCGCTGCGCGACGATCCGCTGATCGAGCGGGCGCTGGCCACGCTGGAGGCCGAAGCGCCGCCGACCCAATCCCTTGAGCGAGAGGAACCGCAGATGACGAAATCCGCGAACATGCCCACCACCGCCGAGCGCGTGGCGCTGGAGCGGCTGGCTGAACCCGAGGCTTTCATGCTGGTTGCGAAAGGGGCGGAGAAGGCCGGCGTTTTCTCGGCCCGGAACGGATTCAGAAAGCCGCTCTCGCTGGCGCCGATCGCCGCCGCGACCCGGTTTCTGGCTCAGGACTGGGTGAAATGCGCCAGCCGGAGCGAGAAATCCGCACGCTATGTGATGACGGAGGTTGGCAGGGCGATGTTGCGGCGGCTGGAGCATGAAACCCGCCCCCGCGCCGCGACCGGCTTCGCCGAAGCGCCGAGCCCTTTCGCCAGCCAGCATCAGCTTCGGGGCGCGCGCCGCTACGCCAATCCGGCGACCGGCGAGATCGAGACCATGCAGATCAACACCGGCGAGTCGCCCCTCGGCTGGCTCTCCCGCCGGCGCGACGCCAATGGCGCGCGGCTTCTCAGCGCCGAGGAGGTGGAGGCGGGCGAGCGCCTGCGCGAGGATTTCGAACGTGCCGAGATCGGGCCGAAGCTGGGGCAGGACTGGCGCCGGCTGCTGGCTCCGGTGGATCGCGCCTCAGGGCCGGGGCGCAGCCCTTCCGAAGGGCCGCTTTTCGCGCGCGAGCGGTTCCACAAGGCGGTGGAGGCGCTTGGCCCCGGCCTGTCGGATGCGGCGATCCGCATCTGCTGTTTCCACGAGGGGCTGGAGGCGACCGAACGGCGCATGGGCTGGTCGGCGCGCTCCGGCAAGGTGGTGCTGAAACTGGCGCTTCAGCGGCTGGTCGATCACTATGGCCTGC
>JBKECG010000387.1:0-4144 GCA_047974395.1 Pikeienuella sp. | reverse complement strand
CAGGCAACCGTCCAGATCGCTCAGCACCAGACGGGATTCGGGCGGGTCGAACCGGGTCAGGCTCGCATGTCGGTATATCGCGGCGGCGTCCATCTTCATCCTCAAGGCGCCGCCCGCCCCGGAAGGGCGCATGCGCTCCTTGCGGGGAATGGCGGCCGGCTCCGTTACGGCGCGGACAATGCCCCGGTTTTGTGACGTGGGTTTTACAATTGAAGGATATTCCTTACCTGGCCCATGGGAATCATTTGAGGAATGGAAATGGCCGTCACCCTGCCGCGCATGCGCGCGCTCAACGCGGTCGCGAAGACCGGGTCCTTCTCGGCGGCGGCGCGGCTTCTGGGCCTGTCGCAGCCCGCTGTCGCGCAGCAGATCCGCGATCTGCAACAGGGGCTGGGCGTCGCGCTTTTCCTCCGGGCCGGCGTGCAGATGACGCCGACGCCGATCTGCGCCGAGCTATGCGCCGTCGCCACACAGTTCGAGGAGGCGGAGAGCGCCGCGCAGGCGATCGTCTCGCGCCGTCACGCGCTGGTGGATGGCTGCATCGCCATCGGGCTCGGCAACGCCATGCCGGGCATGGCGGTGATCGCGGAGTTCCACCGCCGCTATCCGGGCGTCAGCTATTCCATCGTCACCGGCTCCTATGAGGAGATCACCCGCGCCGTGGTCAGCCGCGAGGTCGATATCGGCGTCCTGCCGAATCTGGCCGAGGATTCCCGTTTTCGCCGCGAAGTGCTGCTGCGGCACCGGGTGGTGGCGCTGTTGCCGCCGGACAGCCGGCTGGCGGCGCAGGAGGAGCTGACCTGCCGCGACCTGATGACGACGCCGCTGATCTTTCGCGCGCGCGGCTCCTCCACCCAGCGGGTCGTCGAGCGCGCTTTCCGCGCCGCCGGGCTGGAGCCGCGCCCACTGCTGGTGGTGGACACGCGGGACGCGGTTTACGAGGCGGTCTCCAACCGGCTGGGCGTCGGTTTCCTCTGGGAGCACGGGACCATGCGCCGCGACGGCATGCTGCGCCGGCCGGTCGCCGAACTGAGCCGCGAATATGACGAGGCGGTCTTCGCCCCGGCCGATGACAACAGCCTGCTTTGCCGGGAATTCTTCAGGGCCGCCCGCGCCTGCCGCGCCGCGCCCACCGTCGCCGGACGGACGGACGGCGAGGGTTGAGCCGGGCGCGCCGGATCAGACCTGCGGCCGGTCGCGCAGCGCCTTCAGCGCGCCGCGGCGGGTCTTGTCCTCCAGCCGCCGGCGTTTGGAGGCGAGCGTCGGCCGGGTCGGGCGGCGGCGTTTCGGCGCGACGGCGGCGGCGGCGATCAGGTCGATCAGCTTCGCCAGCGCCGCCTCGCGGTTGCGGCCCTGCATCCGGTGTTCGGAGGCGGTGACGATCAGCGCGCCCTCCTGCGTCCAGCGCCGCCCGGCCAGCCGTTTCAGCCGCGCCTTCACCGGCGGGGACAGATGCGGCGAGCGCGCAGCCTCGAATCTCAGCTCCACCGCGGTCGAGACCTTCTTCACATTCTGCCCGCCGGGGCCGGAGGCGCGGATGAAGCTCTCCGTCAGCTCCCATTCGGCGATCTGGATCTCGTCATTGACGCGGATCATGTTCGGCTCCGGACCGGGGGAAAGGGGGCGGGCGGCAATGCAAAGGGGCCGCTCTTCGCGAGCGGCCCCCCTGAGTATCCCGGGCGACGGCCGTCGCGGGGCTTCCCCCGCGGGCCGCGCGCATCACCTGAAAGAGGGCTGCCCCTTTCCGCAAGCGCGCTGCCTATCGTCCGACGCTCCGACGATCCCATGATGCATCAGACCACCTCCTTTCAGTTGTTGCGACTGAAGAAAGGATGGGGCCGAACACCGTGTTTTGCAAGCCTTTATGCAAGCCGCCGCGAAAAGGCGCGAAACGGGATCAGCGCCAGCGCCGCGAGCGACAGCTTCACCCCGAAATCCGCCACGGCCAGCGAGACCCAGAGCGGCGCGGCCGGACCGACGCCGAGCAGCGGAACCGCCTCCCGCGCCCAGCCGTTCGGATCGGCGGGGTCGATGAACATGAAGGCGGCGGAAAACGCCACGGAGAAGAAGATCGCCGTATCCGTCGCCGAGCCGATCAGCGACGAGGCCAGCGGCGCCCGCCACCACGCGCCGCGGCGCAGCCGGTCGAAGATCGCGACATCCAGCGACTGCGCGCAAAGGAAAGCGAGCCCCGAGCCGAGCGCGACCCGCAGCGAAACCAGCGGATCGCCGAATTCATTGCTGAAGCCGCTGGCGATCAGCGAGCAGAGCACGCCCACGGCGAAACCGGCCATCACCACCCACCGCGCCGCCCGCGCGCCCAGCGCGCGATTGGTCAGGTCGGTCACCAGAAAGGCGATCGGATAGGTGAGCGCGCCCCAGGTCAGCCAGCCGCCGAGGAGATGCTGCACGAGAATGTTGGAGATCACCACCACCAGCGCCATGGCGGCGACGCCGGTCAGAACGGGGCGCGACAGGGTCATCATCAATCCTCCGGAAGGCCGAACTCAGGCCGATAGCGGCTATCCCGCGCCAAGGCAAGCCGCGGGGCGGCCCTCCGCATCGCCTGCGGCCCATCCGCGCGGGATCGCCCGGCGGTTGCGGCGCGCGAGGCTTTCGGTCATCCTCATGGGCCGGAGGAGCGATTGCGGAGCACCTGATTGCGCAAGTTCATGATCGTCATCGACGAGACTCCCGAATGCGCCAACGCGCTCCGTTTCGCGGCGCGCAGGGCCGCGAAGACCGGCGGCGGCGTGGTGATGCTCTATGTCATCCGGCCCGAGGAGTTCCAGCACTGGATCGGCGTCGCCGAGGTGATGCGCGCCGAAGCGCGCGAAACCGCGGAGGAGCGGCTCAGCCAGCTCGCGGAAGAGGTGAAGGCGCTTTCCGGCGTGCTCCCGGAATTCGTGATCCGCGAGGGCGACGCCCGCGACGAGGTCCTGGCCCAGATCAGGGAGGACCCCGAGATCGGCGTCCTCGTCCTCGGGGCCGGGATCGACAGCGACGGGCCGGGGCCGCTGGTCTCGGCCATGGTCGGGCGGCTTTCGGGAACGCTGGGCGTGCCGGTCACCGTCGTCCCGGGCGGGTTGTCGATGGAGCGGATTGATGCGGTCTGTTGACGCCAGTTTAGAATCATTCTTGATTTAAGCGGCCGGCGGGTCCAAATACTCGCGAGCTATCAGGAGACGCGCGATGTTCATCCAGACCGAGTCGACGCCGAACCCGGCGACGCTGAAATTCCTGCCCGGCCAGACCGTGCTTTCCGCCGGTTCGGCCGATTTCCCGAATGTGGAGAGCGCGGCCGTCTCGCCGCTGGCGCGCCGGCTCTTTGCGGTGGAGGGTGTCGAGGGCGTGTTCCTCGGCCCCGATTTCATCACCGTGACCAAGGACGATCAGGACTGGGCGCATCTGAAGCCGGCGATCCTCGGCGTGATCATGGAGCATTTCACCTCCGGCCAGCCGGCGATGGAGACCGACGCCCGCGCCGGGCATGAGGACCATGACGGCCCCGACGCCGCCATTGTCGGCCAGATCAAGGAACTGCTCGACACCCGCGTCCGCCCCGCCGTGGCGCAGGATGGCGGCGACATCACCTTCCACGGTTTCGAGGAAGGCGTGGTCTACCTCCATATGCGCGGCGCCTGCGCCGGCTGCCCCTCCTCGACCATGACGCTGAAGATGGGGATCGAGAATCTCCTGCGCCATTACATCCCCGAGGTGACCGAGGTCCGCCCGATCGGCATGTGACCGCCGATGCTGACGCTGGTGATCGACACCGCCGCCGGGCGCTGCGCGGCGGCGCTTTTCGACGGCGAACGCGCCCTCGCAACACGCGAGGAAATCCGCGAGCGCGGTCATGCCGAACGGCTCTTCCCGATGATCCGCGAATGTCTTGAGGAGGCCGGGCGCGATTTTCGGGATATCCGCCTCATCGCCGTCTCCACCGGTCCCGGCAATTTCACCGGCGCGCGGATCGGCGTCGCCGCGGCGCGGGGGCTGGCGCTTTCGACCGGGGCGCGGGCCGTGGGCGTGGACCGGTTCGAGGCGCTGGCCGAGGGCCGCGAAGGCCCGGTCTGCGTCGCGCTTCTCGCCCGCGCCGGCGCGCTGCATCTGGCCCGGTTCGAGGGCGGGCGCGAGGCGCGCA
>JBKECG010000332.1:0-24458 GCA_047974395.1 Pikeienuella sp. | reverse complement strand
AAGAGGAGCCCCGCCGCCAGCCCGCCAGCGACCCCATGCAGCCGCCAGCCGGCATAGGTCGCAAGCTGCATCGCCTCCGGCCCCGGCAACAGCATGCAGAAGGAAAGCGCGTCGAGATAGCGCCGCTCGCTCAGCCATCAGCGCCGCTCCACCAGTTCGCGATGCATCAGCGCGATCTGCCCCGCAGGGCCGCCGAAGGAGAGAAGGCCGATTCGCGCAAAGACGCGCATCGCCTCGCGCATGGTCGGGCGCGCCGTCTCGGGCCGGTCGGGCAGCGCGCCCCTTTCTCTGGTCCGACGGCGCAGATCCTCGCCCCGCGACTTCATTCCCGTCCGCGCCGCCGCAGTCAACCATCTGACCGGCGGGGCGGAAAGACCCCTGTCATTCACCCCCGGCTTTTGCGATAGATTCGCGCGCAAACACCGCGCAGGAGAGCACCGCCATGACCCAATCCCCGCCCGACGCGGAGGCCCGCCGCGCCGTCCGCCCGGTGATCTGCTATCCCGTCTCCACCCTGCCCCGCCCCGATCTCGCGCTCTATCGGCGAGCGCGGGAGCAGGCGGTGAAACAGGCGGAGGTCATCGTCCCCCCGCGCGAGGCCCGCGCCTTTCGCGCGCCCGCCGGCGGTTTCTTCCGCATCACCTCGGTCGAGGGCCCGCAGGTCGGCGATCTCAATCTCTGGGCGGCCGGGAATCTGGCCGAGCGGTTCTTCTCCGGCAAGACCCGCGCGCTGCACGGCGCCCATGTCTCGACCGGCGACCGGCTCTGGTCCTCGCTGCCGCATCTGCGGCCGATGGCGACCATCGTCGCGGATACGCTCGACTGGTACGGGCTCGACGAATACGGCGGCGGCGTCCATGACGTGATCGGCACCCGCTGCGATCCCTACACCAACCGGCTGCTTTCCGATTCGGATTACCACCATTGCTGCCATTCGAACCTGACCCGGGCGCTGACGGAGGAGACCGGGCTGCCGCCGGCCGAGGCGGAGCCGCATGTGCATGACGTGCTCAATGTCTTCATGTGCACCGGCTTCACCCGCGACACCGGCCAGTATTTCATGAAATCGACCCCGGTCCGCCCCGGCGACCATATCGAGTTCTTCGCCGAGATCGACCTGCTCGGCGCGCTCTCCGCCTGCCCCGGCGGCGATTGCGGATCGGAGCATTCGAGCGATACGGCCGCCTGTCATCCGCTCCTGATCGAGGTTTTCGAGACGCCGGCGGCGGCGCTGACCCGCTGGACCCCCCCAGCGCCGAACCCCAATGACCGGTCCCACGGGCTGGCCGCGCAAGGGGGCGGCGGGGCGCGGTGAAGGAACCCGGCGCCACGCCCCGCAAAAGGGTCCGGTTCCGGTTGTCGCGCCGGTGCGAATCCTGTATCTCTCAACTCCCGTGAAACAAGATGTCGCGGTTGTTGAAGTCTCCACCGCGAGATCATGGGTGAATCTGACACGGGGGTCGCCGACGTGGCGCGATATATATTCATTACCGGCGGCGTTGTGTCTTCGCTCGGCAAAGGTCTGGCCTCCGCCGCGCTCGGTGCGCTTTTGCAGGCGCGCGGCTATTCGGTCCGGCTGAGGAAGCTCGATCCCTATCTCAATGTCGATCCGGGCACGATGAGCCCTTTCGAGCATGGCGAGGTCTTCGTCACCGATGACGGGGCGGAGACCGATCTGGATCTCGGCCATTACGAGCGTTTCACCGGCGTGCCCTGCCGCAAGACCGACAGCGTCTCCTCCGGGCGGATCTACACCAATGTGCTCGAAAAAGAGCGCAAGGGCGACTATCTTGGCAAGACCATTCAGGTCATCCCCCATGTCACCAACGAGATAAAGGACTGGATCGCCATCGGCGACGGGGAATGCGATTTCATGCTCTGCGAGATCGGCGGCACCGTCGGCGATATCGAGGGGCTGCCCTTCTTCGAGGCGATCCGCCAGTTCATGCAGGAGCGCCCCAAGGGCGACTGCATCCTGATGCATCTGACGCTCCTCCCTTATCTCGCGGCCAGCCACGAGTTGAAGACCAAGCCGACCCAGCATTCGGTGAAGGAGCTGCGCTCCATCGGCCTCCAGCCCGACGTGCTGGTCTGCCGCACCGAGCATGAGATCCCGGAGGGCGAGCGCGCCAAGATCGCGCTCTTCTGCAATGTCCGCCCCGAAGCGGTGATCCCGGCAATGGATCTCGACAGCATCTACAAGGCGCCGCTCGCCTATCATCAGGTCGGGCTGGATCAGGCGGTGCTGGACGCGTTCAACATCACCCCTGCGCCGAAGCCGAAGCTGGAACGCTGGCTGGACGTCGCCCAGCGGATCGACCACCCCGATGGCGAGGTGCGCGTCGCCATCGTCGGCAAATATGTGAAGCTCGAAGACGCCTATAAATCGCTGGCCGAGGCGCTGACCCATGGCGGTTTCGCCAATCGGGTGAAGGTGCGCGCCGAATGGATCGACGCCGAGATCTTCGAGCGTGAGGACCCCTCGCCGCATCTCGAAGGCTTTCACGCCATCCTCGTGCCCGGCGGGTTCGGCGAGCGGGGGACGGAGGGCAAGATCCGCGCCGCCGGCTTCGCGCGGGAGCGGCGCATCCCCTATCTCGGCATCTGCCTCGGCATGCAGATGGCGGTGATCGAGGCGGCGCGCAACCTCGCCGACCTGCCGCGCGCCGGCAGTCAGGAATTCGACCATGAGGCCGGGGCCAGCCGGTTCGAACATGTGGTCTATCACATGACCGAATGGGTCGAGGGAAACCGCACCATCCGCCGCAAGGCCGACGACGCCAAGGGCGGCACCATGCGGCTCGGCGCCTATGACGCGCTGCTCGCGCCCGGCTCGCGGGTGGCGGAAATCTACGATGCGGCCACGATCTCCGAGCGCCATCGCCACCGCTACGAGGTGGACAAGAAATATCAGAAGCGGCTGGAGGCGGCGGGGCTGCATTTCTCCGGCGCCTCGCCAGATGGCGAATTGCCGGAAATCGTGGAAATCCCCGATCATCCCTGGTTCATCGGCGTGCAGTTCCACCCGGAGCTGAAATCCAAGCCCTTCGATCCGCACCCGCTCTTCGCCGATTTCGTGCGCGCGGCGGTGGAGCAATCCCGGCTGGTCTGAGCGGAGCGCATGTATGCTGCGGCTCGCGCTCATCTTCCTGCTCCTGGGCGGCCCCGCCCTCGCCCAGCATGAACAGGCGGTGGAATGGTATCTCGATCTTCTGGAGGCCGCCCCCGATTCAGCCCATGAACTGAACGGCGAGTTGACCCCGGAGGAATCCTTCGCCGCCGCGGAAGAGCTGATCCGGCGCGCGCCGCCGAATTCGACGGAGCTGCTGCTGGACCTCGCCAATCTGCGGCGGATTCCTCCATCCATCGAAGGGCTGCGCCAGCTTGGGATGGTCGAGGTGATCGCCTTCGAGCTTGAAGACATATCGGCGCTGAAACAGCTCTGTGGGCTCGACCAGCCCGGGCGGAGCGTCAGCGAAGGTCAGGAGCTGGTCGCGGGCGCTGGCGAACTTGCGCAGCACGGCGCCGGTCCCCTCACAGCCAGTCGGCTTTGCGAGGATGGCGCCGGTGCGGCGGTCGAACTCGCGGCGCTTGCGGGCGATGGTGGAGGCGACGAGGCCGCCAAGGCTGCCGGCCAGCGCGAAGGCGTCCTGAAGCCAGAGTTTCAGGGTCAGTGCGGCGCGCTGGCAGCCGACCTCCAGAACCCGGGCGGCGTCGCGTGCGAGATGGGCGAGACGATAGTGTCCCGAGGCGTGGTGTAGGAGGTTCGAATCCTCTCACTCCGACCAATCGGTCATCATCAGCAATCAGTGGCCGTCGCCCCTTCATCGCTTTGACCAGCCCTGCGCATATCAGGCCATGGACGGTTTCGGCCCTGGTCAAAACCGATGCGGCGCGATCACCGGAAGGCGGAGGATCCGCCCTTTGCTCCGATGAGCGCGCCGCTCGATTTGCTTACCTTTTATAAGGATGTTTCGCCTAAATCAGGGTCATGCGAAGATCAGAAGATCATCGAGGAACCCGTAGCCGGCGCGAAGTCATACACCGCGCCGTCGCCCGCATAGGCGAGCATCGGCGTATAGCGGTTCAGGATCCAGCCGGCGGTGCGCTCTTCGCCCCCGACATCGAGGAAACGCCAGCCGGCGGCCTCCCTGATTGCAAGCACGGTATGCCTGAACCTCTTCGTCTTACGCGGCTTCAAGGTGACGATGAGCAGGGTTTCCGGCGCGACCCCCATGGCGATCAGCGCGGACATCTGCAGCACGGCGTGATCTTCGCAATCGCCGCCCTGACGCAGGGTGGTCAGCGGCCCCTGCCAGTGCCCGGTATTGTCATCGCGATAGCTCACCGTCGCCGCGAGCGCGCTCGCGACCTGATGCGGCGCCTGACCGGAGGTCTCGCGAAGATCGCGCAACCCTTCCCAGTCGCAAAGGGCGTCGCCCTCGACGCAATCCTGGACCACCTGAGACTGAGGACGAAGCTCGACCTTGTTGAAAAGGCGCCACCAGTTGAGCGCCCTTCCGGATTTTTCGACCAGTATCCGATCGAACATTCGATCATCGCCGGTGGAGGCCTCGGGGGAGGCTGATGCGGCGCCCCAAGAGACGCAGCACATGAACGCAAACGCGGTTACAAGGAATTTTGACATGGTCGCCATTATCCGGCTCGAAGGATTAACAAGCCGACAATAGCACACGTAAAATTGAATAAAAATCGAAAAAAATGATTCGACGCCCGCGCGTCAGCGTTCCCGCATCGCCTCGTACCCAGCTTTTCTGAATGGTTTCAACAGGTAATCGAGCACGGTTCGCTCGCCTGTCAGAATGTCCACCTGCGCCACCATGCCGGGCCGGATCTCACGTTCCTCGCCGCCAAACCGCTTCAGAGAGGTCTCCCGCGTCTCCACGACGATCGGAAAATAGACCTCGCCGCTGCGCTCATCCTCCTCGCTGTCGGCGCCGACGCGAATCACTTCACCCTCCAGCGCCCCGTAGACGGTGAAGTCGAAAGCGGTCAGCTTCACCGTCGCCTTCAGCCCCGGAATCACGAAGGCGATATCCTCCGGGCGCACGCGGGCCTCGACCTGAAGCGCCTCGCCGATCGGCAGGATGCGCAGGATTTCAGCCCCCGGCGCGATCACGCCGCCGATCGTGTTCACCTCCATCGAGGTCACGATCCCGTCCACCGGGGCGCGGAGCGCGGAGCGGACCACGACATCCTCGGCGGCGCGCAGGGTCTCGTCCAGCACGCTCAGCTCACCCAGCGTCTCGGCCAATTCCTCGCGCGCGGTGGCGGTGAAGGTCAGCTTCGCCTCGGCGACGCGCGCGGTCGCCGCCCGGGTCTCGCCCTGTTCCTGAATGATGTCGCTGCGCACGGCGCCAAGTTCGCGCTGGCGCTCGTTGCGCTCGCGCTCCAGCGGGATGATCCGGGCGCGCGGAACGACGCCGCTCGCGGTCTGGAGGCGGATCTCCTCATCCAGAAGCGCGATGCTGGCCTCGATCCTCTCGGCGCCGGCCTCCAGTTCCGCCACTTCCTGCTCGTTCTGCTGAAGCTGCTCGCGCAGGATCTCGGTCTGGCTGTCCAGCGCGGCGCGGCGGCTGCGAAACAGCACCAGTTCGCGCGCGGCGGCTTCGGGCATCTCCGCGGCCAGGGTCTCGGGGAAGACCGGCTCCTCGTCTCCCGCCGCCTCCGCCTGAAGGCGCGCCGCGCGGAGCGACAGCACCCGGTGGCGGGCGACCAGTTCGCCCCGGTCGGCCTCGGCGCGGGTGTCGTCGATGCGGAGCAGCACCTGCCCCGCGGTCACGTCATCGCCTTCGGAGACGAGGATCTCCTTCACGATCCCGCCCTCAAGGCTCTGCACCGCCCGCGCCTCGCCCGAAGGGATCACCTTGCCCTGCCCCACCGCGACCTCCTCGATCACGGCCTGCGAGGCCCAGAAGATCGCGCCGGCGACCAGAGCCAGCGTCATCGCCAGCACCAGCGTCAGCATGCGCGAGGTCTGGCGCTCTCGCGCCGCTTCGGCCCCGGCGCCGAATTCGCGCATCTCCCATCGGCGACCGCTCATGAGGTCTGTTCCTGCTTCGCCGCTTGCGCGACCTTCGTCTTCACCGGCGCGGCGCGGCGCTGAAGCGCGTCGATCACCTCGGCGCGCGGCCCGTCCAGCGCGATCCGGCCGCGCTCCAGATAGATCAGCCTGTCGGCCAGCGTCAGCAGACGCATACGGTGCGAGGAGATCACCACCGAGAAACCATAGCGCGCCGTCGCCTCCTCCAGCCGCCGCTGGAAGGCGGTCTCGGTCTGTGAATCCATCGCGCTGGTCGGCTCGTCCAGCAGCAGAACACGGGGCGGGCGCAAGAGCGCGCGCGAGAGCGCCACCAACTGGCGCTGGCCGCCGGAAAGGTTCCGCCCACGCTCGGCGATCGGCATGTCGAACCCGGCGGGATGCCCGCGCGCCAGCATGTCGGCGCCCCCCGCCCGCGCGGCGCGCAGGATCTCGTCATCCGCGGCGCCCGGCGCGCCGAAGGCGATATTCTCGCGCAGCGAGCCCGAAAACAGCGTCGTGTCCTGCGGCGCCAGCCGGATCGCGGCGCGCAGCCGCGCCGGCTCGATCTGGCGCATGTTCAGCCCATCGACGAAGACCTCGCCTTCGGAAGGCTCGTAAAGTCCGGCCAGAAGCCGGACCAGCGTGCTCTTGCCCGAACCGACCGCGCCGATCACCCCCACCCGCTCTCCCGGACGGATGGTGAGCGTGACGCCGCTCAGGGCCGGGCTCTCCATCTCGCCATAGGTCAGGCTGACATTTTCGAGCGCGAGCGCGCCTTCCTCGATCGCCGCGTTCATGGTGCGCGCGTCGCCCGCGGCATCCGAGCGCAGCCGCATGGTGGCGTTGAGGCTCTTCAGCGTCGAGGCGGCGAAACTGCCGCGCACGAAAAGCCCGGCCAGCGCCGCGCAGGGCGCCATCGCCCGGCCCGAGAGGATCATCGCCGCGATCACCGCGCCCATGGTCACCTCTCCGTCAAGCGCGAGATAGACGCCGATCACCACGATGGCGATCGACGCCATCTGCTGAAAGGTCGCCGCCATCGTGGTGGCGAAATTCGACCAGAAACGCATGCCGCGCTGCGCGCGCCCGGCCTCCTCGACGAAATTCTCCCAGCGTTTCTGCATCCGCGACTGGCCGCCGATGGCCTTCATCGTCTCCAGATCGGCGAAGGCCTCCACCGCGACCGCGTTCTTCTCCGCCCCTTGCGCGCGCGCGGCGTTGGCCGAACGGCGGAGCGGCCACAGCGTGATCAGGCCAAGGACCAGCGCCGCGACCACCGCGGCGATCGGCGGATAGGCGAGCGGCCCGCCGATGCGCCAGATCACGAACAGGAAAAGCCCGGCGAACAGAAGATCGGTCAGCGTCGCCACGGTCTGGGAGGAGAAAAACTCCCTCACCTGCTCGAAATCCTTGAGATGGTTGACCAGCCGCCCGCTCGGCCCGGTCCGGTCCTCCAGCTTGAGATCGGCCAGATGGCGGAAAAGCCGCGCCGAGATCAGCACATCGGCCCGCCGCCCGACATCATCGACGATCGAGGCCCGCACCATCTTGAGAAGCGCATCAAAGCCAAGCGCGATCCCGATTCCGGCGACCAGCGCCCAGAGCGTGGTCGTCGCCGCGTTCGGAAACACGCGGTCATAGACGTTCATGGTGAAGATAGGCGTGGCCAGCGCCAGCACGTTCACCAGCCCCGCCGCCAGGGCGACCTGGAGATAGGAAGGCCAGAAACGCATCGTCGCGCCCCAGAACCAGTGCCGCGCGCGGCCGGGCTCGGGCCGGTCCTCTCCGGGCGTCGCCCAGGGCTCGGGGCGAAGCAGCAGCGCGGCGCCGGCGTAATCGGCCCCGAGCGCGTCTTCCCCGATCTCGAACGGCGTGTCGCTTTCATCGGGGCGGAAAATCAGCGCCCGCCCGCCCTGGCGGCGCTCGATCAGCACGCAGGCGTCGCGATCGTTCAGGAACAGGACGACGGGCAGCACCGCGTCCGTGATCCGGCCGAGCGCGCGACGCGTGATCCGCGCCTCGGTCCGCTGCGCCTCGGCCGCGCGCAACGCAAGCTCGGGCGTCAGCCCGGCGGCCTCACGGGGCAGACCGGCCGCGAGCGCCTCGGGCGAGACGTCGCGGCCGCGAAGTTTGAGAGCGTGGGCGAGGCTGGCGGCCAGCGGATCGCCCTGACGCGCGGGCGTCGCCGCCTGCGCGCCGGCGCCGGTTTCAGGGTTCGACCTGCTTCCCTCCGAAGAGGCCGGAGGTCGGGGTCCAGGGGTCGGTTCTGGGTTCGTTGTCATGGGTCCCTACCGCGGGCGCGCCGGTGTTTTGGGCGGCGTAGGCCACTGAGTCAACCGGCGGCTGAACGCCGAGCGACGCCAACAACGTCCCCATGGAGCCGAGCACCCGATATTGAGCGTAAAGTTCGACATAACGCCCGGAGGCGAGGTCGATTTCAGCCTGATAGACCGCATTGCGGGTGTTCAGCAGATCGAGAAGCGTGCGCTGACCGACATCGAATTCGCGCTGATAGAGATCCAGCAGCCGGCGGGAGCTGGCCAGCTCGCTTTCCAGCAGCGGCAGGCGCCGGCGCTCGGATTCGAGCTGCGCCCAGGAGATCCGGACCTCCTTCTCCACGAAACGCACCTGCTCATGCAGCGCCGAGCGGCTTTCGGAGACGCGGCGAAGCTGCTCCTGCCGGTTGGCGGTGTCGATGCCGCCATTGAGATTGTAACGCACGACCACCCCGGCCCAGGCCTCGCGGTTGGTGCCGTGCTCGAAGGCGACGTCCTTGCCGGTCCGGGCGTAGGCCTCCAGCGAAACCTGCGGCAGGAAGGGCGCGTTGGAGCCGCGATACATCGCCTCGGAAGCGCCGATATCCGACTGCGCGAAGTCGATCCGCGGATTGGCCTGGCGCGCGTCGCCGAGCGCGGCCTCAAGGCTCGCCGGCAGGAGATGGTTCAGCGCCGCCGGATCGCCCAGCCCTTCGGGGGGCATGCCGACCACGTCGATAAAGGCGATGCGCCCGTTCTCAAGGTCGAGCTGCGCCAGAGTCAGGCTGTTTTCGGCGGAGAGCACCCGCTCGCGCGCCTGCTGAAGATCGGCCTCGCTGAGAACGCCGCTGTCGGCGCCCTGCCGGATCTCGGCCAGCTTGCCGCGGTGATAGGAGAGATTGTCCTCGGCCAGGCCGACCAGCGACTGAACGCGCAGGAAGTCGATATAGACGCGCGCGCCCTCAAGCCCGAGAAATTCGGACCGCTCGCGCACGCGCGAGGCGGCGCCGTCGATCCGATAGCCCTGCATCTCCACATCGCTGTCGACGGCGCCGCCGTCGAAAACCATCTGGGTGAGCGTGGCCCTGCCCTCCGCCCCGAAAAGCGGGTTATGCTCGGCGTCGCGCGCCGAGGAGGAACTACCATCGCGTGCGCCGACGCCGCCGCGCACCTCCAGATCGACGCTCGGCAGATAGCGCCCGCGCGCCTGATCCAGCTCGAACTCGATCGCCTGCTTGTTGGAGGACGCCTTGTTGATTTCAGGGTGGGTCTCGACCACGAGGCGGACCGCCTCGACGAGATCCATCGCCGATGCGCCGCCCGAAAGCGACGCGACCGCGACGCCCACGCTCAAAGACAACCGACGCGCGCCGCGTCCGAATATTGGCGAAATCATGTCGCTGCTCACCTTTTTACCTCGCCTATCACACCGTGTTATATTCTATTACATTACGCGGAGACTCAGGATAAAGTGTGTATCTGACTTCCGACGCAACCAACGCGAGGTTTTTATGCAATCCGAAGGAAACAGAGGCTTTAGGGCCACAGGTATGGCGTGCGGGTTCCTCGCGCTTGCGGTTTCGCTCGCCCCTCAGGCGGGTTTTTCCCAGCAGATCGGCGAATCCGGCGCAACGGAAATCCATTTTGACTTCGATAGCGACAGGTTGCGCCCCGACGCTCAGTCGGCGTTGCAGCAAGCCGCCGGCGCCCTCTCCGCCGACGCCGCGCGCTCGGTGCGGGTCATCGGCCATGCCGACGCGCCGGGATCGAACGCCTATAACCGCAACCTGGGCGAGCGTCGCGCCAAAGCCGCGGCCGGCGCCCTGATCGGCGCGGGCGTCGCGGCGGAGCGCATCTCCGTCTACACGCGCGGCGAGTCCGATCCGGTCGTCTACACCAATGGCCGGTCGGAGGCGAACCGCCGGGTTTCGGTCCTGCCCGCAGCCTGCGTCGCATGGCGTGGCGTCGCGCTGACCGAAGAGGATGAGGCCGCCTCCCCCGCCGCGCTCTTGAGCCGCGCCGATGAAGCGGCCGCGCTCTATGCCGAGCTTGCGGCCTCCGGGTCGCGCGTCGGCGGTTATCTGATGTCGGCGGCCGCCGTCGAATCCTGCGGCGTCGCCGCCGGTTACGAATCCGGCGAGCCGCGGCGGCTGGAATACGCCCAGCGCTGCCTTTGCGATTCCGACAGAATGAGAATAGCCGCCCGCGATTGACACGGA
Source organism: Pikeienuella sp. (assembly GCA_047974395.1). Classification (GTDB taxonomy): domain Bacteria; phylum Pseudomonadota; class Alphaproteobacteria; order Rhodobacterales; family Rhodobacteraceae; genus Pikeienuella. Next base: position 13,941 of record JBKECG010000332.1, on the reverse strand, counting down.
CGGCTTTCTGCTTTTTCGGGCGCCTGTGATCACAGGCGCCCGATATTTTTTTATCTCCATCAGGTGATGGTGACGGTCTGCTCGACCCCGGCGTCGTCGATGAACATCGCCGTGACGCTGGCCGGGAACCCGCCGCCATTCTCGACGGACGCCGCGGAGCTGAACGTCGGAGAGCCATTGCCCCGGATGCTCAGCTCGCCAGTCGCCGCGTCATAGTCGATCCGGTCGGCGACGCTCTCCCCCGCAGCGAGGGTGACCAGTCCGGTGAGATCAAGCAGATCGGCCCCGGTTCCGAAATCGGTGATCGTATCCGCCGCGTCGAGCGCGTCGATCACGAACCGATCCGCGCCGGCGCCGCCGGTCAGCCGATCGACGCCGGAGCCGCCCTTGATCACATCGTCGCCGCCGGAGCCGAAGATCGTGTCGTTCCCCGTCCCGCCATCCACCTCATAACCGGCGGAGGAGTTGCGAAGATCCGCGACATCGTCGCCATCCAGAAGCTGGAAACCGTCGATATCCTGATATTCCCGCTGTCCGGCGACATACCAGAGCTGATCATCGCCGCTGGTGCCGCGCGCGACCTCGTAAAGATCGGGGTCGCCGGTGGCGTCGCCCAGCAGACGGCCGACAAAGGGCGCCAGATCGATGAAGATCGGCCCGCCATCGACTTCGATCAGCGCCCGCGCGCTGGTCGAGGCGCCCGGATTGCCGTCATCCTCGATCGTGTAGGCGAGATCCAGCGTGCCGCGCACGCCCTGATCCACCGTCACGGTGAAGGTGCCGTCGCCATTATCGGTCACGGCCACGCCATCCATGGTCTCGCTCGGCGAGACCGAGATCAGCCCGTCGCCCGAAGGATCGATCGCCGTGCCGGTCAGCTCCGCCGCGGTCAGCGTGAACGTGGTTTCGCCGGAATGATCCAGCACCACATCGCCCGAGAGATCGGGCTGATCATTCACGTTGACCGAGAAGGCCACCGAATTGGAGCCGCCGTCGGTGGTGAAGGCCTGCACCGAACCGGTGAGCGCTCCGGAGAAGGCGAAGGACCCCGCGGCGACCAGCGCGAAGGACGCGGCCGCGTTCAGGATATCCGTCGGGCTGCCGGTCAGCGTCACCGTCCGCCGGTCGCCCGAAAGCGCGCCCGCGTTTGGCGAGAAGCCGGCCGGGACCGGGTTGTCGAAGGTGATGACCACCGATTGAAGCGTCTCGCCGGAGCCGGCCTCCACCGCGACGTCGATCAGGATCGGCACCACGGTCGGCGAGCCGACCTCGACCGTGTCGGTCGGCATGACCGAGACAACCGTGACATCCGCCGTGCCCTCGATGTCGATCTCGAAAGCCGCAGTCTGGTCGCCGCCCTCGTTGGAGGTGATCCGCGCCGAACCCTGGATCGGCGTCGTCACCGACGCGTCAGCGGCGAAGCGCAGCACCGCGTCGCCCAGCTGGGCGACGGTTCCGGTGAAGACGGTCCCGTCGGTGATCGCCGTGAAGGTCGTCCCGCCATCGAGCGAGATTTCGGCGCCGGCCGGCAGGCCGGTCAGCGAAACCGTGACCTCTTCGATCTCGGAGCCGTCATCATCGGTGTTCGCTGCGGTGATGATGCTGGAAAGGGCCAGCGTCAGCGGCGCGTCCGTCTCGGTCAGCGCCGCATCGGTGGCGCTGATCTCCACATCCGGGGCCACGGCGATCTCGATATTGATCACCTGGGCGTCCGAGGTCTCGCGATCCTCGTAACCCGCGGTCGGGGCGACGCCGTCGTCCAGCGTGACCGCAGTCACGCTCAGCGACACCGAACCCGCGTAATCCGCCGGCGGGATGAAGTTCAGCGGGCCGTTCGGCCGGAAGATCAGGCCGGAGCCGCTGCTGACCCCGACCAGCGAGGATTCGGGGATCGTCACCGACCCGTCCGGCGCCACCGTCAGATCCGCGCCGCCGAGCGTCACCTGCGAACCCGCCGGGAAGCCCTCGATGCGGATGCTCTCGATCACCTCGTGAGTGTCCGGGGTGAAGGCGCTCACGGTCAGCGGATAGGGGCTCGACACATCCTCCGTGCCCGTCGCCGGGGCGGTGGCGGTCACGGTCGGCTCGTCCGCATCGGGCCGGATCTGGACCACGAAGGAGAAGCTGTTCTCCTCGGTGTCGCCGTTCAGCGTCTCGAACGTGTTGCCGGTCAGCGTGATAGTGACAGGGTTCTCGAAACCGGCGTCGCCGGTGCGGATATGATCATCAATCGGCTTGATCCGGACATTCGGCATCGCCGCCTTGGTGATGGTGAAGGAGCCGTCGCCATTGTTCACGAAAGCGCCCGGCGGTCCGATGATCACCCAGCCCGTCGGCAGACCCGAAATCACAAAGGTCTCGACCTCGGAGCCGTCCTGATCGGGCGAACCCATCTGGATCACATCGCTCAGGAACAGCGCCTGATCCTCGACCATGGTCACGACTTCGACGCCGCCGACATTGTTGATGTAGGGATTGCCGGTGTCGGGGTCGATCTCCGACCGGTCGGGCGTGAACTCCACCTCGTCCGCGACCGGATCGAAGAAATAATCCCTCGTATCGCTGCGCGAGCGGGTGTCGCCGTTCACATCCTCCGTGGTGGCGGTCACCCGCACGTTGATGTCGCCGCCGTAATGATCCGGCGCCTTGATCAGCATGCCGTCCAGGCCATTCACCGGAAGGTCATAGACATTGCGCCCGCCGACCACGCGGGTGGGCGTGATCACATTGCCGGCGCTGTCCGTCAGCAGGCCGCCGCCGGAGAGCGAAACCTCGACCGGGCCGACGAAACGCTCGCCCGGGTCGATGGCGGACAGATCAATCTGGAGCGGGATGGTCCCGTCCTCGACCCCCTGGTCCGTACCGATCAGATCGACATCCGGGCCATCCGCGACCGGCGTGATCGTGATCGAGACCGGCGTCTCGCTGCTGCTGACCAGATCGCAGGTCGTGTTGTTGGCGATCGTGCTGATCGTCAGCCCGTTCAGCCCGTCATAGGGGCCTTCGCTCCCATAGGGGTTGGAGAAACCGGCCGGCGAGGATTCATGCGCCGGCGGCGTATAGAGGATCTCCCCGCTGGTGGTGGTCGTGTCGCCCGGCTGGATAAGCGCCGCGACATTGACGACATAAGCGGCGTTGATCGGATCGTAGAAGATCGCCCCCGCCGGGTTGGTCTCGAAGGATGAACCATCGGGCACGCCCGAGATCGACACGCTCACATAGCCGGAGGCCGCGCCCGGCAGATTCAGCAGATCCGACAGCGTGTTGTAGCCATTGCCCGGCGTAAGCTGAAGCTGGAGCGGAATGCCGCCCGCCTGATCCTCGATACCGGAGCCGACCAGCGTCAGGATCGGCTGCGACGGCACGCCCGTGCAGGGCGGGGGCGTGCCGCCGGTCTCCGGCGCCACGACGACCGAGAAATCCGTCGAATTCAGCGCGACGCCCGGAAGCGCCTCCAGCGCCGCCAGCCGCTCGGCGACCGTGCCGGTGGAGGGGATGCTGACGACCTGATCATTCTCCACCACCACGGCGGTGATGGTCAGATCGTAATGGGTCAGCACATCCACGTCGATCGGATCGAACATCAGATTGGCGATCTGATCCGCCGGAACGATCGCGACCCCGCCGGCGTTCATCACGCCGGGGCCGGTGAAGGCCGGACCCGCCGCATTGCCGGCCGGGGCGGGAAGCCCGCTGATGATGTAGTAGAGCGTCTCCGACCCGTCATGGGGCGCGCCCGGGTTGTCCTCGGTCATCGCGCCGGAAAGCGGATCGACATCGCTCGAATACGAGCCGGGCGAAGTATAGTTTCCGGTGGTGTACGCTAGGTCGGTGAACCGCTGGTTCAGCAGGAACGGCGCGCCCTCCACTCCCGCATAGCCATAGGCGTGCTCGGCGTTCGCCGCGCCGATGATCGGCGTCAGCGCCTCGACCACGGCCGCCGGCGGGGCCGCGTCCTGCGCCCCGACATCCGGCGTGTCGGCGATGCCGATCACGTCGATATTGATGGTTCCGGTCGCGGTGGTGTTCTCGCTCGGATCCAGAAGCTCGGAGACGGTCACCGTCACGCCGATGGAGATATCCTCATTGCTGTCCTTGGCCGGCAGCACATAGAGGTTCTGCGCGTCGGTATTGGTGACGCCCACCGTTCCCGGAATGGTGATCGAGCCGCCGACGACGGTCAGTTCCGTCCCGCCCGCGGCCGGATCGCCGATGAAGAAACGCGGCAGCCGCCCGGCGCTGTCCGGCGTGATGCCGGTCAGGACCACATCGCCCGTCACCGCTTCGGGCGAAAGGGGCGAGTTCCCCGCATTGTCGATCAGGTTGCCGTCGATGACGATATGGACCGCCTGCTCCTCGAAGGTCTCCGCGCTCTCGCTCGGATCGCCGCTGTCGACGGTCGGGTTGATCACGATCTCGAAGCTCGGATCGGTGTTCAGCCGGTTGCCGCCGTCATCTTCGTTGCTGATCGCCTGAACGATGATGTCGGAGAGAACATCGAGCGGCCCGGCGAAATGCGTCGGCACGCCGCGAAGCTCGACATATTCCCATTCGCCCGGCTTCAGGCTCCAGGTGGTCTGGCCGGTGCCGGAATTGGCGCCGGTCAGGAGCGCGAGCTTCATGTTCGCATAGGGGTCCGCAGCGGTCGGGTCCACCGGAACCCAGACCGAAATGCCCCGCGGCATGTCGCGCAGGATGACGGCGGATATGGTTTCCGAACCGTCCTGATCGGGGTTCTGCGGGTCCAGCGCGAAGCGATGCACGCCATTCGCGGCGTCGACCACCCCTTCCACCCCCGGCGCCGGCGAGGGCACATGGGTCGGATTGTTCACCGGATCGACGTCCACGTTAAGCGTGACCTGCGCATTGCGCGAATGATCGGGAGAGACGCCGTTCTGGTCCACCGTCGTCATGCGCACATTCAGATCGGCGCCGAAGAAGCTTCCCTCCGACGTGAAATCATCGCCGTTCGACCGGTTCACGTCATAATCTTCGTAGAGCGAGGGCTCCAGCCGGACCGCGGCCGCGAAACTGGTGTTCTCCGGCCCGGCGGCGATGTCGACCAGCGTGATCGTCAGCTGGCCGGTCGCCGCGTCGTAGATGACGGAAGCGATCTTGGCCAACTCGGTCGGGCTGAGCGGCTGGGTCGGATCGGTCAGGTCGCGCAACACGACGGCGGGGTCTACCGTGCCGTCGGCGGCGTATTCGATCCACGCGGTCGGGATGTTCGAAACCACGATGGTGCTGATCCGCTCGGACCCGTCGACATCGGGCGTCGTCGCGTTGACGCCGACGAAGAACTCGCGGTTCCCGATCCCGTCATCGGTATCGTCGGAATCGTCGGTATTCTCCCGGAGCCTCAGCCTGCCGCCGGCGGAAACGTTGTTGTTCACCGCCGTGCCGGAAATCGAGGTGACACCCCCGTTCACATCCGATGAGTCGATGACGAAGGCGTTCGCGACCAGCCGCGCCTCTGCGATCGGCCTGACGGTGACGAGGTTCGGGCCGAAATCCGTCGTGACGAGGTTCTCGGCGTCCAGCGGATTGAACTCGCCGTCGCCGGTCGTGGTCTCCTGCGTCTCGACGGAGCCGGTCACCTCAACCTGGCCGCTGAAACGCTGCGGGAAGGTGACGCGGAGCGCCTCCACCGCAGCTTCGAACTGCGCGGTCGTCGCGCCGGCCGCAGGCGTCAGGACGTAGCTCGACGTCCCCGCGGGCTCGCCCGCCGTCACCGGCGTGATGACGATGTGGCCCGCATTGCCGCCTGGAACGGCGAGCACCATGTCGGCGAGGTCGTTCACGTCGTAATCGTCCGACTCGGTCGCGACCTGCCTGATGTTCAGCAGAACGCGCCGATAGGTCTCCGACCCGTCGGTATCGGTCAGCGCCAGATCGTTAATCCGGAGCAGCAGGGTGCGCGCGCCGCCGGCGTTTTCGTTACTGGCCTGGTTGCTCGTCACCACCCGCGCCGGATCGGCGATGGCGTCGACATTGACGTCAACCGCATCGGTCGTGTCCGAGTCGGTGTCGGTCGGCAGACCGCTCGCGGCATCGCTCGAATTCGCCGTCAGTTGCAGATCGCCACCGGCGATGGTGCTGACGTCCAGATCGGTGTGCAGCGTCGGCGTCAGCGTCAGCTGGCCCGACCACGAAGTCAGGCCGCTGTTGAGGGTGACGACGACATGGCCATGGTTCGGCCCGTCCGCGACATAGACCGCGCTCGCCACATCGCCATAACCGGAGGCGAAGGCGCCCGGATTGACGGTGGTCCCGGTCATCGACAGCCAGGCGCGCGGCACATTGTTCAGCACCAGCGTGGTCAGCTCCTCGGAGCCGTCCGTATCGACGGTGCTGGCCGACATGTTGACGGTGAAGGAGGCGCGCTCGCCCGCCACCTGCGGCACGGAGCCACCATCTTCCTTAACGATCACGATATCGCCGTCAACCGCGTCGCCGGTGACGGTCAACCCCGCGACGACCTCGGCCACCGGGGTGACGCGGATCTGGAAGCTCTCCGTCGCGCCGGTCGCGACGCCCTCGTCGGAGGTCGCCGTCACGGCGGCGGTGATGATGCCCGAATAATGTTCGGGCAGGCTCTGGACGCCAAGCGCCCGCAGCCCGGCGATCGTGCCGGTCCAGGTTCCGGTCGGCCCGGCGATGACGGTGCCGTCGGAAAGGGTCATCCCCCCGGCCGGCACGTCGGAGAAGGCCACGGTGACCGTGTCGTCAAGCGTTTCGGACCCGTCGATATCCACAGCGGCGACATCGAGATTGAGCGGGAAAGCGCCGGAATCCTCCTCCACCGTGACATTGGCGGCGGTGATATTGATATCCGCCTCGCTGTCCACGGTGACGGTGAAGGTGCTCGTCGCCACGCCGTCCACCGCGGCGTTCGGGCCGGTGTCGTCCTCGCCGGCGGTGATCGCCTCATCGGTGCGCGCGGTGACCGTGCCGGTGATCGTGCTCGCCGGCGAAGTCGTGGAGTAGTCGGCCGGAAGCTCGATGACGATGGCCGCATATTCGGCCGGCGTCAGATTGGTGAGCGTCAGCGTCCCGCCGGCGATCGGGGCGTAGCTTCCGCCCGGGCCGGTCATGGAGACGAGCGCGCCATCCGGCAGGCCGGTGATGGTCAGGTCGATCTCGGCGACGGATTCGGAATTGTCGGCATCGCCCGCAGCCTCGCCGCCCGCGGCGGTCGGCCGGATCGCCGTGACCGGGGTGAAGCGCACCGGCGTCGGCAGGGTTCCGTCCTCATCGGTCACGCCGGCCGGATCGTTCTCGGAAAGCGTGATCGCGCCGGGCCCGGCCATCACGAGGTCGCCCTCGGGATTCACGGTGATCGTGGTGGAGTTGCTGGCCGAGCCGCCCTCATCGGTGGTCGCGGTCAGCATCATCCCGATCGAGGGATCGGCGCCGGTGAAGCCGCTGCGCGAGACGGTCGAGAAATCGGCCGGCAGAACCACGCGGATATCGCCATAGCCGGCGATCTCGCTCGCGCTGTCCATCGTCACCGTGATGGTGACCGAGCCATCGGCCTGCACCGTCCGCACGACGGAGGCGCCGGCCGGCGCGTTGTCCACCGAAGCGCCCGGAGGCAGACGGGAGATGGAGAGCGTCAGGTTGGTGAGCGATTCTGAATTGTCGATATCTGTCGGCGTCGCCGCCAGATAAGCGTCGGGCGCGAAGCTGAGCGCCTCGTCGGTCTCGTTCAGCTCGGGGCCGCCGACCAGGTTCACCGAGACATCGCCCTCTTCGGAGATGCGGATCGAAACCGGGGTCGAGGCCGAACCCTCGTTGGATTCGCCAGTCAGCGTGCCGGTGATGTCCCCGTTCGGGAAACCGGTCGACTCGTTCGCCCGGCTCTCGGTGGAGAAATCGGTCGGGAAGGTCAGCGTCAGCGCCGCATATTCCGCCGGCGTGCCGGTGAAGGTGAAGGTCCCGCCCGCAACCGGGTCATAGGTCACGGTCCCGCCGCCGCTGACGACCACGCCCGGCGGCAGGTTGTCCAGCGACAGGGTGACCGTCTCCAGCACCTCGCCATCGGGATCGGTGATGGCGATGGCCCAGCTCGCCGAGGGCGTGATGGTGACGGTCGCGTCGGTCTCCGCCTCCAGGATCGGCGGCGCGGTGAAGCTGATATCCGGCGTGCCGGTGATCGTCACCGTCTGGTTGGTGGTCGCGACGCCTTCGGGCGTCGTCACCGTGATCACCGAAGTGACGGTGCCGGAATAGTTTTCGGGGAATTCGAGCGCCAGCGCCTCGGCCTCGGCCGGGGTGCCGGTCCAGACGCCGCCCGCGCCGATCGTCCCGATCGAGGTGGCGGCGCCGGCCGGCAGGCCGGTGAAGACGATCTGGACGGTCGCGCTGTTCTCGGAGCCGTCGATATCGGTGATGCTCACGTCGATATCGAGATCGACGGTCACGCCGCTGCCGTCCGCGTCGCTATCCTCGGGCGCGGTCAGCGTCTCCGGCGCGGCCACCGCCACATCGGCCTCATAGGAGATGCCGAGCGAAACCGGGACCGGCCCCGCGGAACCTTCATTGGAGGTCGCGGAGATCTCGCCGGAAAGATTGCCGTTCGCCGGCCCGTCCACCCGGTTCTGGGTGGAGAAATCGGTCGGGAAGCTCAGCGGCAGCGACGCATCTTCCGCCGGCGTGCCGGTGAAGGTGAAGGCGCCGCCAGCCGCCGCGTCATAGGTGAAAAGCGAGGGATCGACGCCGCCGATCACCACGCCCGCGGGCAGGTCGTTCAGCGTCAGCGTCACCGTCTCCAGCACCTCGGAGCCGTCATCGTCGCCATTGGCGACGGTCCAGTGCGCGGAAGGCGTGATCGTCACCGGCGCGTCGGTCTCCACCTCCACGATATCGGGAGTGGTGAACAGGATGTCCGGGGTCGGGTTGACCGTGATGGTCTGGTTGGTGGTCGCCTCGCCTTCGGGCGTGGTCACGGTGATCACCGAAGTGACCGTGCCGGAATAATCCTCGGGGAAGCCGAGCGCGAGCGCCTCGGCCTCCGCCGCCGTGCCGGTCCAGACGCCGGAAGCGTCGAGCGCGCCGCTCGAAACCGTGGTCCCGTCCGGCAGGCCGGTGAAGACGATGGTGACGGTCGCGTTATTCTCCGAACCGTCCGCATCGGTGATGTTCACGTCGATGCCGAGCGCGACCGTGGCCCCCGCCCCGTCCGCATCCTCATCGGTGGAGAGAACCTCCGGCGCCAGCAGCTCGACATCGGCCTCGAAGCCGATACCGATCGAAACCGGAACGCCCTCGGCGGTTCCCTCGTCGGTGATCGCGGTCAGCGTGCCGGTCAGGTCGCCGGAATCATAGCCGTCCGAGCGGTTCTCGGTGGAGAAATCGGTCGGGAAGGTCAGCGTCAGCGCCGCATATTCCGCCGGCGTGCCGGTGAAGGTGAAAACGCCGGTCGCGGGATTATAGGTGTAGGCGCTGGCGGGAACGCCGCCGATCACCATGCCCGCGGGCAGATCGTTCAACGTGAGACGAATGGTCTGGATCGACTCCGATCCGTCCGCGTCGTCGGCCGTCGCCTTCCAGGTCGCGGAGGGCGTGATCGTCACCGGCCCGTCGGTCTCCATTTCCGAGATCGGCGGCGCGACATAGACCACATCCGGGGTCGCGCGCACGGTAACCTCGATCGGGCTCGTGACTTCGCCACCCTCATCGGTCCGGCCGGAAACCGTGCCGGTGATCCGCACGCCCGGATTCTCCGTGGAGAAATCGGGCGGCAGCCGGATCTCGATTCCCTCATAGATATCGGGATCGCCGGTGAACTCGAACACGCCGCCATTGATGACCTGCTCCACGCCGTCAACGACGACGACGGTGCCGATCAGCAGCCCCTCAAGGCGGATTCCGACCTCGACCAGGGTTTCCGAGCCGTCCTCATCCGTCACCAGCGGACGCGCGATGTCGGACGGGCTGAAGATCACCTGCTCGTCGGTCTCGGTCAGCACCAGGCTGCCCTCGCCCTCAATCTCGACATCGCCCTCGGCGGTGACGCGCAGCTCGTTCGGGATCGGCTTGGAGATGCCGTAATTGGTCTCGACGACCAGTTCGGTCTTGATGACCTTGTCGCCGCCGTCGCCCTCGCCGGTATTCGCGTAATCCTTCGGCAGGGTCAGCACCAGATTCGCGAACTCCTCGGGCGTGCCCTTGAAGTGGAAGCTCAGCGTGCCGTCAGGCATCTCGGTCAGCGTGCCGGCGGAGACGATCGTGCCCGCAGGCAGATTGACCGCGTCGAAGGTGACGGAAAGCACCAGTTCGCCGGTTCCCGGCGTGGCGAAGCTCATGCCATAGAGGTCGGCCGGCCGGAACGGGACCCCGGCGTCGGTTTCGTCCAGGCTCAGCGGCAGGGCCGAAACCTGCATCTGCGATTGCGGCGCGGGCGCGTTGTTATTGTCGAATTCGCCGGTGAACCGCTCGAAATCGTCAAGCCCGCGGCCAAAGCGGGTCATGTCCAGAAGCGGGCTGATCGGAATGCCGATCAGCGCGTCGTCATTGCTGACCGGGGTGAGCCAGGCGCTGGCATCCTGATCGTCGCCCTGCCCGCCATCCGGCGGCGCCGCCAGAGCGACGGCCTGTTCGACATAGGCCAGCTTGGTCTCGAACGCGGAATCGCGCAACTCGGCGAGCGTGACCACGCCGATCTGGATGTCGCCCGGCGCGGAAAACGCGTCTTCGAGCACGATCAGCGAGCCGTCGGGCTGCACCAGAACGAGATCATCGCCATCTCGATAGGAAGTGGTCAGGACCGCGCCCTCGGGCAGGGTCAGGCTGTCGCCGTCAAGCGCCAGACGCGTCTGCGCCGCCGCTTCCAGCGCCGAAAGGATGTCCTCCACGGAAACCTCCGTAACGCGATGTTCTGTCATGGTTCATACCCCAACCTGATCGCGTGGGAATCGTGATCCCCAATCCACGCGAGTAACGCCACATCTCTTGATGCTGGCATATTTAACAGAAAATTCGGCGAAATAACGGCCAAACAAGGTAAATAACCGGTTATTCAGCCGGAGCGTGCAAAATGGAGCGCCCGGAAAAGCTCAGGCTCCGCTCATATGCAGGAAAACACTGGCGATACAGGGTATTGGCTAATGCTCGCCACGGTATAATTTTTACAGATGCGACAGCTGGGCGCAGACATGTCGGTTAAGGAAACTGATGTTTGTTAACCTGTTTGGCAATCGCAAGACGAAACCCCGGGCGAGGCGAACTATCGGGAGTCGAGTCGTCAACACGCAAGATTCGCGCCGCAAATGGAAAGGGCCGCCCCTGAGGGCGACCCCGATTCTATCGGCCTGGAAAGGCGTGATCCGTGATGGATCAGGCCGCCTTGCGGCGCAGGCGCAGCGCGCCGAGGCCGCCCATGGCGCCCAGCAGCATGAAGCCGGCCGCCGGAAGCGGAACCGCGGAGACCGGAGCGGTCGAGAAGCTGGCCCAGAGACCGGCGGTGTTGCTCTGGCCCTCGATGGTGCGGAAAGCGTCGACCAGGGTCGCGCCGCCATCCTGCGAGAAGCCGGCGAGCACGAAGGAGTACTCGACGCCGTCGACGGTGACGGTCGCGGAACCGTCCCAGATGTTGCCGAAGGTCACGATGTCGTCGCAGGGAACGGAATCGCCCGAGCAGGTGGACGCCGTGTTCGGGGTCTCGTTGTGGTTGACCGTGTAGGTCGGCGCCAGATCGACGGTCTGGGCCACGCCCGAGTCGCTCACGACGGTGACGTTGACCGAGAGCTTCAGATCGGCGCTCGACAGCGTGGCGCCGGTGATCGGGAAGTTGTTATGGGTGAAGTCGCCGAGCAGGAACGGGTTGCTCGCCACCGGGCCAGGCATCGTGGCGTCGAAGACATAGCCGCTCTGCTGACCGCCATTGCCCCAGAGCAGGACATTGCCGAAATTGGAGATGCCGGTGTTCGGGTTGACATTCACCCACTCGGCGGAGATCGAGTTGATCTCGACGGTCGCGGCCTGGGCGGCGCCGCCCACGAGAACAGCGGCCGCGACAGTCGCGGCTTTCACGAAGTTGTACATAGGTATTCTCCCACAAGATTACACGCGCCAACATGCGCAATGGCGCGTCGATGGACATCATCAACGACGGGGTTGATATGCCCTTTCAGGGAAGAACGAAACGCCAAATCTGCACATTCAAGCAGATTTCACAGTAATTTTGTATAAATAAATATCTACAATTAACCATTGTGACAGAAAAAAATCCGCTATCTTTCCTGGAGGTTGCAGAAAGACAAAATTCACTTCCTGATGCGCGCATTGGCGGCGCGCCGGCGGTCAGCGCCTTGCGAATCACCCCGCGCGCGGCCCCCTCCCTCCACACGGTGATCGACATCGCGACGATGATCATGCGAGATGATTCACGGAGGAAACCGCCGGATAAAGGGAGCGGGGCATGAAAACAGCCGCAATCGTCGGCGCCGGCCTGATCGGCCGCGCCTGGGCGCTGGTCTTCGCCCGCGCGGGCTGGCGGGTTATGGCTTGGGATCCGTCGGCGGAGGTCCGCGCCGATCTTCCCCCCGCCCTGAAGGCGGAGGCCGATTCCCTCGCCGCCCATGGCCTGCTGGCCGACCCCGCCGCCGCGCTCGGGCGGGTCAACGTCGCCGAGACGCTCGCGGCGGCGCTCGAAGATGCGGATTTCGTGCAGGAGAACGGTCCCGAGCAGGCGGAGATCAAGCGCGCGCTCTTCGGGGAGATGGACGCGCTCGCCCCGGCCGGCGCGATCATCGCCTCCTCCACCTCGGCCATCACTCCTTCGCAATTCACCGAAGGGCTGGCCGGGCGGGCGCGCTGCCTTGTCGGCCATCCGGTGAACCCGCCCCATCTGATGCCGCTGGTCGAGCTTTTCGGGCCGGATCGTGATCGGATTGCCGATGCGGTCGAGTTTTATCGCGGTTTTGGTCGCCACCCGGTGACCCTTAAACGAGAGGCCGTCGGGCATATCGCGAACAGGCTGTCTTCCGCCCTGTGGCGCGAGGCGGTCAATATCGTGGCCGAAGATATCGCCGATGTCGCCGCTGTTGACGAAGCGCTGGTTTATGGTCCCGGGTTGCGCTGGTCGGTGATGGGCGCGCATATGTCATACCATCTTGGCGGGGGGCAGGGTGGTATTGCCCATTATCTCGATCATCTCGGTCCCAGTCAGGAGCGACGCTGGCAGGATCTTGGCAGTCCGAGCCTTGACGACGAAACCTGCGCCGCACTTGTCGCGGGTATTGCTCAAGAGGCCGGAGGGCGCGATATTACCACTCTTGAAAAAGCGCGCGATACAGCGTTGATCGCGATACAACGCGTTCTGAACGAAAAACGGCCCTGAGGCCGACCCCAACTGCCGCCATGAAGGGCTGTGCCGACCCAGATGATTAACTCTCCGACGCCATTATATCACCGGGTGTTCTCCGTCCTTCGCGAACGGATTGTGAATGGCTATTACCCGGCGGAGGTGCCGATGCCGAGCGAAGCCGAGCTGGCAGAGACCTTCAACGTCAGTCGCATCACGATCCGCAAGGCAATGGGGATGCTGACGAGCGACGGTTTGGTCACGCGCAGCCGTGGCCGGGGAACATTCGTCACGCATGATGCGCGGGAATCCGATCTGAACCGGCCCGTGACGAGCAATGTGCACGGTTTCCTCAAATATCTCAACGCCGTCGGGCAAAGTACAAAGCTGAAGGTCATCAGCCTCGACCGGGGCGAGGCACCGCCGCATATCTGCGTTCAGATGCAGGTTCCGCTGAATTCCGAGCTGGTACGCGCGGTTCGGGTTCGGGAATTGAAAGGCAGCCCCTCTCAGTTGTCGCAGGCTTATTTGCTGCCGGAAGTCGGGGGCGATTTCCGGCGTGAGGATCTGACCAACTCAAACATGAGCGACCTCGTTCAGCGGGCGGGCGCCAAGGTCGAGCAGGTTGAGCAGGT
>JBKECG010000330.1:0-6473 GCA_047974395.1 Pikeienuella sp. | reverse complement strand
GATCTCCGCGCTTTCGCGCGGGGCGGTGTAGCCCACCGTGTCGGGGATGTTGATCGTGGTCGCGCCGCTGGCGACGGCGACCTTGACCGCCTCGATCAGATAGGCGCGCTCGGTCCGCGTCGCGTCCATCGGCGACCATTGCACATTCTCGCAGAGCGAGCGGGCGTGGCCCACCGTCTCCTCGATCTTGCGCAGCACCTGCTCCTCAGCCATCGCCAATTGGTGCTGGCGATGCAGCGGCGAGGTGCCGATGAAGGTGTGGATGCGCGGTTTCTTCGCGTGCTGAACCGCTTCCCAAGCCCGGTCGATATCGCCCTTGGCGGCGCGGGAGAGGCCGCAGATCACGGCGCGCTCGGCCTGTCTGGCGATCTCGCTCACCGCTTCGAAATCGCCTTCGGAGGCGATGGGGAAACCGGCCTCGATGATATCGACGCCCATCTGGTCGAGAATCTGGGCGATCGAGAGCTTCTCGCGCAGGGTCATGGTCGCGCCCGGCGACTGTTCGCCGTCGCGCAGGGTGGTGTCGAAGATCAGGACGCGGTTCGGGTCGTCAGCGGCCGCGCTGTCGTTGGTTCTGGATTCGGTCATGTGTCTCGCTCAGCTGTTCCGGGGTTTCCTGCGGCGCGTGGCGTTTATCCCCCAGACGCGCGCGCCGCGGACCCGGCGCGCCTAGGGGCGGCTAAGGAGAAGGCGCGCAGGAAGGAGACCGCCGGCGGCGGCGATCATCCGGGAGATATGCGCGACTTTGCTCATGCGTCCGTTATACGCGCGCCAACGCATCTTGCAACGCCATTTGGTCGCGCGGGGCGAATTCGCCTCCTCGCGCGGCTCATCGCGGCGGGACCGGGGGGAGCGGCCCGCCCAGGAATTTCTCATATTCCGGACGTATCCAGCTGTCCTGCTCCGCGCTGAGCGTGTAGCCGTAGTCCTTCTCCCAACTGGTCATCACCCGGTCGAGTTTCGGATCGTAGCAATAGAGCCATTTGCTATCCATCTCCGCTTCCAGGAAGTCGGAGACATCCAGAAAGCCCAGCAAGCGCTTCTCGTGAAAATCCGCCCTCAGGCAGATGGCGCTGAGGGCCTCCGGCTCGTCGTGGAACTGGGCGACGAACCAGGCCGCCATCCGACCGTTGCGCGACGTTTCCAGCGGATAGTAATCCGGCCCGCGGCTTTCGTTGTCCTGCCCGAGGTCAAGCTCGCTCATGGAGGGATAGCTGTAACGCCAGACATCCTCCGACGCGATCTTCTTTCGCGGGCGGGCGGGGTCGAACACGCAGCGATCGCCCTCGTCCGGGCACTGATAGATCTCCGCGACCTCATATCCCTCTTCGTCAAGGGCCGTGACGACGATGCTGAGGCCCGGGGGGATATCGCCCGCATAGGAGGTGAAGAACCGCTCGAACCCGATGAGAAAATCCGTTTCTCCCTCGTCCGCGATGTTGATGTTGTGGATTTTGCCCGGCGGGTAGTTCAGCTCATAGCGGTCGCGAAGCTCCTGGCTGCCCAGAAAGCGGATCAGTTCCTCAAGCGTGTTGAGCCGCTCGGTGGAGGGCGGTTCGGCTGGCGCGAGGCCGGGCGACAGGGCCGCGAGGGCGGCGAGGGCGGTGCTGCGCTTCAGGTTCATTGGTCCGGCTCCGTGCTCATCAGCGTCTCCAGCTCCCGCTTCCGGCGGAGGCGGGTTTCGTCATCCGGGAAATATCCTGTCGTGGTCTCCTCGGTCGGAAAGGTCACGCGCCGCAGCGGGAAACTGTAGCAATAGGAGGCGATATCCGTTCGTTCCTCGTTGGATAGCGGGGGTGATCCCGCCTCGTGGGAATCGAGCGCGACGCAGATGGCGCTAAGCGCCTTCGCCTCGTCGTCGAATATGGCCATGAACCGGCCTTCGATCCGGTCGTTCCCGTCGTTCTTCACCGGAAAGATATCGGGCTTTGCGGGATCGGTCCCAAGCATGCCCGATCTCATGGCCGCGTGGCCGTAGCGCCAGAGATCGCCGTCGGGGATCGTCTCTCGCGGACGCGCGGGGTCGAAGACGCAATGCCCGCCCTCATCCGGGCACTGATAGATTTCGCCGTATGGAGACCCGTCCTTCCGGTCGGCCAGCACGGCGATCCTCAGGCCGGCCGGCGCCTCGTCGGGATAGGAGGCGAAGAACAGCTTCAGGCCGCCGACGACATCCGTATCGAACGCCATTACCGAGTGAAGATTGCTGACCGGGCCATTCAGCGCATAGCGGTCGCGCATCTCCTGGCTGGACATGAAGCGGATCATGTCGGACAGCGCGTTGGGCTTGTCCGGCGAGGGCGTCTCCGCCGCCGCCGGCCCCCATGACAGGACGATCGCGGCGATGAGCGCGGCCCGGCCGAAGATCGGCGCGGCGCATCTCGCCCGGCGCGTCATTCCGACGCGGGGGCGGGGGCCGGATCGGCGGCGGGGGCTGGATCAGAGGCGGGGGCCGCGGCCTCGCCGCGCTGGCCGTCCACCCATTCGCCGTCAAAGACGGCGCCATTGGCGAAGGTCATCTCGCCCTTGCCGTGGCGGCGGTTGTCCTTGAAGAAGCCCTTGTAGACATTGCCGTTCGGATAGGTGGCGACGCCTTCGCCCTCCATCCGGTCGTCCACCCAGGCGCCCTTGTAGCTGAATCCGTCCGATTGCGTGAACGCGCCTTCGCCCGAGCGCCGCCCGGCGACGAACTGGCCGTCATAGACGCCGCCATCGGGGAAGCGCGCGACGCCCGCGCCCTCCGGCTTGTCGTCCCGCCATTCGCCTTCATATTCGTAACCGTCGGGATAGACGATCTTGCCCTCGCCGCTGACGCGCCCGTTCAGGAACGCGCCCTTGTAGACGGCGCCCGAAGCGTAGCGGAATTCGCCGGCGCCCTCGATCTTGCCGTCCACCCAGTTCCCCTCATAGACGCCGCCATCGGCGGTGGTCATCTTGCCGGCGCCCTGGATGGCGTTGTCGATGAAATTCCCCTCGATCACCCGCCCGTCGGAAAGCCGGGCGGCGCCCGGCCCCTCGAAGCGGCCTTCGACCCACTGGCCCTGATAGACGTCGCCATTGGCGGCGGTCAGCACGCCTTCGCCCTGCCGGGCGCCGGCCTTGAAACCGCCTTCGTAGACGTCGCCATTGGCGTAGACCGCCCGGCCTTCGCCTTCGCGGAGGCCGTTGGCGAATTCGCCCTCATAGGCGCCGCCATCGGCGTCGGTGATCTTGCCGCGCCCGTTCGGGGCGCCGCCCTTGAAATCGCCGGTATAGACGGCGCCGTCGGCCATCTTCACCTCGCCGGCCCCCTCGCGCGCGCCGGCCCTGAAGGCGCCCGTATAGGTCGAGCCGTCGGAATAGGCGACGGTTCCCTGACCTTCGGGCGAGCCCTGTTTCCATTCGCCTTCATAGCGATAGCCGTTCGGGCGGGTCATCACGCCCTTGCCCTCCTGGACGGAGTTGACGAACTCGCCCTCATAGCGCGCGCCGTCGGCATAGGTCGCGACGCCCGAGCCCTGAATCACCCCGCCGATCCAGTCGCCCTCATAGGAGCCGCCATCGGCATAGGTGATCTTGCCGCGCCCGTTCGGGGCGCCGTCCTTGAACTCGCCGTCGTAGACGGAGCCGTTCTCGTATTTCACCCGGCCCTGGCCTTCGATTCGCCCGTCCACCCACTGGCCGACGTATTCATAGCCGCCAGGCAGGGTGAAAGTGCCCTGGCCGTGTTGCTTGCCGTCCCGGAACTCGCCTTCGTAGACGCCGCCGCTATCGTATTTCTTCACGGCGACATTGGCGTTCTGCGCATGTGCGGCGGTCGCGAAAAGCGCGGCCGCGCCGAGCGCCGTCCATCGGTTGAGTGCGCGCATGATATGCTCCCGTCGCTTCGCATCCTGACTGTCGGGCGCGGAGATTAGGTAGATGACCCGGCGCTGACAACACCGGCGTCGCCCGGCCCGGCTTGCGCCGGCGGCTGCGCGGCGGGTATGGCGGGGGCGCGGCGAGGGGCCGCGCCCCGGCCGAGGGAAGGCGGAACGCATGACAACCACAAGATTCGCGCCTTCGCCGACCGGCGCGCTGCATCTCGGCAATCTCAGGACCGCGGTCTTCAACGCCCTGATCGCGCGGGCCGCGGGCGGGCGTTTTCTGCTCAGGATCGACGATACCGACCGGGAACGCTCTCGCGCCGAATACGCCGACGCGATCCGGCGGGATCTCGAATGGCTCGGCCTGCCATGGGACGCCGAATTCGCGCAGTCGGCGCGGCTTTCGCTCTATGAGGGGGCGGCCGAGGCGCTGAAATCCGCCGGACGGCTCTATCCCGCTTGGGAAAGCCCCGAGGAGCTGGCGCTGATGCGAAAGCGCCTGCTGATGGCGAAGCGCCCGCCGGTCTATGACCGCGCCGCGCTGCGCCTGACCGAGGCCGACAAGGCGAAGCTGACGGCGGAGCGCGCTCCGCACTGGCGATTCCGGCTCGATCCCGGCCCGATCGAATGGGAGGACGGGATGCGCGGGCCGCAGCGGATCGACGCCGGCGCGGTCTCCGACCCGGTGCTGATCCGCGAGGACGGGCAGTTCCTCTATTCGCTCTGTTCGGTGGTGGACGACGCCGCCATGGGGGTGACGGATGTGGTGCGCGGCGCCGATCACGTCACCAACACCGCGACGCAGATCCAGCTTTTCGAGGCGCTGGGCGCGACCCCGCCGCGCTTCGCCCATCATCCGCTGATGGTCGGGCCGGGGGGGGAGAAACTCTCCAAACGCATCGGCGGGCTTTCGATCGCGGAATTGCGCGAGGCGGGGGCGGAGCCGGCGGCGATCCTCTCCTGGCTGGCGCGGATCGGCTCCTCGCGGCCGGTCGAGCCGGTCTGGACGGCGGCGGAGGCCGCCGGGGGCTTCGACATCTCCACCTTCGGCGCCGCGCCGGTGCGGGCCTCCACCGAGGAGATCTCGCAGCTTTCCGCGAAAATGCTGCGCGAGGCGCCGTTCGACGCGGTGCGGGCGCGGCTTTCGCCGGAGGTGACGGAGGATTTCTGGCTCGCCATCCGCCCCAATATCGACCGGCTCGCGGATGTGGAGGACTGGCGCGCCGTCGCCGAGGGCGCGGTCCCGGCCATCGCGGAGGAGGACCGCGAATTTGTTCATGCGGCGCTTGATCTTTTGCCCACAACAGACTGGAATAGCGATACATGGCGCGAATGGACCGGGGCGGTGAAGCAGGCGACCGGGCGCAAGGGCAGGGCGCTCTTCCTGCCGCTCCGGCGGGCGCTGACCGGGCGCGATCACGGGCCGGACATGGGGGCCTTCATGCCCTTCCTGAAACGCCGATAACGGCTTGCCTCCGCCCGGCGTCTGGGGCATATGCTCGGCCCATGAACGCCGCGATCTGCATTTGCGAGACCTGCATTATCCGCTGACACCAGTCTGCGGCGGCGCTCCTTGTTCTCTCCTCACGACTGAACCGGCGGCCCGCCCGGGCAAGCCCGTTGTGAGACCATGACCGAGATCAAGCTGCATAATTCCCTGACCCGCCGGAAAGAGATTTTCCGGCCGATCGACCCCGCGAATGTGCGGATGTATGTCTGCGGACCGACGGTCTATGACCGCGCCCATATCGGCAACGCCCGCCCGGCCGTGGTTTTCGACATGCTCTTCCGGCTTCTCCGCCATGTCTACGGCGCCGATCATATCGCCTATGTCCAGAATATCACGGATATCGACGACAAGATCATGATCCGGGCGAAGGAGCGCGGTGTCCCGATCGGCGAGATCACCGCCGAGACGACCGCCTGGTATCAGCAGGACATGGCGGCGCTGGGCGTGCTGCCGCCGACGCATCAGCCGCGCGCGACCGAGTTCGTGCCGCAGATGGTTGCGATGATCGAGACGCTGATCGCCCGCGGCGCCGCCTACGCCGCCGAAGGGCATGTGCTGTTCGAGGTCTCCACCTATCCCGATTACGGTCGGCTTTCCGGCCGCTCCGTCGATGACATGATCGCCGGCGCGCGGGTCGAGGTCGCGCCCTACAAGCGCGACCCGATGGATTTCGTGCTCTGGAAGCCTTCGGCCGATGATCAGCCCGGCTGGGACAGCCCATGGGGGCGCGGGCGGCCCGGCTGGCATATCGAATGCTCGGCCATGGCGTCGGAATTGCTGGGCGCGACTTTCGACATCCATGGCGGCGGCGCCGATCTCCAGTTCCCGCATCACGAGAACGAGATCGCCCAGAGCTGCTGCGCTGCGCCGGAGGCGGAGTTCGCGCGGGTCTGGATGCATAACGGCATGATCAACGTTGACGGGCGGAAAATGTCGAAATCGCTCGGCAATTTCCTGACCGTCGCCGATCTTCGCGAGCGGGCGCCGGGGGGGGTGTTGCGGCTCGCGCTTCTTGGCGCGCATTACCGCGGCACGCTGGACTGGACCCGACAGAAGATCGACGAAGCCGCCGGCGCGCTGGCGAAATGGGGGGCGCTGGTCGAGGGAGTCGAGCCCGC